>JAVLBT010000180.1:0-5348 GCA_031580945.1 Gracilimonas sp.
CCAATCAAAAAGTGTTTGTTTCCCAAGGATGAGTGCTATAGCTGTTTCTATTGCTTCTGTTCTTAGTTTTTTTTGATTCGCGGATCTGTCATAAACGTAACCGGATCTAAATGCTCCATTTGCTCTAATCAATATCTCTGCTCCGGCATGGATATTGAAATCTCTCAGTTCGCCTTTATTACATAGTTTTTCAAAATCCGTTCCAAGTGTATTTTGATAGATTCTCCAAAAGCTTTCCCAAAGAGTCATCCAAAATTTTCTATTATTTTCCTCAAAATTAGTCTGCGACCACATCCAACAATGAGCAGCAAAATGTGCCACATCCTGTATAGGCCGGCCATAATGCACAAATTCCCAGTCTATAAGCCGGAGCTCATCCTCATTTCTAACAAAGACGGATGGCGGCCAGAGATCTCCCATCACTAAACATTTTCCGGGCTTAAACAGTCTTTTCCCCAAGTCCTGACATTTCTCTTTTACTGCCTCAATTACCTCACTATCAGCACTCCCCAAGTAATTGTGCGCTGGCTGATATTGCAACTGATTACGCACTTTCTGTATCTCAATATTATGAAAATTTTCTTTCAGGCCCTGATCCTGATAGGTACTTCGGTGCAGTTTCCCAATAAAACGACCTAATCTCATCCCAATTTTTTGGGGTGAACCTGTTGCCTTTTGAAGCTCCTTAAAATGCCCAACATCCTCCATAATGAGAAGAGAATGCTCAGGATCAAAGCCATACCATTCAGGTGGACGAATTCTCGCTTTAGTGATCGAATGTAAACTCCCTCCTTTGCCTAAATTCCTCAGTACTCGGGCCTCAAAATCGATCCGTTTTTCACTCAATGGTACATTTGGATCGGTAGCTATGTGCGGTGGAGCATATTTTAAAATCAGATTTTTTTCTTTTCCTTCAGCCCGCCAAACAAAATTAATATTGCCCCCGCTAAGTCGCTCTATTTCACCGGTGAGTTCAACCTGTGGAAGTAACTCCCCGATCAGAGATAACAGCTTTTGTTTTGATAACTCACTCATCTTTAAATCGATACATTTCGTTTTGATATTCCACGGGATTTCCTTCTATCAAAAAAGAGTACAAAATCTTTTCGGTGGCAGATCTGGCATTTTCCAGTGTTGCCCCAATTTCTTCCTGCTTTGGATTCTCAACATCAGGAACCGAATATTTATGTCCGACAACCAGTGCTGATGTAGGAATCTCCAATTCGTTCGCCAGGACTACTTCTGGAGCCAATGTCATGGAATTAACCTGTCCGCCCAATTGAGCCCACATCCGATTTTCAGCCGGGGTTTTTCCACGAGGTCCTCCGGCATAAACAAATACGACTCCCTCCTCAGCCTGATAAATTTCTTCTTTGTGCTGACTGATTAGCAATGTATTTAACGTAGATGAAAAAAGCCCATCTTTGATCAGCAAGTGTCCGTGATCTTCGGATGGCTCAGGAAACATGGTACAGGTAGAACCGTCAGGCAGTCGGTTTTCCGGCATCAACAGGTCGGTAACAAGCATGGGTTGATACAGTGGCAACTCCGCGTCCATGACCCCCACGGAGCTGTTGATAAGTAATACTCCACAGTTTACCTTTTTGAGAGCCGCTGCCTGGGCGCGATAGTTGATCTGATTGGGCAGCATGGAATGCGGAAGTCCATGACGGAAGATCACATAAGCCGGACGATCATTTCTCAAGTTTGAACGATATAAGGTGATATCACCGAATTCGGTTTCAACTTTTTCTTCTTTGAGTTGGAGTCGCTCTGCAAAGCTTCCTTCAAATGCGCTTCCTAAAATTATTGCTATGGATTTTTCTGGATTCATGTTTTTTTTTGAAGCATAATTGTTGTCACTCTTGTAAATATCAGATAATTCGTTGATATAAATTAATTGTATTCAATTCGAAAAACTCTTGCTTTAATTTTTACTAATCATGGTTTATAAGGTGTAGTTGATCATAAAAAGCATTAAAAGCCATTGCTAAACCATTAGCCTTAAACTTCGACCTCACCTAAGTCCTCTCCTTCGCAAGGAGAGGATATTCCTTGTTCTTGATAAAAGTATTGATGGTTAGGTATAGCTTTGATTTCTATCAAAACGTCTTTCTCCTTGGTGAAGGAGAAAACAAAAGAGGTCGAAGTATAAGACTAGTAGATATGATATGCTGCTTCACGAATTTTGTCCTTGATTTAACTGACAACTATAAGGATCATAACTTTTGGCTTGATATCTCATTTTTAAATTCTGATTGCTCTATAATTATTGTAAGAGGTGAAAGATCAAAAAAATAATTAACCTGATTACAACCCATTTATCCTTGGCACTAACACCCATCACCAGACTTCGCATTCCTTCAGTAAGGCACTTCCCACAAGGGAAGACTATTTCACTAATTATATACTAAATCCACACCTAAACAATTTGTGATGGATTACCCAAAAGATTATTTAACTCCTTTCACTTCAGGTTTTTCCAAAATTCGATTTCTTGCTTAACACCGGTTCCGGAATCATCGATGAACGCTTCCCGGGTATCATAAACTCTTAAATTTCCATTTTCCATCATCCCAAAACGATCACCGGTCAGGAGGGCCTCTTTCAGATCATGTGTTACAAACAAACTGGTGATTTTTTCCTGCTCTGCGATCTCTTTGAAGAGGATCTGCATTTCCTGTCGGGTGCCGGGATCAAGACTGGCAAAGGGCTCGTCCAGCAATAATATTTTCGGGTGAATAATGAATGCCCGCCCAAAAGCCACACGCTGTTTTTGTCCCCCGGAAAGCTGGTTCGGATATTTCTTCTCCTGCCCGGTCAGCTTTAACTGCTGGATCATTCTGGTTGTTTCCGCTGCTACACGTTCAGTATCTTCATCTTTGATCCGCAGTCCAAAAGCGATGTTTTGCTCCACATTTAAATGTGGAAACAATAGTGGTTCCTGATACAAATACACTGCTCCGCGATCCTGTGGTTTCAGCTTTGCAATGGATCTATCATCCACCAGAATATCCCCGGAAAATTCATCCAATAAACCAGCTATGATCTTCAACAAAGTGCTTTTACCGCTGCCCGATTCTCCCAAAATCGAAAGTGTCTGGTGCTCCTGATGGCTAAAACTAAGGTCCTTTAGTACTTTTTCTTCTCCAAATGATTTGCTCAAATTTTTGACTTCGATCATATCACAGGCTCCAGCCTTTTTGAAAAATGAATTTTCGGTTCACAAATAATAAGACAATAGGTGGGACAATCAGAAGTGTCCCCGCCAGGGCCGCTAAGTAGGGATTGGATTCAGTCACAAAACGATACACCATAATGGTCAGTGTTTCTACTTTTCCGATACCAATAAATTGGGTGAGGCCATATTCAAACCACGAGATGAGGTAGCACTGAAAAAAACAGATCACCAGCAAACCTTTGGCCGATGGCAAACTCGCATGTTTCACTTTCTGCATGAAATCCCCCCCCATCGTAGCCACCAGGTTCTCAAGATTGCGAATGTTTTGATTCCAGTATCCGTAAAAGAAAATGACAGCATAGGGTAAGGTGATCAACAACTGAGCTGCCATCACCCCAATAAGCGTTCCGGAAAAACCGATCTGAAGGAAGTAATAATTCAGCATCACCGCAAGCACTACCGGCGCAATCACATAGGGGAAATAAGCTGAGACCAACCACCATCGGCTTTTTGTGTGATATGCTATTCCCCGACTTATGAAAAACCCACTGGTCGTTGCCAAAAAACTAACCGTCAGCGATATAAAAACAGAAAGGGCTGCACTTTTGAACAATCCTGAACTTCCCGAAAAAAAAGATTCCCAGTGACTTAAAGTAAATGGATGTGAGGTCAATGAGGGGTAGTACCACTGAGTTGAAAACGAGAGATAAATCAGCAGTCCGAATGGTATAATAAAGCTGAGCCAAAGGAATCCAAGTGTTAGTTTCTTGCTCATAATGCCTCCTTCCTTCGGTACTTCATCAACAAGTAGGATATGGTACCAATACAGATCAAGGCATACCATACGGCCATGGAGTAAGCTACAGGAATATCCCCAAGATTGAAGCGCTGTAATTTTTCGAGGATCAATACTGAGATCATTTGAGGGGATGACTGACCCAATAACAATGGAATTTCATAGGCTCCCATAAAAAAGATGATATACAGGATGAGCAAAGGAAAAATTCCGCGCATCAAGATGGGAAGATGCAATTTCCAAATGATCGTTTTTCGAAACGCTCCCATTGAAAGAGCCACCCGCTCGATCTCATCAAGGTTTTCATTTTTATAGACATTCAGCAGTACCAGCAGAAAGAATGGAAATACGATGAAAATATGCGCCAGTATAATTCCAATTCCGTATGGATCTTGCACTAAAGCCGGAAATCCCTGCGTGCCTGAGATCAATCCCGTATGATAGAGCACTCTTGAAATGATTCCGCTTCCCGCATACATTTGGTATATGACAAAACCCACCACAATGGGCGGAATGGTAAGCGGTAAAAATAATAACCGGTAAGTTCCGGGCTTTTCAAAGTGGCGGCGAAGATTGAACAAAAAACTGAGTGCCAGTACCAAAGCTACCGTCGCTGAAGCCATGGCCACCCAAAAGGAGTACAATATAGACCGTAGAAATTCGCCCCTAAAAAGTTCAACCCAATATTCTAAAGTCAACCCACTGCTTAACAGTCCCGCACTACCGATACTGTACAGGAATGAATACCCCAAAGACAACCCGAGAGGTAATAGGATCAGGGAAATGAATGAAACTATGATGAGTTTTTTGGTCATATCCAAGTTTAGTGTTGAATCTTTAGTTTTATTTGATTTTAAATCTATTAAAAAGTCCTCCCTTGAGGGAGACGCCGAGTTCTACGAGGCGGAGGGTGTAAGCCAAGGGCAAGGTTGCTGGAATCTGGTATTTAACTCCATGGCACTAACACCCATCGCCAGGCTTCACATACTTTCAGTCCGGCACTTCCCTAAAGGGAAGACTTTTATCTTATCTATTTTTTTAAACAATAATTATTCCAAATTAAGACAAATTACAGAACCTACGAGCGTCCTTCGGTCCTCGTAGCGTTTGATCATTAGGGCAACTATGTAATTTTCTACACTCGTTGGACCGACCTATCGGACGCTGCGAAGTTACTTCAAATATATTTTATTCATTCACCACCTGCTCCCTGAAATCTTCAAATAAACGGATCATGTATTCCGGGTCAGGTTCTTGCAGGGCTTTATTCTGTATATCTGCTCGGGCAGGCGCTTGTTTACGTCCCGGAATCTCACTGAATTTAAGCTGCCATTTTTCAGGAAGTTTCTCCGTGGAAAGGACGGTACCATC
>JAVLBT010000181.1:0-5321 GCA_031580945.1 Gracilimonas sp.
ATACAACCGAAGAAGACACCAAGGCATTGACCGTAGAAAACCCATAGACCTCTACCTCCATACCGCTTAACCATAAACTTATAAACCTACCCAGTGGTCTAACAATTGGGGAGTACTTCAGTGTTTCCGACAGGTAAGTTTGGGTACACGGTTATTACTTTTGTGACGTTTAACGATTTTATGGAATTCATACTTGTGAACAAAATCCATAAGTTGAGCAAAGACCGTTTTACCGGTATACATAAAATGTGCTGGATTTATCTGTTTTGGACCGTATTGACTCGCGCAAACTACGAGGTCAAGTCCAAGAAAATCCCAACAGCATGTATTCCAATGTACCGCAGTATTCTACAAGAAAATGAAATTAGTTTAACCGGACACTACTGGTTTCACATATTCTTTTTTGGACGAGCTAATGGTTACCACCGATTCGAAGCACGTATAGATGCCTTTACATACATATTCTTAGTCATAAGGTTTTACCTGTCCTTGTTTACCCACAACCGGCCTCCGCGCCTCGGTGATCAACTGACGGGGTGACTCGCCCATGCACACAACCGAATGCAATGGATCATAGGGGCGTTTTATGCATCCAGAACCTGCTCCTTAGCTGCCACAAACGCACTGTTTTGCTTCGGAGAAATCACCCAACAGTGGCTCTTCCACGGTTTCAATTCGTTTTTTAGAACCCTTCTCACCATTACATGAGACAACGAGTCAACATAACGCAATTCGACAATTTTCTCCGAGAGCAGCCTGAGCGACCATCGGCTGTACCCTTTTAAGAGGCTCACTGCGCTTAAGGCAATCAAATGAGCCTGGGCATCACCGTCCATTTTGATATCATAGGTTCTCTGGCATGGCTTCCCATACAGAGCGACTTCAAATCCACCCATGATAAATAGCTTACGGATATTTTCAATGATTCGCACTGTGACCTGCAGGACTTCGGCCACCTCTTCGTCCGTTTTGGCTTTTGCCATACTCGCTTTCATCCACATTCAGCAAACAAAATACAGCGACGTGCAAACTCTATATCCTGAGAACTTCAGCCAGCCAAAGTCAATGGGCTGGCTCCATTCAACAATGTAGTTGACGGGTGGATACAAGCATTCAATGAATAACAAGTGCATTCGAAGTTGTTTAGGCTAAATTGCATTAAAGTTTTATTTAGTTTATTTCACCATTATTAACCAAACCTTCTCCACGTTTGATAGCCTCCAGGTAGTAATAATCCGCATATATAATAGGAACATTAATTTCACTACCTTTTGGATAGTGGCCTGTTGAATGGTCTAATAAAAACCCAAAGTTTTCTCCGACTTCAGACGTATATCCTTGTTGGACATTGTTTAATATATTCTCAGCTTTTTCTTGGTAAGACTCACTATCACTTGTTACAAAGGTACTTAACTCAAATAATGCGCTCGCAGTAATAACAGCTGCTGAAACATCTTTAGGTTCATCCGGAATATTTGGAGCATTATAATCCCAATATGGCACCATATCATCAGGTATACTAGGATGATTTAGAATGTACTCAGCAATTTTTTCAGCTTGGTCCAAATAAACCGTGTCTTTTGTGAACCTGTAGGTCATTGTAAATCCATATAAACCCCATGCTTGTCCTCGAGCCCAAGAGGATTCATGTTCAAAGCCTTGGTGCGTATTTCTTTTCCTAACTTCCCCGGATTCAGGATTAAAATCTATGACATGATAAGAGCTGTTATCTTCTCTAAAATGTTCTTCCAATGTTGTATTAGCATGGGTAACTGCTATATCATAGAATGTTGAATCCCCTGTTTCTTCTGTAGCCCTGAAAAGCAATTCAAGATTCATCATATTATCAATGATGACGGGAAAATCCCATTTGTCAGTATTATGATCCCAGGAACGTATTGCCCCAACCTTTTCATTAAACCGGGTAATTAGGGTTTCCGCGGATTCTATAATTACATCTCGATAATGAGGATCTTCAGTTAACCTGTAGCCATTCCCAAAGCTGCAATAAATTTTGAACCCAATGTCATGATCAGAGCTGTTTAGCTTTTCCTGTTCCACTAAACCAGTATGCCTCTCAGCCGCTTCTTTCCAGTGTGCATCTCCTGTAAGATCGTACATGTACCATAAAGTACCGGGATAAAATCCACTGGTCCAGTCAGAGGAGGATACAAACCTTATCTCTTCTCCATTCTCAACACTACGGGGAAATACTAATGGTTTTTCACTGCTTTCAGAAACATTTTTCAATTGCTGATCAGCATTATTTTTCAACACGCGTAATTGTTTGTCTGCTAATGCCACTTCTTTAGGAACTTCTTTTTTTGAAGTACAAGAAACTGATAATAACACTATTGAAGGAACTATAATGAAACTATAAAATTTACTGAAATCATTTTTCATAATTATTTAAGTTTAGTTAGTATATATTTTATGTTGTCTTTAAAGTCATTGAATGTTACAAGCATATTGAGTAGTATTTAGATATTCCAAGCTAGGGCCAATAATCAGGGTCCCTTTATTATCTATATCGTACTTGGGACCTTCGTAAGTCAAAGTTTCTCCCCTTTTCAGATCAATAAGAACACAGACAGCATGTTAACCAATAATAAAATCGTTTGTATATACATAACGATCGGACTCTCCCCAATGTGTATTAGCACAACTGATAGCCCCATGATTTAGTGGTGTAAACCGTGTGTATGCTTTGTTCTTCAAGATAAATTATGCAAACTTCGGCGGTATCGCCCAATACGGTTATTTGATCCTGATAAGGAAGTTTAGTTACAGCCAGATACTTTACAGATGGGCTCCAAGGATTTTTATCATAATAGGTATTGCAATAAAATCCCTTTTCTGGGGTTACAATTTTAATTTTGCCCATTGTTTTCCCTTCACTGTATAAACGGAATTTGGCTGCATATCAAATCCCATATTTATTTTTTTTGTAAATAGTTTTGTTGAACTAAATACAATTTTAATAATGTATGCATCCATTCAGCCCCCCCGGTATTCGCTTCATAGTGTGAATGCTGATTGGTTGCTTTCGGAAGGGGGAGATCATCATCAAGGAAAAGATCGATGCTAATCCGGCCGAACTCATCAGCACGGTTCAGATATTTTTTATCATCAGTTAAGCTGTAAGCATGAAGCATCAGTTCAATAATACTGGAAAATGCGTCAGGTTTGTGAAGGTCATCCAAATTGGGTTCTGCCGAGAGATATTGCTCTGCGGCTGCCAATATAAGTACTTTGTATTTATTCGCCAGTTCTGAATGGCTCTTTTTTAATTGCTCATGTCGTTTAAAACTTAAGTTAGCTAATTCAGCATGTGTGCCGTGTCCATACCCTGTAGCCCAAACGGCTGTATAGGGCTTATTCATATCCCGTGTTCGCGGTTCACCAGTTTGTGCGTGAAGGGTTGTGGCAAAGCCCCCTCCTGAACTAATTTTGTGTGGGGCCTGGTGAAAGCCGAGATCCTGCTCTAATGCAAGTTTTTCCATTCTGTCCGCAAGGTCTTTATCTACATCTTCTATGTACGGTTTTGCCTTCCAAAACGTTCTGGCCATTTCCAGGTTATTCGGCATCCAGGCAACATTGATATGATCTCCCACTTCCGTAGTACCTGCCGGTAAATAACCTGCTTTCGCTATAGACATATTGTGCTCCATACGGCCTATAACAACCGAAATAGCCTCTAACATATCGTCTCTTCGCTCCCGGTGTTTATTCTCTTCACGATCATAGGCTATTGCCCAATCCAAAATCATCTGTCCCGCATACCTGGGAAACTCAGTTCCTGTTTCCGGACCGTGTTCTGACCACTTCGTATGTCTGGCAAAGTTACCTGTCTCTTTGTTCGCTATTTGATGGTCCCAAAGCCCGATTACATAGTTCCAGCTTGCATCCGGGGCTAACGTGTAACTTTGATCCCAATAAGGCCACTCCCCATTTATTTCATGAATATCCCCTCCTCCATATGTTTCATCCACAAGATCCCAGAAAAGGTGTTCTCCCCATGCCAATAGCCCGGTTTCAGGACTCTGGCCTCGGTTGAAGAAAAACTTCAAGGCTTTGTCCGCCTCCCTAGCATATTTCTCTTCACCAGTCAATTCTGTTAATTCGTATAAAATTGCGTAAAGACCTGTATCCTCTTGGGGATTTGCCCCTTCAATTGACCTGTCTCCTTCCCTGACTCCAGGAACACTTCCAAATATTTCTACTGAACCAAGATCCATAGTTTCCCTGTTCAAGACAGCTGCAAAAAGTGGAGAATGCTCTTCACCATATATATCTCTTCCATCTTCAATCATGGCTTCAGCATAATCCTTGACGATTGTTAATAAAGACCCATTATCTTTGTCTTGTCCGTTAGCACTCCATGAATAAAAAAGGGTAATGATTAGAATCACCATGGAATAGGCCAAAAATTTTCCATTGAGATAGTGACTTAAACTCTGTGTGTTTAATTTAAACATTGCTTTAAAAAAATTATTAGTTCAAGGTTTTAGATAATTTGTAGAAACTTTATATAAGCTCGGCACCATCTGATTTTGTTTCACAGTGATCAAATTTACCACATGAAAAAATCTTGGGTAAAGGTGAGGTCCCATCCATAAACAACTCTTTTACTTCAGAACCATAAAATTAGGCTTAATTTAACCGGTTAAGTTATAAAATTACAAAAATAATACTGTAATTAAAAGTTATCTGGAGACTATATACCATTTATTTACCCCTTGTTAGTAGGTTTCTTCACATAACTCTTCATTCGAAGGCCGCCCGTCTAATGCAGGTTCACCATCTTTAAACCCATAACCCGTTAAATATGGCTATTTTACTTAACTCGCCTTGCCGAAAAGCTTCAAGCATCAGTAATGAAAGCGGCTCAGGTCTATCGAAGCGAGTGTAAATATGTTTTTTTGAAGGACGAAATTAGCCATCCTCAAATTTAGTTTCAAGAACGCGTTTACCGGTTAGCACATAATAGGTGAAAGTGTAATTGCTGGTAAAAGAGTTTAACAAAATTATATTAAAAAAGGTCATGCAAAAGGCTAATAATACTTATCTTAAAGGTGTTAATTTCCACAAAAACACCACCCTTATGCACGACCTAAAAACCAATTTCGATAAAATATTACCCATCGTCAAACAAACCCTGGCAGATGAACTTGATGAGGACGGGAACCTTCACCGCTATCCCAACAAACCAGATCTGCCTGATGCCCATATTATCACCCTTTCGCTGCTGCAAGAGGCTCTGAGTATTGACAGTGAACATTGGTTCTGGAGTTGGAATAGCAACTAAATATGGTACAGTT
>JAVLBT010000182.1:0-5286 GCA_031580945.1 Gracilimonas sp.
CCAATGGGATTTTCGAACTGGAATAGCGCATCTTTAAGGGAACTGCCGATCACAGCAACCTTTGATCCATTCCTAATCTCTTGTTCTACAAACATTCGCCCTTCTTCAATATCTAAACCCTGAATCTCAAGATAATTTGCACTCGAACCGGTTAGCCCGACGTTCTCTGCCGACCTCTCTTGATATCGTACCGATGCGTTTCTACTTACCGATGCTGCTACATGCTTAGCTAAACGGCTCGATTCCCGGATTTGGTCTACATACTCAACCTCCATCTCTTTCCGGTTTCGATACTCCCACCATTTATATTCACCACCTAAACCCCAAGGCCATTTTTCTACATAAACTACATTCTGCCCGATCATGGACATACTTTTTTCGAATGTGATATCCATACCCGTGGTCACGGAATCCACGATCGTTACCATGGTAATGCCAATGATGATGCAAAGTCCTGTTAGGGCTGAGCGTACTTTATTTACTTTAAGTGCCTGAAGAGCAATCCGAAATCCTTCTGCAAAACTATTTATAAATCTCATGTATTCCTTTTTTGGTGACAGCCTTGATTGTTACGAAAGTGCGTAGATTTCGTTTCAATTAAATTACTATTTTTTGATGCCTTTTTAGGACAGTTTTAATATGTACATTTCATAAAAAAATAGGATCTATGAAACTTGATGTTCTTGTATTTGCTTCTCACCCAGATGACGCTGAATTGAATTGTGGTGGAACCATAGCCAGTTTAACCCAACAGGGTAAAAAGGTTGGCATCATTGATCTGACCAAGGGAGAAATGGGTACAAGAGGTACTACAAAAACCCGTGCAAAAGAGGTTAAGAAAGCATCAGAGCTCCTGAATATTTCTTATAGGGTAAATCTCGACCTTGGAGACTCATTGATCCATAATACTCGTGAAAATCAGCTCAAGATCATTGAATTCATACGTTTAACAAAACCCCACATCTGTTTGGTCGGTGCCCCATTTGACCGGCATCCTGATCATGGAAAAGGAACCCGATTGTGCATTGATGCACTTTTTTACTCGGGACTTCAGAAAATTGTCACAAATAATGAGAAGGGAGAATCTCAAGAACCCTGGCGACCCGCCCATATTTTACATTATATGCAAGATCGCCCATTTGAACCAGATATCGTTTATGATATTTCGGATCAGTGGAAAACAAAACGAAAGGCTATCCTTGCCTTTTCCACTCAATTCAATGTATCTGTACCCGATGAAGAACCGGAGACCTATATTTCTTCCGAAGCTTACTTCAAGCAGCATGAAGCCCGCGCCCGATATTTTGGGCATTTAGCTGGATTTGAATTTGGAGAACCCTTTAAGTATTACCTTTCCCCTGCTCCTATGAAGAATTTGAATGCATTTTTTGAAAGCAGCCCAAATAGATAATTTATTTCCTTACAAAAATAATCATACTCCATATTTACAGTTTCCATTGTTAGGAAATCGACGGACTATTTTTTTCATGAATTTAGTTATCCGCAATATCTGCTGATAGATGTGGCCATTTAGTTTGCAATGGGAATAGTTCTCAATGATCAGGAATACTCAATATTTTTTGCTTGCAGTCCTAATCAGGCTCAACACTTACAAACCGTTCAATATTTCGAGCCATTTCTATTCTTGTCAGAAGCGACTGGACGATACGTTTATACAGTTCTTTCCCCAGAACTTTGTCTTCCACTCCGGTATCAATATTTGGGTTATCATTTACTTCTATAACATACACCTGATCACCAATCACTTTTAGATCTACTCCGTACAAGCCATCTCCCATCACGTTAGCCGCTTTAGTTGCTGTTTTAAGTACTTTTTTTGGAACATCTTCTATCTTCATTGTTTCGGCTGCACCCGTTTGGTCTTTTTTAGCCCCCTTCCAGTTGTAAATTTGCCAGTGTCCTTTTGCCATATAATACTTACAAGCGAAAAGAGGTTTATTATCCAGCATTCCAATGCGCCAGTCATAATCAGAGGGCAGGAATTCTTGTGCAATTACAAGATCAGATTGTTTGAAGAGGCGGTCTAAAGACTCTTTCAGTTCCTCAGAATTCTTCACTTTTGTAACTCCTAATGAAAATGCACTATCCGGTTGTTTTAAAATAATTGGATATGTAAGTAATTGCAGGTCTTGACTTTTCACCATTCCCCTGACAAATACATTCGTTTTAGGAGTTAAAATATTATTCAACTTTAAACTTTCATGTAGAAATATCTTATTGGAACATCGTAAAATAGACCAGGGATCATCAATAACCGCTAAACCTTCCGCATAGGCTTTCCTTGAAAATTGATAGGTATGGTTATTTACGTTGGTAGTCTCCCGAATAAATAATGCATCAAATTCCAGTAGCCGATGAATATCCTTCCTCGTAATCGTTTCCGTATATATTTCAAAATCTTCCGCAGCCTCTGACAATCTTTTCAAAGCTTTTTTATCAGAAGGTGGATTCTGTTCAGAGGGATCCACCAATACAGCCAGATAATATTTGTAATGCTTTAATTTTGAACGCTGAAATCGCTGTGTTTTAAAATATGCTTGGGCATATGCTTTCACCTTTGGCAGAATATCAGATTCTATTTTATTTAAACTCAAAGGACTTATCTTTTTGATCTCCCAGCGGTCTGACTTTTGAAATTCTACACTATAGGCTGGTGCTTCAAATATCTGATATAGATTAGCTCCCAGTTGCTTATATGATTCATCTAATGTTCTCCCAAAATAGACATTTAATTTAAAAGTTGTGTCATTCACTTTTCTCAAGCTCTTTTGAATCACCTCATCAATATCATCTGCAATAGTTTGAATAACACTTCTGTTTCCAAGGTCCCGTATTGTAGTCACATTTGGAATAGAGCGATGTTCTCTGGCAGAAGCCAATAAAGAGACGTAATATCCCATGCTCTGATATCGATAGGAATTGCACAGATTGAATACGCGCACAGACCGTTCGGAAATCTCCCCTTTGTTGGAGCAGTAATCTCTTGAGGACATCACCTCCACATTCTCCATATCCATTTTCCAGTCGCCTGGGTTATCCACAACGATCAAATTTGAGACCCGATTTCTTATTTCTGCAATTGGAAGAGTGTGAACCATTCTAAACCCATCCACTCCCTCCTCGTAATAATCCTTTAAAAGTTCAGTCGATTCAAAACCTTCTTTTTTATACCACTCTATTAGCTTTTTATTATCAGCATCCACTTCTAATGTGATCCGTTCTGCTTTTTGAGCTACTGCTATTTCACGGGCTTTATTGAGTAGCATCTTACCAATTCCTTTTCCCTGTTCTTCTGAATCTACGGCAACTGAGAATATACGAACGGCTTTTTTGTACATATATAAGATCAAGCAGCCCAGTATTTTATGCTTATTATCTGATATATTTTCAGCAACCCAAACTTGTTGAAAACTACTTTTTAAAGAAAGAGAAAGTGTGCGGCGAGAACTTTGCTGAAAATGAGGGAACACTTTCTTTTCAAGGGAAAGAATGGCATTGAGGTCATCAGGAGTAGAGCGACGAATTGAGAATTCCATGAGTAACACGTAATTAATTGAAAACTAAATTACCTCTTTTTCACTTTGAATTAAATCCTACCCCAATATTTAATAATAACTGCAAAATCTATAAAACGGCATCTAACAGCATATTACTTTCCTTTTTTATTTCTTTAGTTGATCAGCTGAGAAGGATCCCTGAATTTCGTCTAATAGAAAATTCTTGATCGCTTCATTTCCTGCAATAATACGTTCTCCAAATAACCAATCATTACCTCCCTCCCAATCACAAATAACACCACCAGCTTCTTTGATAATGAGCGTGCCTGCAGCAACATCCCAGGCACTCAATCCATATTCATAAAACCCTTCAAACCTACCGCAGGCTACATTGCAAAGGTCCCATGCCGCTGTTCCGGGACGACGCACGCCATGTGTTTTATCCATCATTTTCCTAAACAGTACCAGGTAATTGTCTACCAGTTCCAGATTATTATAAGGAAAACCGGTTCCCAATAAAGATGAAGACGGATCGGTGTTGTTAGAAACCTGTATCCGATTTCCATTTAGCCAAGCGCCCTGACCTTCTAAAGCTGTAAATAATTCCCCACTCGCAACCTCCAAAACAAGTCCTGCTTTTGGTATTTGATCTTCCCATAAAGCTATGGAAACACAATATCGCGGAAATTGATGTGCAAAATTCGTGGTACCATCAATGGGATCAATGATCCAGATTCGTTCATCGGGTATTGAAGATCTGTTGTTTGATTCCTCCGCCATAATTTGGTCGTCAGGAAATGCCCTTTGGATTATGTTTATGATCTTTTTTTCCGAATTCACGTCAGCATCAGTCACCAGGTCATTCTTCCCCTTTAGTTTTACATCAAAAGAAGTTTTTGATGCATAATCTCTGATGATACTTGAAGCTTCCTTTGCTGCATATTTGGCAGTTTCAAGTTCTTGTTTATAGTTTTGCATAAAAATTTATGTGGTTCGTCGAAGTCTAATTTCCATTAAATAAACCTTTAATTAGGTCACTTCCCTTATCTTTAAGATAGTCTTCTACAACTTTTTTGATAACATCCTGATCAGGGCGAACTTTTGGTTTTTCTGATGTCCCACTAATTATGAGCGGAATTGCGATGGTCCCATTTTCCTGCTGCAGGGCATTTGCAGCATTTTCAGATATCACATTTGCAATTCCTTTCTTAAAGCGGCCCGGAAGGGCTATGGTAGCTTTATAATCGATCACATCGCTTACCAGATGATGCGTACCCTGCATTTCAATTCCAATATCTTTACTTGTAAGGTTCAACCCGTTAAAGCGAAGTAATTCATCCTCGATGGCAAAAGTAGTTTCCCAGTCGTCGAGAGCAACATTTTTAAGTTCGTCTACTTTCAAGAGCTTAGCTATTTCCATCTGTATGGGATGGTCTTTTAAGCGCGAAGTTGTCATGCCGAAAGCACCCTGTGCCTGTATGGTAGACACCTTAGGGGTAAGAGTTGGTTCTAACGAGGATGAATACTGGACTTCAGCGCTAAGAGCTCCTTCAAGATATTTGTGAATATTACTGTCTCCACCCAAAAAACTTGTTTCCTGAAAGAAAGAATCAGCTTTCAACCCATTTAGCTTTCCACTAAAGTCTATGTTTGTTTGGGTGGGTTTTGGGACATTCCAGGTCAGGTTTCCAGTTGCTGACCCATCAAAAATAGTCGCCTTGGCTCCTGTTAATTGAATTTTAGTTGGTGTCAAAGAACCTTTACCTGA
>JAVLBT010000183.1:0-5283 GCA_031580945.1 Gracilimonas sp.
GAGTTGGAATTGCAACGGAACCTAATTTATGAGCAGTTTGAAGAAATCGTGGGATGGGTTTATTATGAACGGAATATAGTTGCTCGCTCTGGTTGTAGTTAATGGGGTATACAAACCGGTCTAAATCATTCAGGGCGTACCCGCTGTCACTTTCAACTGTCTGGGCAGAAAGTATAGAATTTTGATAGGTACCAAACATCATTTCCAGAAACTGGTCGCTACGGTCTCCTGACATCCCATTCCGGTCAAAATCAGGTTGGTCTAAAAGTACATCATAAACCACCATTCGAACCTGCTTTGCCATTAGATAATTATGAACAACACCATACACTTCTCGGGGCCAAGGCCAATATATACCGTGATTTTGGGCAAACGCATCCAGGCTTTTTTGATCTATCATGGCAAGGGAAACGCGGTCTTTAGGAACGTCCCGTTCAAAAGACCTGAACTTTTGATCGAGCAGTGATTCTTCCACAGGGTCAAAAATTCCCGATATTTGCAGCCCAAATAAGCAAACTAAGATTCCGGCAAAGGCGAGCAGTGTGGTAGTATTCTTGCTTAACTTTTTTGCTTTTCTCATAAAACCCCGGTTAACAAATTTCCTTATTTATTTTTTAAATAGGAATACGACTAAGATTACAGGTTCATTTTTAAACGGTATTACCTATCATTGCCATTGTAATATAATAAAGGATTAATATAGCTTTTTATGGAGCATCATCGAATTAAATCTCCTCAAAAATATCCATTTTGGCTGAAATCAACGCTGATAATGATTGGGCTCGGCTTGCTTTTAGTGCTGGCCAGTTATGGCAAGTTTATATTAATGCCCCTTGCTTTCTCAGCATTCTTTGCAATGTTGCTAAATCCATTGGTGGAGATATTTGAGAAATGGAAACTCGGCCGTGCCGGAAGTATACTATTTACGCTATTGCTCGTCTTAGTATTACTTGCGGGCGTTTTTTCTTTGATATCGGCCCAGTTTATACAGTTTTCAGAACGAGTTCCCGAAGTGACCGAAAGGCTGAAGACCACCACTGACACAGCCATTACCTTTCTTGAAGAGACCGTTGGAATTTCGCAGGAAGAACAAAGTGAGTATTTGCAACAGGGTATTAACAACCTTATTGATCAAAGTGGTAATTATGTAAGCTCAATTGTTAGTGCAACCACTAATTTGTTTACGGTAATGACGCTGATGCCTATCTTTATATTCTTCATGTTGTATTATCGTGAAATGTACCGCACCTTTTTCCGAAAGCTGGTGGATGTCAAAAAAGGAGCAGGGTCAAATATTGATAATTTACTTGATCGCATTCAGGATGTAACGCAAAACTATCTTATCGGAATGCTTTCCGTGATCGGTATTTTAGCTGTTTTAAATACAACAGGGTTATTGTTGGTTGGTCTGGACCATGCCGTTTTCTTTGGTGTTTTTGCTGCCTTACTGGCTATTATTCCTTATATCGGAATCATCATTGGGGCTTTGCCGCCCTTATTGTATGCCCTGCTGCTAACCGATTCATTGCTAACGCCCGTTTTTGTGGTGGCAGTTTTTGGGACGGTTCAGTTTTTAGAAGGTAATTTCATCACTCCACGAATCGTGGGGTCAAAAGTCTCTATTAACCCATTCGTTGCGATGGTTGCGCTGATAATAGGCGGTGAGCTATGGGGAATTTCGGGAATGATATTGTTTGTGCCATTGATTGGTATTTTAAAAGTTGTATTTGATGAAATTGAGGAACTTAAACCATACGGATATTTATTAGGAAACAGCGTTCAATATCATGAAGAATAATTTAATAAGACTTTTATTTCCCTTTATCGTACTCTCGTTGCTGATTATTTCTTGTGAGGGTGAAATAAAAGAAAATAGGGCGCATTACTTTCTTCGGGGATATGATGAATTAGAATTCAGAGATCAGCGAGGAAACGCAGTTTATCCCAGTGAGTATATCCGCAGTATTCAGCTAAATGGACAACGGGTATATCAGCTCAGAGATACTACACTTACTTTAGTGCACAAGATTACGGATGAACCCTATGATGGATATATCCGCACCTTTCATCGAGACCGCTTTAATCTGAATTTACAGGGAGAATTTGAAGACGGGAAGATGTATCGGCTTCGATATTGGCATCCCAACAGAACGTTGGGAATGGATGCAAATTACAGGGATGGAACTCAACGAATATGGAGTATCGGGGGAAATCTCATGGTAGAATCGAACGAGGATGAAACGTATTATTATTACCCCGGAATGAACACAAATGTGATAAAGGAGATCATAAGCGACACGATGAGAAGCTTTTTTGATGAAAATGGTAATTTAGAACGCTACACAATCTTTAGCGATACAGCCAATATTCATTACTATGGAAATGGGCAGAAGCGAACTATTTTTCCTTATAAAAATAATAAAGGTTTAGACGGGGTTATCAGAGAGTGGTACCCAAATGGACAGTTAAAACTGGACGGGAAGTACGAAGATGGAGAACAGGTTGGAACCTGGATCAAATATGATAGTTTAGGAAATGTTGAAGAACGAATTGAATATTAAGATTTAGGTCTCAGGAAAAAATAGATCCCGCACATAGGTATAATTAGCAGCCATTCTGCCAATGGGATCATATTTATCATAATTTACCTTCTCGCCATCCATATATATTTCATCGTTGATGTGGTAGCAAACCAATTCGCCGATGACCTGGTTGAAGTCCCCGATCTGCATAATACGGTCTAATTTGCACTCCATGCTTATGGCCGCCTCCTTAACCCGGGGTGAGGTAACCAATTCACTTTTGACAGGGGTAAGTTCCGCCTCATCAAATTCACTTACATCCCTTGGAAAAATGGAGCTGGTAACCTGCATTTTCTCTGCCAATGAAGCTGAAACCATGTTAATCACGTAATCTCCCGTTTCCCTGATATTTGAAAGGGTGTCTTTATCCTCTTTACCAATTTTATGTCCTAAACCAATGGAAGTGATGAACATGATGGGGTTATGAGAGATCACGTTGAAATAGCTGTAGGGAGCAAGGTTTGGAATTCCGCTATTACCCACTGATGAGATCCATGCAATAGGCCGTGGAACCACTGTTCCCTTAACCAGTTTGGCGATTTTACGTTCAGAGAATTCACTTTTTTTTATGATCACGGACGAGCACTTTTAAAGTTGAAAGATCAGCTCCAAAGGTAGCGTTTTTTGGATAGCTTGCATAATTATAGAAGTTGTGGTTGGTTATCAGAATAGACAAATTCCTTACATATTGTAAAAAAAGTAAGAATTATGGCAACAGCGACCATCACCTCCAAAGGACAAGTAACCATCCCCAAAAAGATCAGGGATAAATTGGGTTTGAAACCCGGGGATAAATTAAGGTTTGAACTTAATGAGCAAGGCAAGCTTGAAGTAACAACCAAAACGTATTCCATTATGGATACGGCCGGCATTTTATATAGGCCGGGGCAGAAAGCTAAAACTGTTGAAGAAATGGATGAAGGAATAGCTGAATATTTCCGCGAAAAATATAAAAAGTAATGCCAGCTATAGATACGAACATTCTCATCAGGTATTTGGCAAGGGATGAAGAAGAACAATTTTTAAAGGTCCTGGAATTATTTGCAGAGTATCGCGATGTCGGATTAGTAATCAACCTACCCGTAATTATGGAAGCAGCATGGGTGTTGAGGAGTTCTTACAACTACTCTAAGCAGGAACTAATCAAGACTTTTCGACAACTCATGAATACAGAAGGGTTGGTTGTTCAGTCGGATAAAATTATACAAAAAGCACTCGATGAGTATGAAAGATCTAATGCTGATTTTGAAGATTGTCTGATCGAATTACAAAATAATAGTACAGGTGATAGTCCCACTTACACCTTCGATAAAAAAGCATCCAGCTAAAAGGGATAAAATTGCTCAAATAAAAAAGACCTGACAGGTTTTAGAAACCTGTCAGGTCTGAAGCTTACTACCTTGCCTCAAAAAACTTCCTCACCTCTTCCGCGCTTTTTGTATTTAGCACACGATCAGGCCCATACTTTCCTTTTCGGGCAATTCGAACGCCATAGGGAATGTCATCGATGCCTTCGGTGGTATGCGCATCCGGGTTGATGGAGGTCATCATTCCCACTTCCTGGGCTTTATTTCCAAACCGCCAGTCAATATCCAGCCGGTGTGGATTGGCGTTGATCTCGATGGCCGTGTTGTGCTCAGCAGCTAAGGCTACCAGCTCATTCAGATCCAGGTCGCTGCCATTTCGCTTCAGTAGTAATCGTCCGGTGGGGTGACCCAGAATTCTTGTGTATGGATTTTTGATGGCATTTCGCATCCGTTCCATCATTTCTTCGCGAGGCATATTCAGGGATTGATGCACACTGGCGATCACAAAATCAAAGTCTTCCAGAATATCATCTTCATAATCAAGTGATCCATCTGCGAGAATATCAGATTCAATGCCTTTGAAGATCACAAAATTCTTTCCGGCTTCTTTGAATTCCTCATTTAGCTGGTCGATCTCTTCCCACTGTTGTTTGACCTCATCCACCGAAAGTCCGCCGGCGTAGGCTGCTGTTTTGGAGTGGTCCGTAAGTCCCAGATATTCATAGCCGCGCTCCCTGCAAGCTTCTGCCATTTCTTTTATAGAGTATTTTCCATCACTCCAGGTGCTGTGGGCGTGAATCACTCCGCGGATGTCTTCATCGGTCACCAAGTGAAAATCTTTTTGCTCTTCATAGATCTCGAATTCTCCCCGATCCTCTCTTAACTCAGGCGGCACAAAATGCAGGTCCAGCTTTTGGTAGATATCGGTTTCGCTCGAAAATTCAATTGGAGCATCAAAATCGGTATCGCCATCCTCGGTCAGTTTGAAGAGTCCGTATTCATTCAGGCTCATTCCACGGGCGCGGGCCCGTTGGCGCATGACCACATTATGTTCTTTGCTACCCGTGAAATACATTAATGCAGCCGAAAACTCTTCAGGCTTCACGATCCGCAGATCTACCTGCCGGCCTTCTTTGGTACGAACCGAACTTTTAGTATCACCGCGGCCCAAAATTTCCGTGACCCTTTCGTGAGAAGTGAACACATCAAAAAGCTCCGAAATACGGTCTTCTTCAGCTGCGATCAGAATATCGATATCGCCAATGGTTTCCAATCCGCGACGGAAGGAGCCGGCGATCTCAATTTGCTGAACACCGTCAAGATCCTTCAGGCTGTTGAAGACCGGTATGGCAATAGCTTCGGCTTCATCCAGTCGACAGCGCTCTTCGAACTTC
>JAVLBT010000184.1:0-5257 GCA_031580945.1 Gracilimonas sp.
GTGTCAACTGACGCTCATTATCATTGCCGCGTTCTCCGGCTCCGTGCATAAATAGTATAATAGGATATTTTTCTCCCTGCTTCGTTTCAGGGGAAAATAAACGATAATTCAGTGAAGTCCCCTCAACTTTGAAGGTATGGGCTTGAAACTGATCCTTAATTTCTTCTTTGCCTTGAGCCATGACGGTACTACTATTAATAATCCAAATTACACTCCATAATAGAAGATATTTTTTCATTTAACTTAAAATATGAGATTTATTTACTGAAGGCCGTTCATCCAAGACAGTGATGAAGATGTATCCAATTTCTGAATACTACTTCCCGTTTTCAGAGCAATAATACTTTAAAGCTTATCAATTTCTTGCCAAACAATAAGGTTCATTGTGGTCTTGTCAGTTTATTTGAAGCACTTATTCACTAAAGACCAATTTAGCAATATTAAATCCTCCTTGATCAATTTGAAGTCTGAGGGTTTGTGTGCCTTCTATAAAGCGATCTGAACCAAAACTCACTTGTCTCCAATTTTGATACCCTCCTGTTGCCGGAACATTAGCTGCATTCCCAACCTGACGGCCATCAGCGAAAATGCGGATTCGCCCTTCTCCAGATGGTGAAGCCACTATAGCCCTGATGTTGTAAGTTCCGGCAGTCACATCCACCGTGTAATCCAACCATTCACCATCTTCCGTCCATCCTACGTTATAATCTACGTCTTCGAGTGATGAAGCCTCAATATCCACTCCGTCATTTCGATATACCCAACCCATATTTCCACCCGTTTGATCAGGGTCACTATTGACCCGTTTATAGTTTACATCGGAATATGCTACCAACTGATCACCAATGTCATAATCAACAGCATTTATAGTTCCAGGAATTGCATGATCTTTAAACGGGATTTTTTCATTGTCAAAGGATGTGGAAAATAATGACTCAACAACACCAGGACGATAGGTAGTATTTTCTATTTTCAGGCTTTCAGCCATATCAAATAAACCTTGTCTAGCCTCTTCAATTGTTGGCCTTGGGCCTTCATTTTTCCAATAGGCCAGTACTTTTTCGTATTCAGGATTTGAAGGAGCCGATAACGGAGAAGTAATCGTCTCAAGTTTTTTATGAGTCCACCAATTCCAACCAATACCATTAGATTCTACTAAATTAACCGTCTCATTGAACCATGGGTTAGAATTTTCGCCTGACTCCCCAAGCCAAAGCGGGGTATCTGTTTGATCTCTTAATGCAAGTAAATAATTTATTGTACCCTGATCAGTTTCATTCCAGTATTTATGAAATGAGTACACGATATTATCATAATATCTTGCAAGTAAATCTAATTTGTCAAAAGTAGTGGAAAAGTAATTACCATTTATAAAAAGTATATGGTTTTCATCAATCTTTCGGATTTCGGGTATTAAATCCGTGTGGAAACGTAATACATCATCAGCTCCATATCCGCTTGGAGTAACAGGTTCATTTAGTAAATCATAACCAATGATGATGGTTTCATCTTTATACCGACGGGCTATTTCAGTCCAAATTTTGATGGTTACCGGCATGTATTTTTCATATTCTGTCCAAAGTCGAGCTTCACCGTCACTATCAGCAATCTCTTTATTGCTTTGCGCACCCGGAGCGCCATGCATATCAAGTATCACATCAACCCTGTGCTGCTTACACCATTTTAAAAGTTGATCAAGACGATCAAATTCTCTCTCGTTGAATTCTTCCGTCTCCATATCATAGAATACCTTATGGTTAAAAGGTACCCGAATATGATCAGCACCCCATTCTTTCATTGCTATAATATCTTCTTCTTGAACGTAATTGGTTCTGAATTCTTCGAACCACTGTTCTGTATCTGATTCTCCCAACAAATCATTTATTGCATTTCTAAGTTTCGTTGGACCAAAATCACCCGGCATATTAAACATGTATCCTTCTGGCATCAGCCATCCCCCCAAACCAAACCCTTTGATTACCACAGGTTCTCCTTGTCGATTAAGTATCTGAGTGCCAGATGTACTAAAAAATGTATCATCTGTATATCCCGGCACATGCGTAGCACCATCATCAGAATTACTATCCGTTGGGGAAGTGCAGGAAACGAAAAAAATGAGTAATACGCCTGTAATAACTCTCACATATTGAAGTCTCGATGTTCTGTTCATGAGCAGATTTATTGAATAAGATTTTAAAAATAATATTATAATAGAATTATAAATATTGGATGAACTAATATATGAATACGGAATTAATATGCTTTTAGAAATATTTCAACAACTTTATTCTGTATTTATAAACACCGAATCAAAGAGTATGATGATCCAAAGATGCAACTTTCATGATTCGATAATTTAATTTTCAAAGGATCCATAATAATCTTGTAGAATATAAAAAGCCTTCTTTCGATCTCCCTGTTCAGATATCAGACCTTTTCTGTTAAAATCTGCTTGTATTTTTCTAAGATGCCTACGATGAGACCTGAAATCCATGAGAATCCAGGGCGAAGTGCCTGCTAAGAAATCAATGTTTTTCAGCATCTCTATATTATTCTTATAGACCGATGCCTGATACTCTTCTGTCCACCGTTCTTCTTTACTTCCATGAAGCCCCTGTAGAGCCCCTCCGCCAAATTCACTAATGATGACCGGTTTATCATAATCTGAAACCCATTTCAGGTCTTTACAGGACTCAGGAGTTCCTCCGTACCAGCCGCAATAACTGTTTATACCTATTACATCAACATATTTCCCAAACGGATCTTCGATGAGGTTTGCACCATTTCTTTTACTTCGGATTTCCAATGCTGCAGTAATTAACCGGGTATTATCCAGCTCACGTACTTTTTCAGATAAACGCTGAAGGAAGGAGTTTCTATCTTCACCAACCGGAGTCTCGTTCGCAACTGACCAAAGCACTACACCTGCTCGGTTTTTGTCTCTGGTGATCATTTCCGTTAATTGATTTTCTGCATTTTCATAGGTATCCGGATTATCAAATAATACAGTCCAATAAACAGGTATTTCTGACCAAACCAGCAGTCCCATTTTCTCTGCTTCCCGCACCATCTCTTCATTATGAGGATAATGTGCCAATCGTACAAAGTTACTGCCCAATTCTTTGGCCCATCTTAATAATATTCTAGCTTGTTCAACGGAAGTTACCCGACCCGTTTTAAAGGGTGCTTCTTCATGGATACTGATTCCCTTTAAGAATACCTCTTTTCCATTCAGTAAGATCTTTGATCCTTCTGTAGAGATCGTTCTAAATCCAATTTCATCTTTAACTATATCTTTTCCGGTAGAGATCTCAACATTGTACAATTTTGGGTTTGTTGTAGACCAAAATTCTGGTTGAGCCGGAAAGGAGAATACGGCCATTCCATCACGATCGACTTCATAACTATGCTGTATCTTCAATTCTGGGATGCTGATTCTTACTTGATCGCCCGCCCTTGTATTCTTTGTTTTTACCCACCCCTTCACCCGCTCTTTATTATCAGGGTCGAGCTGTATTTTATAGTCGTATATGTGCTGGTCAGGCACCTGAACCAAGTACACTGATCTTGTAATTCCTCCATAATTCCACCAGTCGGTATTAATTGTCGGAATTGCCTCTCTTTTCCGTTCATTGTCTACTTTCACAACCAACAGATTATCTTTTTCCTTAAGTTTATCCGTCACATCGAAATAAAAAGGAGTATACCCACCGATATGCTCTCCTATCTTCTCTCCATTCAAATAAACAATCGCCTGATAGTGGACAGCACCAAAATACAAATACGTACTCCCTTCCTTTTCAGCTTCTAAATCAAAATTTCGTTTGTACCAGACAGTTCCTTCGTAGTAATACAATTTCTCCATTTGTGTATTCCAGTCGCCCGGAACCATGAGCTGATAGTCGGTATCAAAGTTATATTCAATAAGGTCGGAAGGATCTTCCATTTGTCGGTCCATAAAATAGCCATCTGCCCTGGGCTGCCAACGGTAATTGTAATATCCATTTTCCAGTGGGTCCACAATAATACTCCAAAGTCCATCTAAAGCAGTCAGATCTCTTCCCGGAATATTTTGAAGATGGAACGTATCTGGTATTTGAAAAGCATTTACCTGCGTTGACATAAGAAAAAGTAAAAATACAGTTATTAGTTTATTGGACATCAGTTAAATGAATTATAGGCCGCGTTTCGATTTTAGGTTGTGAAGGAAATGTCATTTTATTTTCAGGAAATTTTTCAATCAGGTGTATTACACTGATCATATTCACAGAGATAGTTCTTCACCCTTTCAATCTATTTCCTGATAAACCCGAACATAATCTATTACAAAATCCTGAGGAAAGATCGTATCATCAACTCCCTCAACACCTCCCCAGTTTCCACCAATTGCAATATTTAGGATGAGATGAAACTCCTTATCAAAAGGCCAGTACTCCCAGCCACGTCCATCATTCCTATATTCGAAATATTTATAGTCATTCACATAAATTGAAATCATTTCTGCATCCCATTCTAAGGCGTAAACATTAAATTCATTTTCCACACCACCCACCTGAACACTGGCTCCAGCTTGTGTTCCCTGAAGATGATTTCTTTTATCTGTATGAACGGTGCCGTGAACTACATTGGGTTGATACCCCACATACTCCATGATATCGATCTCTCCATTGTCCGGCCAGCTTCCATTTCCATAATTCCACTCTTCAGGAAGCATCCAAAACGCCGGCCACGTACCTCTCCCCCCCGGCAGTTTAGCTCTCATCTCAATTCTTCCATATTTCCATGCATGCTTTCCACGGGTAACCAACCGTGCTGAACGGTAAGATTTGTTGTTGGATTCATTAATCAAATAGGCCGTAATAATGAGATTCCCATCTTCAACTCGAGCTGTTTTCATATCCTTGGCAGTATAATTCTGCAGCTCATTATTACCCCAACCATGTCCGCCAATATCATATCCCCAATTCTGCGGATCTGGTAAGCCTTCATTATTGAATTCATCATTCCATACGAGTTCATATCCGTCAATTTCTGGGATACTGTTTGTTACTGATGCATCTTCATTGCAACCAGAAAAAATGTTTAAAAGAAGAAAAATTACAAAAAACGGGTAGATCTTATTTGCTATATCCATAATAGTAATTGTTTAAGGTCTGGAAGTGCTCAAAAACATCAGACCATTTATAGGAATCTGTATATCACAATCAAGTGTTGTAAATATCTTATTTAAAATATATAACTAATACTCAAAAAATTA
>JAVLBT010000185.1:0-404 GCA_031580945.1 Gracilimonas sp.
GGGATTGCCCTGCTGATTTACACCACCCCAAAATTCTACGAATTAGAAGAGGACCACAAAGATCGCCTCGATTTTGGCCGCCTGCTTCAATACCTGTTGCCCTACAAGAATTTACTGGCTCAGCTGGCACTGGGTTTGCTTATCGGGAGTATTCTGCAGCTCATTTTTCCTTTTCTCACCCAGGCCGTGGTGGATATCGGGATCAATACCCGCGATATCAATTTCATCTACTTAATTCTAATCGCCCAGGTAATGTTGTTTATTGGTCGTACAGGGGTGGAGTTCCTGCGCTCGTGGATTTTACTGCACATGAGTACTCGTATCAATATTTCCATTCTTTCGGATTTTTTGATCAAACTGATGAAGTTGCCCATGCCGTACTTTGAGGCTAAAATGACGGGCGA
>JAVLBT010000185.1:414-5028 GCA_031580945.1 Gracilimonas sp.
ATCATCAGCGCATTCAAAACTTCCTGACGAGCCAAACGCTGAGTACCCTGTTTTCCTTTGTTACCCTATTCGTGTTTGCCGCCGTGCTCGCCTATTATCACACTATCATTTTCTTTGTGTTTTTGATCAGCAGTGTGCTATACATCGGCTGGGTGATGTTGTTTTTGAAAAAGCGGGCGGAATTAGATCACCGTCGGTTTGGGATATCTTCGGGAGATCAGAGTAAAGTCATACAGCTCATTCAGGGCATGCAGGAGATCAAGCTCAACAATTGCGAAAAACAAAAAAGATGGGAGTGGGAGAAGCTTCAGGCTAATTTATTCCACTATAAAGTTAAGAATCTCTCACTGACTCAATACCAACAAGCCGGAGCTTATTTCATCAATGAAGGCAAGAATATTGGGATCACTTTTCTTGCGGCTATTGCTGTAGTAAACGGGCAGTTGACCCTGGGAGCTATGATGGCCATTCAGTATATTATTGGCCAATTGAATGGGCCCATTCAACAGCTTATTGGTTTTGTGCAGTCTACCCAGGATGCACACTTGAGTCTCGAACGGTTAAATGAGATCCATCAACAGGAAGATGAGGAACCACAGGAAAAGCATTTTATATATAAGTTGCCCAAAAAGCAGAATATTCGTGTCAATGATTTGACCTTTACCTATCCTGGAGTTGGGAATGAGCCGGTGCTGAAAAATATCAATATTGAAATTCCCGAAGGGAAGACCACAGCTATTGTCGGCATGAGCGGCAGTGGAAAGACTACCTTGATAAAACTGCTGCTTAAATTCTATCCTCTCGATAAAGGAGATATCCGCATAGGCGAGAATAATCTCGATACCATAAGTCACCGGGTGTGGCGAAGTCACTGTGGCGTAGTCATGCAAGACGGATTTATTTTTTCCGATAACATTGCCAATAATATAGCGGTGGGAGAAGATCATCCGGATATGGGTAAACTGGAGCATGCGGTAAAAACCGCCAACATTCAGTCCTTTATAGAATCTCTTCCTCTCGGCTATAATACTAAAATTGGCTCAGAAGGAAACGGAATTAGCCAGGGACAGAAACAGCGAATCCTGATTGCGCGGGCCGTTTATAAAAACCCTGAATTTATCTTTTTTGATGAAGCCACGAATGCCTTAGATGCCAACAACGAAAGAGTGATCATGGAAAACCTTCAGGAATTCTTTGAAAACCGTACGGTCATTGTGGTAGCCCATCGGCTTAGCACGGTAAAAAATGCGGATAACATTGTAGTGCTTAAAGAGGGAGAACTCATTGAGCAGGGGACACATCAAGAGCTTACTTATCGTGAAGGGGCATACTACGAGTTGGTAAAAAATCAATTGGAGTTGGGAAATTGAAGAAAGTACACCAAATGATTTCTGAAAATAGTGTTATAGTTTTTGAATTTTTTCAGGGAAATATTCACAATAAATTTCAAGGAAGAATTCCAGCATAGAGAGAAATATTTTTGTTATTTCGTTTAAGCCTATTCAAGTAATAGTGGTATTGAATATGGTAGTTAAATCTTTATCTAATAAGGGAATAATATGCAAACTATACAATTATTAAGCAGAAATGAAATGAAAAAAATAAAGGGTATGCAAGGAGGTTGTAGCGCAACACCTTGTGACACTAACACGGGATTCTTGGCTTGTTGTTGTAGGGATGGGTCGAGAACTTGTATACGACGAGGTGACACTTCTGCATGCACAAATTACTGCAATGGTTATGGACCTTGGTAATCTAAACTGGAATAAAAGAATGTTATTTAGTTTAAGTAGCATTCTTTTTTTTTTCATCATATTGATAGTTGTAAGCCTGAAAGTTTTTAGTTCATGGCAAGAAGGATTGAAAAATCTAAATGATATAAATGAAATAGAGTTAAATCTAATAGAAGAAGTTGGTGCTAATGAAGATTTTCTATTTGGTCGGATTTCTAAAGTTATCGTGAGTTCTAGTGGAACTTTAATTGTATCAGACTGGAAAAAGTTATCATTAGAGCAATTTGATAAAAATGGGAGGCACATAAGCACAATTGCTTCAAAAGGGAAGGGACCGGGAGACTTACAATCATTCTTTTATATTTTTTTGGTTAATGAAAACTCAATTATTGTAAGTCATGATGGAGCCACAGATCTAATCAACTATTATGTAAGAAACGAAAATGGAGTTTTAACATATTCTGATTCTTGGTTACCAATAAGAAATGATGAATACTTTATTGATATTGTACAAGCTATTTCTAAATCAAAATATTATGCTTTAACCAAGCAAAAGAGAAGATCTATTTCAAACGATTATAACAACAAACAATACTCCTACAAAATGCTTGCTGTTGTTGATAGAGAGAAAAAGTTAATATCCAATAAATTGCATGAGTTAAAAGAACCAAATGCAATTTTTGATTTCGGAAATAATTCAATGCAATATATTGGAATGCCCCCCTATCAGTCCCGAGACCAATTTAAGTATTTATATGATGGAAAATATATTATTGCTCGACCAGACAGTTCAAAAATTTATTTTTATGATGACAATCATAACTTGACAAAAAGTATTTATTTACAATTAGATAGAGAAAGAGTAACTGAAGAAAATGTTGAGCATTACTTTAAAAATAACAGGTATAATGATGAAGATAGGAAAAGGATAGAAAGCAGAATTCCATCCTATAAACCAAGCTTCCTAAATCTTTGGATAACTAAAACTAAAATATTTCTGCAAACTGACGTAAATAAAAAGGGGAATGAAATTACTATGTTGAATATGAAAGGGGAGCCCATTGGATTTTTTCACATTTCAAAATTTGATCGTATTCAACACATAAAAACCGATACAATTTATACAATATATCAACATCCTAAAAAGGGACATAGAATAAGGTTGTATAATATAAATGATCAAAATTGAACAGAATGTTTTGGAAGCTGGAAAATTATTTAAAATAGAAATTTGGAAAATGATTTTTCTTTTAGTCAAGGAATTAATTTAATTGATATAGCTGTGGATAGTCTAAATTCCCTAAAAAGAAATCCCAAGGGTTCAAATAGTGTCACAAATAAAAAATCTGTTTCCCCCAGTTTAGAAATCCGCAGCGAAGAAGTGCAGGAAATTATAGGCCGGCCTCCACATTGGCTGGTTCGATGGGGTATTGCTTCCTTATTTATAGTTTTAGCACTGATATTTCTATCTGCCTCCACTATCCAATATCCTGAAACCATAAATGCCCCGTTGCAACTAACGGCCATTAATGCCCCGAAAACGGTGGAAGTGAAAGTGAACGGGAAGCTGGTTCGGTTGTTTAAAGAGGACAACATGCAGGTACAAGAGGGAGAAGTTTTAGCCTGGCTGGAAAGTACGGCAGATCATGCTTCGGTTATTGCTCTATCTTCAACTTTAGACAGTCTCGATCATTGGCTGCAAAATAACCATGTTAAAAGCATTCGGTCTTTAGGGATTCTGAGCTATAAAAATTTGGGCAGCCTGCAAAGCAGTTTTCAATCATTCGATCAGGTTTACCGAGAGTTTTTAGATTATTTGCCCGGTGCCTACTATCACGATCAAAAAAAGATATTGGTGGAAGAACTGGAATATTCCCGGCAACTATTAGAACATCTGGAGGTTCAAAAGCAAATTCAGCAAACTACTTTACAGTTGGCTAAACGGGAATATGAAGCTCAGAAAAAGCTCGCGGAAAAAGATCTAATTGCTGACCTCGAATTAGATCGAGCCGAAAGTGAGTTGGCGAATCTGAAGCTGCCCCTTCAACAAACAGAGTCGGCTATTATTAACAATCGAATGGCTCAATCGGCCAAACAAACTGAGATCATGGATCTTGAACGGCAGATTAGTCAGCAGCAAGCCATCTTTGCGCAAGCGGTGTATAGCTTAAAAAGCGCTGTGGAAGAGTGGAAGCGGAGCTACTTTTTAACGGCTCCGGCTTCAGGAAGGCTGTTCTACTCCGGGATTTTGCAGGAAAAGCAAACGATTTCGGCCGGGCAAGAGCTATTTCTCATTCAGCCAGAAAGTACCAGTTACTTTGGTGAATTAATAATAACTCAGCGTTCATTTGGCAAGATAGAAGAAGGGCAACAGGTGCTGGTTCGTTTCAGTGGCTATCCATATAGTGAATTTGGTTCAGTAGCAGGCAATATTGAATACTTGTCAGATATTCCCGTCCGAGATAGCCTGTTTTTCGCCAAAGTGGAATTTCCAAATGGGTTAAATACAAACTACGGGTACGAGTTAACCCCCAAAAATGGAATGATGGGTACAGCAGAAATCATAACACAAGATATGCGATTGATAACGAGGGTATATAATAATTTGACGAAGGAATTGAGATAAGCTAAGTCCTTTAATTTATCTATGCCTGTCCCTATACGATCAAATCTGTATGAATATTGAAGAATAAGTACGGGCTATATAGTGGGAAAGTGAAAAGTAAGTTGCCAGTTGTTGCAAAAGGGGTACATCCCAAGCAAATTTCAAGTGAGAGAATGATGAATCAGAAAATTGAGTATGTATTACAACCCGGTTAAAGCTGGGTTTGTGGATTTGCCGCAGCATTGGAGATATTCATCAGCGCGAAATTATTTTGGA
>JAVLBT010000186.1:0-4972 GCA_031580945.1 Gracilimonas sp.
CTCTTGCCACTATAAAAATTGACTTCATTTAACTCTACTGAAAGGGCAAGAACGTGTGTCCCTTCGGAGGGACCGTAAAATCAGCCTGCTGATTTTACAGGGAGGAGCCTCAGAATGAGTTTACTTTCCGATACAAAAACGCGAAAAAATACTATCCAAAACATCCTCATTGGTGATCTCACCAGTAATAGTTCCCAGCTCCTTTAAAGCCGCTCGCAGATCAATCGAAAGAAAATCCCCGGTCATATTTTGGGATAGAGCCCGAAGTGCCGATTGTACGTGTTCCTTGGTTTTTTGAAGGGCATCACGGTGACGGGTGGAAGTCACAAGCAAGCTGGAGGCATCGTAATGTTTGTTTTCCAGTGCACGGTCTTTGAGTAATTTTTTTAGTTCTTTAATGCGCTCGCCTTCCAGAGCGGAGATCTTCAAGTCAAATTCAGTTCGCCATTCATCAGCGATCTCAATATCAGCTTTAGTACCGATCAGGATAAACGGCGTGTCTTTTGCGCGAGACTGAAAATCTGCGATTTCCTTTCTTTCTTCATCAATGAAGGGTTGTGATAGATCCTTCAAATAAATAACCAGATCTGCTTGTTCGAAGGCTTTTTGGGATCGTTTCACGCCTTCGGCCTCTACAATATCTTCCGTTTCCCGCAAACCCGCCGTATCTATGAGCTTGAAGAGCAAACCATCATAACTCCAGTCTGCATCAATGGTGTCTCGGGTAGTTCCTGCGATCTCTGTCACAATAGCACGGTCGCTTCCGACGAGTGTATTCAATAGGGTGGATTTTCCTGCATTGGGTCTTCCGATCAAAACTGTTTTTACTCCATCTTTTACCAGGCGACCGGTTTCATACGTTTCCAGCAGTTCGGAAATCTCCGAGTCCAGGTCTTCCAATAATTTCTGAAGCTGCTCCTTGTTGGCGAACTCCACATCCTCTTCAATAAAATCCAGTTCCAGTTCAACCATGGCCGTGGCATCAATGATCTGTTGCCGAAACTTTTTGATGTGTTCTCCAAGTCGTCCTTCCAGCTGCTGATGTGCGGCATCCAGCGCTTTGGAGCTTTTGGCATGAATGAGGTCTGCCACGGCTTCGGCTTGATCCAGGTCCAGTTTCCCATTTAGAAAAGCACGTTGTGTAAATTCCCCCGGTTCAGCGGACCTCACCCCAAGGGCTAAAATCGTTTCTAAAACAGATTGGGTAACCAACACGCCCCCATGACAAGAAATTTCTACCGTCTCCTCTCCGGTATAAGATCGGGGTGAATGAAACAGCGTTACCAACACTTCATCCACCGGAAAACCATCTTTGTTCATGATCTTTCCAAAGTGAACCGTATGGGAATCGTGTTGAGTGATATCTTTCCCTTTGAAGGCCTTATTTACTTTGGATATCGCCTCTTTACCGGATACTCGAATAACGGCAATTCCGCCTTCTCCAACTGGTGTTGCTATGGCTGCAATGGGTGATTTTTGGATAATATCTGACATGCTTCAAAGATAGGCAGATTAAAAAGAAAAGTGTAAAGTTTGTCAGAGATCAAACAACCTTACTTAGCCACGGTAACCTGTACGCCTGCTTCCTCAAGTTTAGAGATCAACTCCGGTTCAATACCTTTATCGGTAATGATATGCTGAACCTTATCCAGGCTGCAAATGCGACTAAAGCCACGCTTTCCAAATTTGGTATGATCAGCGACTACCACGGTATATTGAGCGACTTCAATAAATTTTTGGTTGAGACTCGCCTCCATCAGGTTGGAAGTAGTGAGCCCGTGATGCAGGTCAATGCCATCCACACCCAAAAATAAAATACCGCAGGTAATCCCCTCCAAAAACTGCTCGGCATATGGCCCTACGACCGATGTAGAACTTTGACGCAGTTGTCCTCCAAGCTGAAGTACTTCCACATTTTCGTGTTGAGAAAGCTCTAATGATACATTTAAGGCTGAGGTGATAATATTCAACCGCTTTTTGGGATGTATCTTTCGTGCCAGCGCAAGTGTGGTGGTCCCCGATGCCAATATGATAGAATCATTATTCCCAATCAGTTCTATTGCCTCTTTAGCAATAGCGTTTTTTTCTTCCGCCTGAATTTTTTCTTTTTCAGATACCGGACGGTCGCTCGTGTATGGGTTTGTCTGGGTTGCCCCTCCATGTGTCCTGAATAATAAACCTTTGTCTTCCAGTACCCTCAAATCTTTTCGGATCGTTACTTCTGATACATCAAGTTCTCCGCTCAACTCATGTACATTTACCTTTCCGTTTTCTTTCAGTTGATGAAGAATTTTTTCGTGTCGTTCTGATACGGTCATATTCGGCTATTTTGATTTATTTCAAATATACTACTGTAAACTGATTAGTTCAATTTCGCACATTAACGAAACAAAACGAAATATATAATTACCTATGAGAGAAAAGAGAAGGACCTATGATTTCTTTAAATCAAATATTTGCAATCATTTCTATGTACATTAAGTTATGTTTTATTTCACTTATATTTCGTTTGACTTTCATTTTGTTTTGTTTAAATTGTGAGTAGAGCAATAAACAACCTGCTATAAAAGGTGATTATCATGAAACGTCAAAAATTAATTCATAAAATAAAAGAGTCTCATTCAAAAGAGTGGGACATGGTCATTATAGGTGGAGGTGCTACCGGGTTGGGCGCTGCACTGGACGCGGTAAGTCGTGGATATAAGCCTTTATTATTAGAACAATCAGATTTTGCTAAAGGAACTTCCAGCCGAAGTACAAAATTGGTGCATGGTGGGGTTCGGTATTTGGCGCAGGGAGATATCGCGTTGGTTCGGGAAGCTCTTCGGGAGCGTGGTTTGCTGCAAAAGAATGCACCTCACTTAGTGCAAAATGAAATATTTGTGATCCCGGGTTATAAGTGGTGGACTAAATATTACTATACAATTGGACTTACCATGTATGACCTGCTTTCAGGAAAATTAAGTTTGGGTCGCTCTAAACCTATCTCTAAAAAAGAAACAATTCATCGCCTTCCAACTATTGAGCAAAAAGGACTTCGGGGTGGCGTCACTTATCACGATGGACAATTTGATGATTCACGACTTTCCATAAATCTTGCTCAAACTATTAATGAGATGGGTGGAGTTGCGTTGAATTATTTTGAAGTAACTGGGTTACTGAAAGAGAATGAGCGTATTTCAGGCGTTAACGCAGTAGATCGTGAGACAGGGACTAAATATGAGTTAAAAGGAAAAGCCGTGATCAACGCAACCGGCGTTTTTGTGGATGAGATCATGAAAATGGATAAGGATGAGCATAAGCGAATGGTGAAACCGAGTCAGGGCGTACATCTGGTGCTCGACAAAGAATTTTTGCCCGGGGAAGATGCGATCATGATTCCAAAAACCGACGATGGACGTGTATTATTTGCGGTTCCATGGCATAATAAAGTAGTGGTGGGAACTACAGACACTCCCCTTGATGAACACCGTTTGGAACCGATAGCTCAGGAACAGGAGATAGAGTTCATCTTGAATACGGCTCAAAAATATTTGGCTAAGAAACCTACCCGTGGGGATGTAAAAAGTGTATTTGCAGGATTACGACCTCTTGCAGCTCCCAAAGAGGGTGATACTAAAACCAAAGAAATTTCCAGAAGTCACAAGCTTATTATTTCAGATTCAGGACTTATTACCATAACGGGCGGGAAATGGACAACTTTCCGAAAAATGGGAGAAGATACCATTGATAAAGCAGAGAAAGTGGCGAAGTTGGAGGCACGAAAGTCCAAAAGTGATTCATTGCAAATTCATGGTTATGATGAACATACAAACTTCGAAGATCCATTTTACTTTTATGGTTCTGACAGAAAAGCGATCAGGGATTTGGCCAAAGAGGATGCTACGTTAAAGGGAAAACTTCATCCAAATTATAAACATATTGAAGCGGAAGTTGTTTGGGCAACCCGACATGAAATGGCCCGAACCGTGGAAGATTTTTTGGCTCGCAGAATCCGGATGCTTTTTCTGGATGCCAAAGCGGCCATGGACATGGCTGAACGAACAGCGGAACTGATGGCTCGCGAACTGGGCTATGATGAGCAATGGATCAATGATCAAATAAAAGAATTTACAGAACTTGCAAATCAATATGTGTTGCAGGAATACAAACCGAAAGCATTAGAAACCATCAATAGTAACTAAAGACCAACCGGAGTTGTTATGGAACAATTTATTTTAGCCTTAGACCAAGGAACCACAAGCTCGCGGGCGATGCTCTTCAATAAAAAAGGAGAGATCGTATCCGTAGCTCAAAAAGAATTCAGGCAGATCTATCCAAAGCCGGGATGGGTGGAGCATGATGCACAGGAAATTTGGTCCTCACAAGCCGGGGTTGCAGCCGAGGCCGTGGCTTCTGCTGGCGTAAATGGAAAAGCGCTTTCAGGAATTGGAATTACCAATCAACGGGAAACTACGGTGGTTTGGGATCGAGAATCAGGCAAACCCATTTATAATGCTATAGTTTGGCAAGACCGTCGGACCTCAGATTACTGTGATCAGCTTCGGGAAGAAGGTCATGCGGAAATGATCAAAGATAAAACCGGCCTGGTGATCGATTCTTACTTTTCCGGCACCAAAGTGAAATGGATCCTGGATAATGTAGAAGGAGCTCGAGAAAAAGCTGAAAAAGGAGAACTCGCATTTGGAACCATCGATACCTGGCTGATATGGAATTTTACACAGGGAGAATTGCACATTACAGATGTGACAAACGCTTCCCGAACCATGCTTTTCAATATTAATAAAATGGATTGGGATGATGAACTGCTGGAACTGATGGATATTCCCAAAAACATGCTTCCGGATGTAAAGCAGTCAAGCGAGGAGTACGGACGAACCAAAACCACGTTATTCGCAAGCAAAGTCCCTATCGCAGGAATTGCCGGTGACCAACAGGCCGCTCTGTTTGGACAAATGTGTACCGAGCCAGG
>JAVLBT010000187.1:0-4960 GCA_031580945.1 Gracilimonas sp.
GATATCTCATAAAACCATTTTCGTGTTTTCGAGCTTTGGTGGCAATTAAATCGTCCATCGTTAATCGGTCCATCGTCCATCGCAAATCAATATAAATCGAACTCAGGTTAACAGATTACTATATTAGGACGACTGAAAAGAACGTATACATTTTCTTGAGTGTTAACTATATCAGAGAAAATATAAAAACGAATTACAAAGGAGATTAAAAAATGGAATACAGATTTTTAGGACGGTCAGGACTTAAAGTATCAGCACTCTCATTTGGATCATGGGTAACTTTTGGAGAACAGGTTGATACAGACTTAGCCTACAATCAAATGAAAACAGCCTATGATGCCGGGGTGAATTTCTTCGATAATGCTGAGGCCTACGAATCGGGACAATCAGAAATTATAATGGGAGAGGTCATTAAAAAAGCCGAATGGAAAAGGTCAGACCTTGTGCTGTCCACCAAAATATTCTGGGGCGGAGAAGGCCCAAACGATCAGGGGCTCTCATTTAAGCACATAAAAGAAGGTACTGAGGCAGCTCTTGAACGTCTCCAAACTGATTATGTAGATCTTATTTTTTGCCACCGCCCCGATTTGCACACACCCATCGAGGAAACCGTTTGGGCTATGAATCAGATGATCAATGAAGGGAAGGCTCTTTATTGGGGAACCAGCGAATGGAATGCAGACCAAATCCGAAAAGCGTACCATTTTGCCAAAGAAAATCACCTGCGCCCGCCACTTATGGAACAGCCCGAATACAATATGTTCAAGCGGGATAAAGTGGAACAAGAATTTGCTAATCTCTATGATGATATTGGATTGGGGACAACCATTTGGAGTCCTTTAGCCAGTGGATTGCTCACCGGAAAGTATAATGATGGTATTCCCGAAGGCTCACGGCTGGATCTTGATAAATACAGCTGGCTTAGAAAGCGGTTGCTTGAATCAGAGAAAGGGAAAGAAAAACTTAGAAAGGTAGAGAAATTAGCAGGTGTCTCTGATGATATTGGAATTCCAATGCCACAGCTTGCCCTCATTTGGTGCCTTAAGAATCCAAATGTAAGTACGGTAATTACCGGCGCTTCGAATGTGAAACAGGTTGAACAAAACATGGAAGCGATTGAAAAAGTGGATCAGGTTGATGAGGAAGTCAAGAATAAAATAGAAGAAATCCTGGATAATAAACCTAAAGCCGCCACTGACTGGAGAAGATAAATTTCGACAAAAAGCTAATTCCTACGATCTAATAATGATGAGATTATTGTTTAATAACACTGATTGGAGTTATTGGTAGTCCAACTCGTGAAAGTAGCTTTTTAACAGTTGTCTATAAACCACTGCTTGGAAGAGCAGTGGTTTTTCTTTTTATACAATACTTTTTAAAAAGGCAGATCATCATCCAGGTCCATATCCTGGTTACCTTCCATTGTCAATCCGGGTGCGCTTGGAGGAGGATCTGAAACTTCACCAGCCGACCCCTGCTCAATTTTCCAAGCCTTTACATCCGTGTACCAGTTCCCCTTATATTCGCGGCTTTGGATATCAATAAAGGCAGTAACTTCATCTCCTTCACTGACTTTATTTTGATCTATGTTATCCCCCCATTGAGTAATACATACCTGTTTCGGGTACTTTCCCTTCGTCTCCAGAATAAAATCCCTTTTTCTCCAGGGACCATTTTTTCCCTCTCCTGATTGTTCTTCTAAAATTTTGGTGACTTTTCCACTGATCTGAATATCCATAATAAATAGTTTTAACTGGTGATTTTTGGACGTCAAATATAGGCAACACAGCCATGAAGTTCGAATGGAACAGAAGTAAATTTCATATAGACAGAAGGTATTTAGAATGAGTATAAAATATGCGAATTATAGTTTTTATCGAGAATGTAATCACAATTGGTTTAGAGAAGTTTTATCTTAAGCGACGGTAATGTGAAGATTAAAAACAGCGTTTAGAACGCTTAAAAGCCGATATTTTCTGAATATGAATTTTTTCTTCATATAATCTTCATATTCAAAAAATATGTTCCTGACTAATGTGCCGGAAAATTTTTTAAAAACTAATTTATGAGATTTAGTGCAATAGGAATATCTCACTGGAAAAGTGAGGTGTCTATTCGTGAATTGTTTTATTTAGATAGCCATCGCAAAGAATTGCTGGAGTTCCATACCAAGGATATTCCCGGTGGTATATTTATGCTGGATACCTGTAATAGAACTGAATTATATGCTTTTTGTGATCCCGATGTGCTTATCTCTGCCCTTTGTAAGTCAACCAATACCGATCGGGAGTTTTTTGAAAAGCATGGGTATATCCACGTAGAGGATGATGCGTATAAACATTTATATGAAGTTGGTACCGGCCTCGATTCCCAGGTATTAGGAGATGTTCAGATCATTCAGCAGGTGAAGCAGGCCTATAAGAAGGCTAAAGAAAAAGGACTTTCCGGCGAATTTCATCAACTTATTCAATCCGTTTTCCGAGCACACAAACGGAGCCGTACTGAAACCGATTTTGGCAAAGGTACGGCCTCCGTCGGGTTCGCTGCCACACAGTTGGCCCTTGAGCATTTTAAAGACCTGAGCGAAATCACTATTTTATTGATAGGGGCCGGTAAGATGGGTAAAGTTTCCGCTAAAAATCTTATCTCAAATGGCGCAGAGCACATTTCTGTGGTGAACCGAACCATTGACCGGGCCAAACAGCTGGCTTCCTCTTTTGATATCAAAGCCCATGCTTTTTCCCAACTTGATGAAGAGATAAAAAAAGCGGATTTAGTTATTACTGCTACAGGTGCAAAGAATCCCATTCTTCACCCCAAGCATTTTAAAGAAGTTGAGCGCCATCAGTTGGTATTGGATCTCAGCGTTCCCCGAAATGTAAATCCTGAAGTTGCAGCCTTGGAAAACGTGACACTTGTCGATATGGATTCTATCCATGAAGCCAACAAAAAGGCTATCGAAAAGCGCGAGAAAGCTATTCCAAAAATAGAGCAGATTATTGAAGAGGAGATAGAAGAGTTTCTCAAGCAGGTAAAACGTTCCCGGTATTTGCTGCCACGTATTAAAGAAATTGAGCATCGTTTGAGTGACATCACGGATGCAGAATTGGATCGGGTCAAGAACAAAATGGATCAGGATTCCTATTCTCAAATGGAAGAAGTGACGCGGCGCATCAAGAATAAGATCATGGCTATTCACATCGACCGTATTGACCAGGAATTTGAAAAGGCACAGAATGAAGCTTAGAATCGGGACCCGTAAAAGTACGCTGGCCTTGTGGCAGGCGAACAAAATGGCCGATGAGCTTAAATCGCATGGAGTTGACTCTGAGCTGGTGGAAATCGAGTCCTTTGGAGACAAGGTGCAGGATATTCCCATTGACAAATTGGGTGACAAAGGAGTTTTCACCAAAGCCCTTGATGATGCCTTGCTTGCCGGAGAAATAGATCTTGCTGTACATTCACTTAAAGACGTTCCCACTATACTGCCTGATGGATTGAAAATAGCGGCCGTTCTTAAGCGTGGAAATCCAAAGGATGTTTTAGTTCGACCGGTTCAGGCCCAAGAAAGTGAAAAAAGAAAAGTAGCTACCGGGAGTATTCGCAGAAAAGCTTTCTGGCTGAACCGCTTTCCGCAAGATGAAATAGTAGGTTTGAGAGGTAATGTGCCTACCCGGCTCAAAAAAGTAGATTCTAATGACTGGCACGGTGCTGTTTTTGCTGCTGCCGGATTGGAGCGTATAGGATTGGATGATCGAATATCCGAAGTATTAGATTGGATGATACCGGCACCTTCCCAGGGAATTGTGGGAATTGCTACCGCCATTGATATCGATTTTGAAGATGTGATGGGCAAAATCAATCATACCGAAAGTAAACTCTGTGGAGATATTGAGCGTTCATTTTTGAATGAATTAGAAGCGGGATGCTCAAGTCCGGTTGGAGCTCATGCCTATGTCCGGGAAGATCTGTTGTATTTTGTGGGCGCCGTATTAGCATTGGATGGATCTCGTCGTTTGGATATTGAACGTGAAATCCCGTTAAATCAAGCAGAGGCTTTAAAAGGTAAAGAGTGGGCTAAAATATTAAAAGGCGAAGGCGCAATAGAACTACTGGAGCGAACCGATGCCAAATAAAAAGCCCCGGATTTTATTCACCACACAACTCTCTGAACAAAAACGTACGCTTCTGGAAAATGGCGACCTGCTTATTGAAAGTGAGCCCTTTATAACATTTGAATATAAGCTACCGGGCATGTGGAAATCGCAAGTTCCCGAAAAGGCGGATGCCTGGATCTTTACCAGTAAAAAGGCGGTGAGGGCTGTTTCTCCTGTAATTTCAGATTTTGAAATACCGAAGCATGTGTTTGCGGTAGGAAGTAAAACCGCAGAGAAGCTGGAGAAAGTTGGGCTGAAAGTATCTATTCCTGAAAAGTATAATGCATTTGCACTGGCCGGCATGATGCAGGAATTAGACTTGAAAAAAGTAGTTCATTTCTGTGGAAACTTGAAAGCAATAGATCTTGGGAAACTTCTTGGGAGTTCGGTAGAGTTGACATCAGTAGAAGTCTATCAAACAAAATTGACCGGACATAAAATGGCTGATTTGGATGATTTTGATGCGCTGGTGTTTATGAGCCCCAGTGCCGTGGATTCGTTTAGTCATCAGAACAAAGCGAAAAACCAGCAAATTTTTTGTATCGGACCAACGACGGAACAAGCGGCTGAAGAAGCAGGAATGCAAAACTGCATCACCCCGGAATATTCAACCCTTGATTCGCTGATGGAATCAATTCAGGAATTTTATTTTGAAACCCGTTTATCAACTAAATGAGTCTATCATTCGGTTCCGACGCAGAGCGTGCAGAGCCAGGTTGATTTTTCGGATCAGGAATCTGGGTCCTCGTAAGTCCTCCCTTGAGGGAGGTGCCGGAATGAACGAATGTGAAGTCTGGCGAAGG
>JAVLBT010000188.1:0-4908 GCA_031580945.1 Gracilimonas sp.
GTTTTAAGTTTGTGATTTAATTTCTTAGAAAAGCTGGGTTTACGATACAATACCCATGATGTCAGATTCGCGCATGATCAGATACTCTTCGCCATCGAGTGTGACTTCTGTACCTGCATATTTTCCATAGAGTACTTTATCTCCTTTGCTTACGCTCATCTCAATTTTGTTGCCGTTTTCTACTTTACCAGCACCAACCGCTATTACTGTACCTTGTTGCGGTTTTTCTTTAGCCGTATCTGGAATGATAATTCCGGAGCTGGTTTTTTCTTCAGCAGGCTCAGCCTGTACCAACACACGGTCGCCTAAAGGTTGAATCTTAGCCATTTTTATGACTCCTGTTAGTTTTAGTTTGGATTTAAATTGTTTGGGCAAATGCCCTTTTGTTATTTCACATTACTCATTGCAACTTCCGTACCAAAACGTAAAAGAGATTTCATACCACCATTAAAATGGTTGAAAACAGGTTTTATTAAACGATGTCTGACTAAATCAGGAAAGGCTGTCAGACTGCTCTAAATGCTCTGCCAACTTTGCATATATATCGGGGGGCCAATGCTCGGCTCTGTCATCAAAATCAAAACCTTCGGGAAGTTCATCCCCCAATAAAGGTTTTAATGAATTACTGAGTTTCTTACGCCGCTGATTAAAGGCTGTCCGAACCACACTTTTTATCACTTTGTCTGATACCGGGAGTGCAGGTTTATTGAATCTTAGCTTCACCACCGAACTCATTACTTTTGGAGGAGGATTAAACGAATGCGGATGTACATTGAACAGTATTTCGGGAGTGCAAAAAAGCTGGGTTTGTACACTCATGATGCCATATTCTTTGCTCGAGGATTCTGCTACTAAACGTTCCGCAACTTCTTTTTGCATCATCAAGATCGCTTCGGAGAATAAATTCCGGTATTCAAGCAGGGCAAATAGAATAGGAGAAGTAATATAATAAGGTAAATTACCTACCACTATATTTTCCTTATCCACATCTACCAATTCCTTCCAATTCACTTTTAGTACATCCTTTTGGTGAATTGTGATCTCAGGAAAATCATTTTCCAATAATTTTACTGCCCGCTCATCCAATTCAACTGCGTGAATATCTTTAAACTTTTCTGCAAGCCACTTCGTTAAAGCACCCGTACCCGGACCTATTTCAATTATACGGTCATGGTCAACCGCGTTAATGGCATCAATTATTTGAAAAAGAACCATTTTGTCGGTAAGAAAATGTTGCCCAAGACTTTTTTTTGTTTTGAAAGACATGTTAGCAGTTAGCATTAGCATTAGCATTAGCATTAGCAGTTGAAGCTTGCCAAAAGTTACACTACTACCAAATTTATTTTCCAGTTTAATTTACTGTTTACTGATCACTGATAACTGTACACTGACTACTGCAAAAAGATTTGTAAATTAGGAGCAGGTTGATAACCTTTTCAAAAAATATTAATTCAATAATCTGAATGAGCTTCCTCGAAAAAATAGGTCTCGGACAAAAGAAAAAAGAGCTTGCCCCTCTTATCGGTGAAAAAAAGAAAAAAGAGCAGGAAAAGTATTCTCTCAAAAAAAATCCGTATATCCGGTTTGCCATTTTATTGCTATTCATTGGCATAAGTGCATTTTCATTACCACGAAACCCGGTAAGTTCTGGGTTGAATTATACTACCGGCCAACCATGGAGAAATGCAGATCTGACTGCTCCTTTTGATTTTGCAATTAATAAAACAGCGGAGGAATTGGAAAGAGAACGTCAGCAGATTCGGGAAACCACCCCCCCTATCTTTCGTGTTGATACCAGCGTCCCGATCACGATCCAAACTAAATTAGACTCTATCTACCGGGAAATGCAGCCTGTACTTGAAAGCTACCATGATTTCCAGTCAGCTCTTCGTACCGAAACCCCCGCCTCTACCGACAGCTTAGATTATTTCAGAGCCCTCGAAGAAACCGATGTAGACCTCACAGATGCCTCTTGGCAGCTTTTGCTTGAAAGTTATGATGAAATTCAACGCAGAAATCTATCCCCAAATCAGTTTGAAGGAATCCAAGTAAAACAACAGCTGGAAACCATGGTCGATCAGCTAATGAGCCAAGGCATCATCGATCGTAATAAAAGCATGCTAAACACCAGTAAGATCACATTACGCAATACCAGTGAAAGCACGGAACAGTCCATAGACTTATCCAGAGTTCGTGATCTCAGGGAAGCCAATGAATTTATGCAGTTTAGGCTCAATCGTGTTTTTGATGAACAGCGAGTTCGACTGGCTTTGGAATTATATAACAAAATCATTCAACCAAATTATAAATACAGTGAAGAATATACGCAGAGCCGATTAGAGGAAGAATTATCAAATATTTCCGAGACCAAAGGAGCCATAGCACAAGGACAGGTAATCATACGTCGTGGAGATATTGTTAATAATGAACGAGCAAATATTTTGGAAAGTTTAGCTGAAGCTCGATCCCAAAATGCTACAGAAATTGAACGCTGGGTACGCTTTGGCGGACAACTTATCATCATCATTGCCGTAACTTTTGTCTTCTTCATGTATATCTACCTTTACAGGAGAAAAATCACTTCCAACAATTCCCTTTTCTTTTTGGTATTCCTGACGATGGGACTCGTTTCCTTAGCTGCCGGACTCATCAATTATTTTGATATTGCAAACCCATATATAATTCCGGTAGCAATAGCCCCTATCATTCTCACTATTATTTTTGATTCACGGGTTGGACTGGTAGCTTCCATCACCTTAGCAAGTTTATTGGGATTGGTAAATGGCAGTAGTTTCGAATTTGTGATCGCAACTTTTGCAGCCTGCAGCCTTGGAGTATTCTCCGTTCGTGATATCAAAGACCGTTCACAGTTCTTTTTTACCACGCCCGGTATTGTGCTCATATCCTATTTTGTGGTACTTGGGTCATTTGGAGTCACCGCTCTGAAGGGTTGGGAGCAATTTGGAACGGATTTGCTTTACGTTGTCATTAGCTGTGTATTTATCCTCTTCACATATCCCATGATTCTACTCTATGAGAAAATGTTTGGTGTTACCACTGATTTTACCCTCATAGAACTTGGTGATACCAACCAGCCACTGCTTAAGGAATTAATGAATAAAGCACCTGGTACTTTTCATCATAGTTTACAGGTAGCAAATCTGTCAGAAGCAGCAGCTTCAGCTATTGGAGCAAATTCTTTACTCTGTAGGGTTGGAGCCTTATATCACGATATCGGTAAAATGGTAAAACCTGAATATTTTGTGGAAAATCAAAGTAAAGGAACAAATGAACACGATAAATTGAAGCCCCAAATGAGTGCGATGGTCATAAAAGCACATGTTAGTGAAGGGGTAAAAATGGCTGAAAATGAAGACCTGCCAGATATTATTGTAGATTTTGTTAAAACCCATCATGGCACCTCCGTGATTCGTTACTTCTTTGAAAAAGCAAAAGAAGATGATGATCTGAAGAGTATTCTTCAGGAGGATCAGTTTAGGTACGAAGGCCCTCTGCCATCAACCAAAGAAACGGGCATCTTGTTGTTAGCAGATGGTATTGAGGCTGCTTCAAGAGCTATGAAGAATCCCACGTACCCTAAACTGGAAAACCTGGTTAATCGAATGGTGGATGACCGGGTTTCGGAAGGACAATTAAGCCACTGCCCGCTTACATTTCGCCATCTTCAAATCATAAAGGAAACATTCCTGAATATCTTAGTTGGGGTATACCATAGTCGGGTTGAGTATCCGGAGGACAAAGAGCGTGAGGCGGAGGAAAAAATAAAGGAAGCAGCAGAACTGGAAGCCAAAAAATCCGAGGCTAAAAAGGAAGATAAAGAATCCGAAAATAATACTGAGACTGCTGAAACAGAAAAAGAAGAAAGCACTGGATAGTCGTGGCTTTTAAGCAGGAACTGGATCTGTATCTTCAATTTATAAAGCTGGAAAAAGGATTGACTGAGAATTCAGTCATCTCCTACAAAAATGATCTGGAACGCTATTTCATCTACCTCACAACCGAGAAAAAGATCAGGGATCTGGCTGGGGTTACACTGAATCACATTGAGGATTTTCTGAATTATCTGGTGGATGATGAATTGCTGTCTGCAAGTTCCTTGGCTCGGAATATTTCAAGTATCCGTGGCTTTCATGAATTTGCCGTAGTGGAAGGCATTACCAAAGCCAATCCTGCAGAGTTGGTGGAATTACCTAAGAAGGCCTCCAAGTTACCGGAAGTATTAGATCGGGAAGAAATTGAAGCCATCCTTTCTACCCCGGATTTAACCACCGATGCAGGAATCCGCGACAAGGCCATTTTGGAAACACTTTATGGAACAGGAATGCGGGTCAGTGAACTCACCGGACTGGAACAAGATCGCCTCATTTTTGAGATCGGGTTTATTCGCGTAATCGGAAAGGGAAACAAGGAACGACTGGTGCCGGTCGGGGAAATTGCACAGGATGCTATCTCGCATTACACTGAAGCGGTACGTCCACGGTTTTTTAACCCTGAAAAAGCACACAAAGCCAAGAATAAAGTTTTTTTGAGCATGCGTGGAAGTGCCCTCTCCCGAATGAGCATCTGGAACATCGTACAAAAAGCTGCAGAAAAGGCAGACATTACCAAAAACGTGTATCCCCACATTTTCCGACACTCTTTTGCTACCCATTTATTGGAAGGTGGAGCTGACCTGCGGGCCGTACAGGAAATGTTGGGGCACTCTTCCATTCTTACCACTGAAATTTACACCCACATCGACCGATCCTTTTTACATCAGGTGCATAAGGAATTTCATCCACGGGCTTGATGGTTCTAAGCAAAGCTTTTTCTTCTTCTCGTGACGTAGCTCTGCTGCGTCATGCTACACTGAGGCTCCGCCTCATAAAAGCATGCACCTCCCCTTAG
>JAVLBT010000189.1:0-4831 GCA_031580945.1 Gracilimonas sp.
CTCCACATAGAACGGGCAGCTTACCCGTCCATTATTTTTTAAACAATCGTGTCTTTTCAACCGTGGGTGGACAAGCTGTCCGCCTTAATACCCGCGTGCACTTGGGACTCTATAAGCTATTGACAAAAATGGTAGCGCATATCAATACCAAAAAAGCAAAGCGATTCATAGCGAGATGCTGTATGTGGATTTTGGGGAGTTGGTTGAATCCTCAGAGTAGAATTCCGATGAACCTTCCATTTACCTCATCAGGATCAAAATTCCAACTTATACTAACCATCTTCATATCGACTCTGGAGAGTCGATGTACTTATTTTTCCCTAGTTGCGCTGCTCCGCTGCTCAATGCCCCTGAAGGCTCCGCCTTATATTTTTCAATTCTTTCACAACTTCAGCCTACAAAATATACCAGGAAGCAGAGCTTCCACCAGGCGTTCCCCAGCAAAGCAGACGGAATGAGAAATCATATAGCCAAAGAATCCTAAGTTTATGAACTTCGATAAAAATCATGGTTCGGGATTTTCCAATTGTAATACTTGGCAATCGGTCTGATGGCTCAAAGTCCATCTGACCGTTGGTTGGATTAAGCAACATTACCCTTATTCATCCATCAGACGGCCCTTTGCAGGAATGGAATATCTCACTCTTAAATTAGCCGTCAGATGGAACGCAAATGAAACTCCTAAAGCAGATTTTACTGATCTTTCATGCAATTATTTTCTGCGATCATCCGCAACATCCGCTTTATCCGCGACTGTCCCGAACATATTTGTCGGGGTTCCATTCGGATGTAGTCATCACTCATAAAAATTACTTTTCTGTGCCTTAGTGTTTTCGTGGCTTAAAACCATCTTTCTAAAAAAATTTGTAAGGAATTCGGTTTTCATTGCTCTTACCTTAGAAAAAAGACTATGCAAAATTCAAAAACTATTAGTTCCAATATGCCGGATATCCAACAAGCAGAACATGTACTTCATGAAGTTTTCGGGTTTGAGGAATTCCGGTCGCTGCAAAAAGACATCATCCAAAATGTACTGCAAAAGCGGAATACGCTGGCCATCATGCCAACAGGCGGGGGGAAGTCACTTTGCTATCAAATACCGGCTCTTCTTTTTAATGGATTAACGATCGTAGTTTCGCCACTAATTTCACTGATGAAGGATCAGGTAGATCAGCTTACCGCGTATGGAATTTCGGCTTCGTATTTGAACAGCTCGCTCTCGCCACAAGATTATGAAGCTACACTTGATCTGATCCGCAGAAATAAACTGGACCTGTTGTACCTGGCGCCGGAAACTTTATTGAAAGGAAATATACTGAATTTACTCTCTGGCGTGGATGTGGAATGCATCGCCATTGATGAAGCGCACTGTATTTCGGAATGGGGCCATGATTTCCGCCCTGAGTACCGGCAGCTTTCAGAAGTCACAAAGAAATTTGAAAATGCCGTTTCTTTGGGTTTAACGGCCACTGCAACGCCTCGCGTTCAAAAAGACATTGCAAATTCAATCGGGTTAGCGGATGCCAACACCTTTGTAGCAAGTTTCAACCGTAAAAATTTATACCTGGATGTAGTCACAAAAAGCAACCCATTGCAACAAGTAATCAATTTCCTTCGACGACATGAAGGAGATTCTGGCATTATTTATTGTTTTTCTCGGAATCAGGTAGACGAGCTCACGCAGGATTTGAACGCCAATGGATTTAATGCACTGCCCTATCATGCAGGACTTGGAGAACGTATTCGAACCCAAAACCAAAATGCATTTATCCGGGATGAAGTGGATATTATTGTGGCAACCATTGCCTTTGGGATGGGTATTGATAAGCCGGATGTTCGATTTGTGGTCCATCACGATATGCCAAAGAATATAGAATCGTATTACCAGCAAATTGGCCGTGCCGGGCGGGATGGACTGCAGTCGGATTGCCTGTTTCTGTTTAGTTATAGTGATGCCGGGAAGATCCGATATTTCATAGGTCAAAAAGAAGACGCCGAAGAACAGCGTATTGCAGAGGAACATCTTCAAAAACTGATGGATTATGTGGAAGCCCATCAGTGTCGGCGAATTAAGCTTTTGGGATATTTTGGAGAGCATTTTAACGAACAGAATTGTGGTATGTGCGACTTCTGCACAGGCGATACTCCGGAGCGGGAAAACATCACGGTTCCAGTTCAAAAATTTCTATCTACAATGGCCAGAACGGATCAAAAATTCGGTTACCATCACATTAAAAATATCCTTGTTGGTTCACGCCGAAAAGAAGTACTGAAATTTAATCACGATAAACTTTCGACTTATGGGATTGGAAAGGATCTGAGTCGGCCAGAGTGGAAACAGATCTACCGAGAGCTGATGAAGCAGGATATCATAGTGCGGGAGTTTGAGCACAAAAGTTTGAAGCTTACACCTAAAGCCATCGAGATCTTGAAAGGAAAGCAGGAAGTGTTTGGGGTGATCGAGGAGCCGGTTCAAAAAGCCCGAACCAAATCGTCCAAATCAGATATTGAATCGCTGGATTTCAACCGGAACTTATTTAAATTGCTCAAAGCTAAACGGATGGATTTGGCCCGAAAGCAAGGAGTACCCCCCTATATTATTTTCGCAGATACTTCACTCATCGAGATGGCTTATTATTATCCGCAGACCAAGGAAAGTTTGCTGAATATTCACGGTGTGGGCCGGGCAAAGTCCAAGAAATATGGGGATGATTTTTTAGAGGTGATTGTGGAGTTTTGTCAGGAAAATGAACTTGAGGAACGATCCAAATCGGCTCACTCCAAAAGTAAACCGATCAAGAAATCACTGAACAGAAATAACCGGCCCTATCAGGTTGGTAAGATGTTCAAAGAAGGAAATTTAGTTTCTGAGATCGCTTCGGAACTTGAAATAAAAAAGGGCACCGTAATTAGCTATCTCATAAAATTTGTTCAAGCAGGAAATTCAATTCCTTCTGATAAAATTATTGTTGCTTCTTCATTGAGTGATGATGATTTAAAACTTGTACATGATGCATTTAAGGAACATGGTCACGACAAACTTCGACCTATTTATGAAGCCCTTGATGAACAATTTTCTTATAATGATTTGCGGATTGTTCAGCTATATGTAATGGCAAAAAGTACATAATTATCATTTTTTAAAACCAAGTACCCTTCTTAAAAAACCTTCTTTGACAGCTTCTGCTTGCGTATTTACCTGAAGTTTTAAGTAAATATTCCGAATGTGTTTTCTTACCGTATGAAAACTAATAAACAGCTGTTCTCCAATTTCATTAGAAGTATGTCCATCTGCCAATAGCTCAAGTATTTCAATTTCCCGGTTGGTCAGCTGTTCGTCCGCAGTTTCCTTAGCAGGCGGAACCGACCACTTTGCCAAATTCAGTACTTTACTGGCCATTGCCGGACTGAAAGGAATGTGACCAATTTTCTGAACTTCTTTTAATTTTTCTACAATGTGATGGATGGGTTCTTCCTTTAAAAAATATCCTTCTGCTCCTGCTTTAAGTGCTTTGTATAAAACATCTTCGTCATCTATAACGCTCAACATTATATAAGTGATTTCAGGGAATAGCGCCTTAGCTTTTTGAACGGTTTCAACGCCATCCATTCGAGGCATTTCTACATCCATTAGCACAATCTCAGGCCTTTTTTGTAACAACTTAAGTTTCGCTAAATAATCTATTCCATGCTCGGCTGTACATACTACATCTATATCACCATTCGATGTAAGGTCATTAGACATGATGTCGAGTAATTCTGAATTATCGTCTACGATTCCTATTTGTACCATTTATGCCCCATTCATCATAACACAGATTTTAGTTCCTGCTTCGGGAGTTGACCGTATTTCCACCTTTGCATTTATTTCTTCCGCTCTTTTATACATGTGTGTGAGCCCATAGGATTCATCTCCATAAACCTTATCTACATTGAAACCAACTCCATCATCACTTACACAAATGCTCCAACCGCCTCTAAGCTCAGAAATCACCTTTAACGTCAATGTTTGGGCTTCACTGTATTTAATGGCATTTCCAACGGCTTCATGAACGATTCTCAAAATATGGAGCATTTCTATGGGTTCAATTCTAATATCCCTTCTTATGTTAATATCGTCACGCAGAATAATACCCGTTCCCTCCAAGCTTCTTTTTGCTAACTCTTTCATCCGGTCGGTAAAAGCCGATAAATGTATTTTCTCTTTTTTAAGCGCCCACAAACTTTCCCGCATTTGCCGAATAGTGTGATGAGCAGTTTTTTTTGCCGCAGTCAACCGTGTTGTACTCTCCCCTGAAACTGATGGCTCTACGTGTTCCAGATGCCTGAGTATAATACTCAGCTGAGTACCCAAACTGTCGTGTAGATCTCTTGACAGCCGCTCTCTTTCAGCCTGCACTTTTTTGTCGCTTTCAAGTTTCTGAATACGGCTTCTGTAGTAAAATCCAGTGATTTTGTAGGATATAAAAGTAAAACCTGAAAGCCCAAGTAGTGTTATTAGCGCTATAAACCAGTTAGTTAGCCAGAAAGGCGGTATAATATTAATTGAGAGGCTTAGCTCAGGCTTTTTCCATTCACCAGCGTCATTGGTACTCCGAACTTCAAAAACATGTCTGCCAATGCCCAAATTATTTACAAAAATAGTCATTAAATCAGGAGAGATTTCTTGCCAATTATTTCTATCTCCCTGAATTCGATAAGAGTATCTTCGGTTTTTTTTGGTAAAGGTCATATCTGAAATACCAAGTTCAAAATCCCGATTTTCATAATGAATATTAATTTCTTCCTGAGGAATGTAAAAACGGTCATTGGTTTTATTCGGATCAATTCG
>JAVLBT010000018.1:0-30690 GCA_031580945.1 Gracilimonas sp.
GCGAAACTCTGCGCCTAACTATGCGAAAATCCGCGTAAACCCAAAAGCCTTATTCAATCTATTCTCTACAATTCCATCAATTTTTTCTCGCAGTGGTTCGCTGATAAACGAGGAGTTGCGCTTATTTTAATTCCCTGAACATCACTGATTTCGAAAAGTTACCGATCCCAAAATTTCTTCATTTATAATTCAACATTTCATCACTCCCTTCTTATTTTCAGCATTCGAAATTATTTGAATTAAATATCATCAATGAGCGATACCAAAATATTCAGCATTTTAGCATCAGAACTTAATTTCAGCAGTAAACAGATCAGTACCGTATCCAAGTTTTTGGATGAAGGCGCTACTGTTCCTTTCCTGGCGCGATACCGAAAAGAGGCCACTGACGGATTGGACGAAGAACAGATCCGCCAAATACGTGACGGACTTGAAACCCAGCGCACTCTCGAATCCCGAAAGGAGACCATTCTAAAATCCATCAAAGAACAGGATAAACTGACCGATGAACTGGAAAAACAGATCATTAACTGCACCGATCTGAAGACTCTGGAGGATATTTATCTCCCTTATAAACAAAAGCGAAAAACCCGGGGCGACAAAGCCAAGGAGAAAGGACTGGAACCTTTGGCGAAACTGATTTGGGAACAGGATATCAATTCAGGCAATCCGAAAGACTATGCCAAAGAATACATCGATCCGGATAAAGAGGTGGAAAATGTGGAAGATGCTTTCGACGGTGCTACCGACATTGTAGCAGAATGGATCAACGAGAGTCTGGAAGTGCGGGAAATGCTTCGCGATGTATTTTCAAAACATGCGAATATCATCACTAAAAAAAATCCGGCCATAAAAGAGCGTACCAATTTTGAGGACTATTATGAGTTTTCTGCAAAAGTGGACAAACTGAAACCGTATCAAATTCTGGCGATAAACCGCGGTGAACGTGAAAATATCTTGTTTGTGAATGTAGATCTTTGGGAAGAGCGCACACTTGAGAATATTGATGATAGAGTAATCAAAAACGACCTGAGTATTTTTACGGAATACCTGCAGGATGCCGTGGAAGATGCCTACAAGCGACTACTCTTCCCTTCCCTGGAAAGAGAACTTCGAAATGAACTCACCGATACAGCCGATGCACATGCCATCGAAACCTTTGCCACAAACCTCGGCAATCTGCTCATGCAACCTCCTTTAGATAATAAAGTAGTTATGGGTATTGATCCGGCCTTCCGAAGTGGCTGTAAAGTAGCTGTTGTGGATCAGCACGGGAAATATTTAGAAGGGACGACCACTTATCCAACTCCTCCACAAAAAAAGGTAGCGGAAGCGGAAGTTGTGTTCGAGCAATTCATCGATAAATATGGGGTGGAACTAATAGCGATTGGAAATGGAACGGCAAGCCGGGAGACCGAGCAAATTGTAGCGGAATTCCTTCAAAAGCGAAAAGAGAAACATCCCGATGAAGAACTGCACTATTTAATTGTGAATGAAGCCGGTGCTTCAGTGTATTCAGCATCCACAGTAGCTCGCGAAGAATTTCCAGATCTGGAAGCTGCTCAGCGTGGAAATATTTCCATCGCACGTCGCGTGCAGGATCCGCTGGCCGAGCTGGTGAAGATCGATCCGAAATCTATCGGAGTGGGTTTGTATCAACATGATGTGAACCAAAATCAACTATCCGGTAAGCTGGATGATGTGGTGGAAAGTTGTGTAAACGAAGTTGGAGTAAATTTGAATACCGCTTCCGCTCCCCTTTTATCACATATATCCGGGTTAAGTAAAAGGGTAGCTTCAAATATTGTGAAGCACCGGGAGGAGAAAGGTATTTTTGTAGATCGCAATCAAATAAGAGATATAGATGGCGTGGGTGATTTCCGCTTCCAGCAGGCCGCCGGATTCATGCGTATCCCCGAATCCAAAAACCCGCTGGATAACACTGCCATTCACCCCGAAAGTTATGATGCAGCGGAGAAGCTTTGTAATCTGTTTGGCATCAATCTGGAGAATCTGGCTGATGAAAAAGACAAGATCGCATCCAAGTTCAAGAATGTGAATCTGGAAGAAACGGCTGAGCAAATTGGTGTAGGAGTTCCAACGCTGGAGCTTATCATCGAAAACCTGCAGAAGCCGGGACGTGACCCGCGTGAATCATTGCCGAAACCACTCTTACGCACTGATGTCATGAAGATGGAGGATTTAAAAGAAGGTCAGAAGTTGGAAGGCACCGTCCGTAACGTCGTTGATTTTGGCGCTTTTGTGGATATTGGTGTGAAGCAAGATGGCCTACTTCATATTTCCAATATGGCAGAAAAAATGAAGATTAAGGATCCCCATGATGTAGTAAGCGTGGGTGATATTTTGAGTTTGGAAATTCTAACTCTGGATCTAGAGAGAGGAAGGATTGGATTGAAGTTGGTGGATGGTTAATCGTTGATTGGTCATAGTCCCGACAGGGACGACCGATTATGGCCCTCGACTTTAGTCGGGGTGAATAGAGAACACGAGTATCATAAATCCCAACGGGATGACCCAACATACTTTTCCATTGGCTCCACGTTGGATCGTCCCTAACGGGACTTACATAAATGACTATCCAGAAACCACGGGATAAATACCATGGATATATTCGGTTATCCCTGCGGGATTTTCAAGTTCACAAATAAATCCAGCAAATCACTTACATCCTAAAAATCATGGTTCAACTTTCCCATTTTTTGAACCATGATTTTAAAGATTTTCATGATTGCCATGATTCTCCTTTTTACCTTTGCTTATCTTCATTCCCGATAACTAATTCCCATTAACCAATATACCCATACACCAAAAACCACATGAACAAAGCACAGCAGCTCGAAAAGCAGTATCACATTCAGGTTTATAATCGTATTCCGGTAACGCTATCGCATGGTAAGGGTGCGCTGGTTTGGGATACGGACGGCAATGAATACCTGGATGCGTTTGGGGGACTGGCGGTGAATAACCTTGGACATTGCCATCCCAAGATCGTAGCAGCAATTAAAGAGCAATCGGAAAAGCTGCTGCATGCATCCAATTTCTTTTATAATGAACCACAAAGCCTGCTTGCTGAAAAGTTGGCCAAGGTATCAGGACTTGACCGCGTGTTCTTTTGCAACAGCGGCGTCGAGGCGATGGAAGCATGTGTAAAATTGGCTCGGAAATGGGGAAAGCAACATGGGAAAACAGGAAATGTTATCACACTAAGTGATGGGTTTCATGGTCGCTCTGTAACAACCATTGCGATGGGTATGCAAAGTTATCGTGAAGGATTTGACCCAATGCCCACCGGATTTGAACAAGTGCCTTTCAACGATTTTGAAGCACTTAAAGCGGCAGCCAATGAAGATACTATCGCGATTGCCTTTGAGACTATTCAAGGCTCCGGCGGCGTAAATGTGATCGAAGCTGAATTCATGCGAAAAACCCGACAGCTTTGTGATGACCTCAATATCCTGCTGATCATAGATGAAGTACAATGTGGGGTTGGTCGTTCCGGAAAATTCTACGCCTATCAACATTTTGACGTGATGCCTGATGTAGTAGCCTCCGCTAAAGCCTTAGCTGGTGGTATTCCCATTGGAGCCGTAATGGCAAAAGAAAAAGTGGCTTCGGCACTTGGATTCGGAGACCATGGCACTACTTTTGGCGGAAATCCTTTTGCCACACATGTGGCCTGTGCTGCATTAGATGCTATCGAGGAAGAAAAGATTGTGAAGCAAGCCGCCGAAAAAGGCTTATTTATGATGGATCTACTTAAGGAGAAGTTAAAAGGAAATCCCGATGTGAAAGATATTCGGGGAAAAGGACTTATGATCGGTGTGGAATTGAACCGTCCGGCACGCCCTGTAGTCGATAAAATGTTTGAATACAACGTACTTGGAAACGCCGCCCACGGGACTGTGGTACGTTTCTTGCCCCCTTTAGTAATCACAGAAACACAAATTGAGAAAGTTGTTAATGTACTCTTAATGAGTTTAGAAGGTACCGCCTGATTTAATTCGTGCTATCACTTTTTTACTTGCTGAGCCGTTAAATAAAATCCTATGTCATATTTCACAAACTGATCCATTTTCACAAATGGGACCAAACTTGTGGAACGGAACCAGGTATTGGGTTTTCTCAATTTCCTTTTAGCCCGGAAACTTATTTGCTGGATATCTCCTGTATCTAAAGATACCGCTTTAACCCATTCTACTGACAATATCACATCCTTATCAATAACGAGCTCATATTCTCTCAGGTCCACAGAAACTAATCCGGGATTTTCCGGAGCTAAAAACAGAACATTCTCAGGCAGTAGATTTCTAAACGGTTTTCCATCCCGCATTTCATACAAATTGACCCGAAACATGAGACTATCCTCCCCGGTATTATTAAATATAAAGTGTGCTGAATAAATCAATGTCTCCCTGTCAATCTCGATTAATCCCCCTATTTCCGTTCCAAGCATTGTACTCCCAAACCCAATACTCCTTTCCTTTTTTCTGATGTTATTTCCGAGTTCCCTGATCTCACTAAGCGCCTTTTCCCGAATTGTAAGGTCTTCCAGGGTATACATTTTTGGTTCCAACTGAACAATTCCACTTTTCAATAACTCACTGATCACCAGTTTTTTTGGCTGAAACCCAATTGCAGAAAAAGTTACCGTATCCTTAATTGTTTCATAGTTAAGGCTGAACCGTCCCAGGTCATCACTTACCGTGCCCCTCATCAACTTTATGATCCCAATATTGACATAGGGAATGACTGTTTTTTCTTCAGAATGTTGAACCGAACCTGATACAATTTTTTGGGCCTGGGTTACCGGATTAAGAAAAGTGAACGATAAAATGGTAACCCACAGGATTTTCATAATAGACCTATTTTGTCTCAGTTTAGGTTTCCTACTTGGAATCCCCGTTTAAGTTGCAGAAAATCTTTTACCCCGGCAAGCTGATCTTCCCCAAATGAACTTTTTCTTCTGTAACCGAAGGAATCAAAAAACCTTCTCCCGCTACCAATTCGTTGGCAAAAAAGGCCATCATCGCAGCTTCTTTAGCATCAGGATGCATTCCCAATTCTGTAAACTGCTTGAAATTTGCTTGTGGAATTCGATCGTTTAAGTCATTCATCAACGTTTGATTGTAGTATCCTCCCCCGCTTACATAACAATGAAAAGACTGGTTACCTACTAATTCATCCACCGCTCTTGCAATACTTTGCGAAGTTATAGCGGTAAGAGTAGCGATCAAATCTGCTGGTTCCAAATCAATTTGATGTCCTTTCATAAGTTGTTCAATAAAGCTAAGCTGGAAATCTTCCTGACCGGTCGTTTTTGGGAAGGACTTTCTGAAATACGGTTCAAGTAAAACATACTTTACTAATTCTGAATGGATGTTTCCAGTGGCTGCGACTTTACCACCTTCATCATAAGGAAGATGAAAATACTGTTGCATAGCCTCATTAATGAGCGTATTGGCAGGCCCCGTGTCAGTAGCTAAAATTGATTCACCCGAATTCCGGGAGGGTAACCAGCTGAAATTCGCTATTCCACCTAAATTCAAGAGCATTCTGTGTTGCTCGTCATCTCTGAAAAAAATCTCATCGAAAATTCCAGCCATTGGTGCACCTTCACCCCCAACAGCTGTATGCTTTTGTCGAAAATCAGAAATTGTTATGATGCCAGACCTTTGCGAAATGTGATCTCCATCCACCATTTGTAAAGTTGAATGGATTCCATCTTTTGTTTCAGCAGGCGCATGATAAACCGTTTGACCATGACTGGCTATAAGGTCTACCTTTTCCGGCTGTACATCCCAGCGTTTTAACATTTTTAATATTTTATCGGCATACCAAAATCCGAATTCGGAATTCATTAAGGTCAGTTCGTGTGTATTGGTCTGCTCATGGGACTGAATACCTCGTAAACGCGTACGCTGCGCTTCGGAATATTCACAAGTATCAAACTGTACAACATTGATCTTAGTGTCTTTCCCTGACCCTTGAACTTTACATAGAACAATATCAAGACCATCTAATGCTGTCCCAGACATTAATCCAACAATTAGTCTTTCCGATTTCTTAGAAATTTCACAAAGTTTCGACAAATATTTATTCATAGTTTCCAACTGTAATTTTTCAATCTAAAACTACACAAAATGAGCGAACCTACCGAAGACGAAATTAAAGCTTTCATTGAAGATGTGGAGTTTTTAGTAGCAACCTTAAAAGAACTATTTGAAAGTTCAGATGTTCAGTTTTTCATTGATGAACGCAATGAGATATTATACGTAAAACTGGAGGGTTTGAATGCTTATAGCAAAACTGAGATCGAGGAAATAGCCAGTCCTGTCTTAGATGAACTGGATCTGGATTTTGAAGAGATCATTCTCCTACCCTTATAGCCTCAGTCGCTAAAAAAGCGCTTTTTTTACTATTTTTTGCTACCTTACCTTCAACCTTAGAAGGCTAATACTTTAATCATTTTCTTTTATGAAAGCCAGCAATTCCGGATATACAATGAGCTGCATAATGTGTGGCAAAACCAATAATGAAAAAGAGACGAGTACATACTGTACATTCTGCGGGGGAGTTCTGGAAATAGAATACAATGAAGCCCGGGAAGATATTCAATATCCATTAAAGGATATTAAACCCGATCCGTTAAAAAATCATTATAGCTCCCTCAAGAAATTGGAAAGACTGTCTCAGAAATACGGAGCTGAGTTATATGGAAAGCTGGAATTTGAACATCCAACGGGATGCTTTAAGGACAGGGGTAGTTACATCGAAGTTCAAAAAGCTTTAGAATTGGAAGCTGATGCTATTTGCCTTGCTTCAACCGGAAATATGGCCGCCTCCGTTGCTGCCTATGCCTGCTACTTCAATATCCCCTGTTTTGTATTCGTACCAGAGAAAACACCTGAAGTGAAACTTGCTCAGGCAACGATCTATGATGCTACGATCATTAAGATCAAAGGTGATTTTATGGCTTGCGAAAAGTTGTGTAGGGAATTTGCAAAATCAGGAAACTATTATCTGGCTGGTGATTATGTGTTCCGTCAGGAAGGACAAAAATCATTTTCTTACGAGCTATATGAACAGGGAATGACTGATTTTGATTATATTTTTGTGCCTATAGGTGCCGGAACTAATTTTGCTGCCATCTACAAAGGGTATAAAGAAATGAAAGCTGCTGGGCTGATCGACAAGATTCCCCATTTCGTAGCGGTTCAACCCGAGCAAAGTTCACCTGTGGTTGAGGGAATATTTAAGAAAGACAAAATTGTTAAAGAGCATGTCAATACAATGGCAGATGCCGTTGCTGTTGCCGATCCTCTGGATTTTTATAAAGTATTCCGGGGAATTGAAGAAACTGAGGGGCTTGCCTTTACAGCTACGGAAAATGAACTTCTTGCTTCCATGAAAGAAATGACGGTGGAAGAAGGATATTTCACGGAGCCTGCATGCGCTATTCCCTTTGCTGCATTTAAAAATAACCTCGATACCTTTAGAGGCCAAAAGTGCCTGTTTGTTTTGACAGGTACCGGCTTAAAAAGTTCACATATCGTAGCTAAATACTCTCTTTCTTCCCCTGTTCTTCCCCCCAGCCTGGAGCGTATTCAGCAGTATATCGAATCCGGCTTTGTAGACATGCAAAAAAATAGTTGGGGACAGACTCGAAACTCTGGTTTTGAAAACGTAAGCATGGATGAAGGCCATTCAAAACTCTACGAAGAATATGTTCACAACATTAATAGAAAAGGAAAAACACTTAAAGAAGAAGAAATCAGGGTTTTGCGTTCTTTGGTATACAATGAGGATGCTGACCTGGAAGAACCCGTAGAAGTGGTTGATTATAAACTTACTATGCGAAAGCATGGTTTGGTCAGTGCAGCAGTAAAACTGAAAATTGATGACGGAGATGAAGTCATTTCACTGGATCAGGGTGTTGGACCCATAGACGCAATTTTGACAGCCATTAAAGCTGAAACAGACTCCTTCCTTCCTCTTAATGTCATTAATCATGAAGTCGAAATTCTAAGTCCGGATACAGATTCATTGGTGATTGTGACACTTACCCTGGAAAAAGAAGGCCATAAATTCACATCTAAAGGAGCTTCACCCGACACCATAGAAGCTGTAATTCAAGCATTTGTGAAAGGATTAGCAATAGCCAATAAAGCACTTGCAGTGGGTTAAGGATCTCCCAATAATCAAATTTATTCATTCTTTTTATGATATTGCTAAATTTTTCTTCCGCTTTCCTAAAAAGAACTTGAGTATTATGTTAATTGTATTAATTTACACTTAATTAGTTAACCTAAGATCGACCATTATGACTGCTCAGATCGTAATAATTTTAGTTGGAATCGCGCTCAGTTTACTCGCAACTATTGACTATCTCATTGGAAATGATTCAGAGAAAAGGCTTATTAATTCCAAAGTAAGAGCCTTTTTAGCTATAACCGGCATATGTTTGTTGATCTATGGAGGATTTGCTTACAGTGCTGTGAATTTACAGGGGCAAATTGAACAACCTGAAACGGAAAATATTCGGCAAGTTGATTATCCGGTGGAACGTGTACAAATAATATCACCCATTGAAAATGATTCAGTAGCTTGCAGAATTCTTACAAAGGGTGTATATCCGGAATCCCATGAAAAAGAAATTTGGGTGCTCCTAAAACCTTCTGACGATAAATATTATCCTCAATCGGATCACACAAATACTTCCTTTAAAAGGAATGGTGAGTGGCAGGTAATAACCCGGTTTGGAGGAGATAAGGGGGAAGAATTTGATATCATTGTATACGAGACAAATCCAGAGGCTTCTCAATTTTTTAGTACAACCATTCAGGAATGGAAAGATAACCTATCTTACCCGGGCTTAGAGATGGAAGAACTACCTGAAGGTGCCGAAGAAATTGAAAGAATTGAAGTGATGCTTGAAGAAAACTGCAGAGGCGTATTTTAACCTGCTACTAATACCCAACAATAATTAGGCATCAAGTCATATATAAATAGGGCTTCCAGGGTTCCTGTACAGTACCATTTGAATCCCTGAAGAAAGTAATCGGGATGGGTCTGTACGGTTTACTTTTCAGCTGCATTTGTGCTTCTTTCGGTGTTCGATTTCCCTTTTTAACATTACACTTGTCACACGCAGTTGTAAGGTTTTCCCATGTATCCTTACCTCCTCTGCTTTTAGGTAAAATGTGATCAATTGTAAGATCTGATTTTTTTCCACAGTATTGGCATGTATAATCATCTCTTCGCATTACATTTCTGCGTGAAAGTACAATCTTAGAATAGGGCACATTTATATAGTTTCTAAGTCGAATGACGGATGGAAACTGAAAAGATTTTTTCACCGTTCGCAGTTCTTTCTCCGGATCATCATGGAGTAATTCCGCTTTTTCTAAAAATATAAGCTTCATTGAGCGTTGTACTGAGCAAACACTCAAAGGTTGATAGTCTTGATTTAAGACTAAAACATTCGCATTCATAACGCATCTGATTTAGTTACTATTGATGATATGTCGCTTATTATTTCTTTCAAATTGAATGCCGCATGTAAAAACTAAAAAGGCGTCCAAGTTCGCAAACAGGACGCCTTAGTATGGTATATTTGGACTTAAATATCAATAGCCAATCAGTTGCAATAATTCCCGGCGAACTTCATCATTTATTGAGATTGCTAATATGATGGATACTGCTAATCCGATTAGGGCGTAAGAAAGATCTTTGAAGGCCATAGCAAACACTTTCCGCATTGGCCGGCCATGTTCTTTACCATCCATGATGCTCATGCCCAGCTCCCTGCCTGCAAGTAGACCAAGAAAAACCCAGGTTGTACTCATTGGCACCGTGCTTACCGTAAGTTTGTATACAAGCAGTATCGCGTAAACAAAATCAATGATTGTTGCCGACCGAATGTCAGTGACCCTTGATTTCTCAGTCACAATTTCCTGTATCTTATCACCTCTTAGATAAAATAGTAGTCCCAATCCAAAAAATATGAATAATGAAAAACCCAGGAACTGACTAAAATCAAGAGACCGAGGTAAATAAACAGCAATATTAGCGGCATCCTGCATTACCCAAACAGCCCATAAAGTACCAGATATGATCCACTGCAAAGGTAGCCAAACCTTATGAGGTTCTCCGTTAAATCGTTTTTCAAGAGTATTGGTGACAATAAGCCAAACTACTAAACCGGCTATTAAAGCAAGTCCGTAGCCTTGTAAACTTTTACCCAGTACAGAAGTAATACCCTCCGCGGACGTAGCAAAACAACTTAATAATAAAAATGTGGTAGATACCGGCATTCGCATGCGCGTAAGAATCAGTAAGAATACGGGAGCTGCTACCTGTAAGAAAGTAAAATCAGTAGGTGCTTCGGCAAATCCTTTAGAAGTAAGTCGCTGATACGTTACATCGCCATCATAGATATAGAAACTGGCCGTAACGGTCACCAGAAATATACCCCCGATCCAAATCCAAAGTACCCACCATTTCTTATCCATATTGGAAGCAAGGAATGTACCTATCGTTTGGATGGAGTCATTGGCAATGGCCGAATAACCGGCAAATACAAAACCAACCCACATGGCAAGTTCAGCATATGGAAACGCTATCCCGGCAATAAAAAAGAAGAGCCCTATCAGCCCAATAAATATTCGTTCTTGTTTGATTACATCATAAAAGCCTGTAGGTATAAAATTTTCAATTGGACTTTGTGAATTGGAATTAGGCTGTGAATCTGACATTGATTTATAGTGTGTGCTGATTTACAGCTCAAGGGTAAAGAATTAATATTAAGACAGTGTTATCAAATCGAAATCTATCCCATAGTTAATAATTTTATAACATTTTTTTATGCTCGATCAAATCATTATAAAACAAATACTCATTTCAATTCTAATTAAAATACACCTCACTCTTATGGGAATATCAATAGTATTCGCTCACCTTCTTTTGAGGCCTAATTGCGCTTACTAAATTGTCCTATTTTTAGTCTCAATACATTTGTGGAGGAATGAAAATTATTCGGGCTTTTTCATATAAAATTATACTTGTTTTCCATATTCCTTTTATATTTGGAACCGCTTTTTTGAGCGACACAGACACAAATCATCCAAATACAGACGATGTCCAAAAAATCTTCAGCATCCAGTAGTTACTATAAAGAACCGGTTCCTCATATCACACCTGACTCTCCCTTTTCTTCCATGATGGAGCGATTTCGATTTGCCGCTGAACTCTTAAATCTGGATGAAGGTGTTTTTAAATATCTGTCTTCCCCCGAAAAAGTAATAATGGTTTCCATTCCTGTGACAATGGATGATGGAAGTATCGAAGTTTTTGAAGGATATCGTGTCATCCACAACAGTATATTGGGTCCCTCCAAAGGTGGTATCCGCTATTCTGATGATGTGACTATTGATGAAGTAAAAGCATTAGCAGCCTGGATGACCTGGAAATGTGCCGTTGTAAATGTCCCCTTTGGGGGAGCAAAAGGCGGTGTACGGGTTAATCCAAAAAATCTTTCGCAAGCTGAATTAGAGCGGCTTACCAGAAGATATACCGCTAATATGTATGATGTTTTTGGTCCTGACAGGGACATACCTGCCCCGGACATGAACACCAACGAACAGATCATGGCATGGATCATGGATACGTACAGTATGAAACAAAAGAAAACGGAAACAGCGGTTGTAACCGGAAAACCTATTATTTTAGGTGGATCCAAGGGCCGTAAAGAAGCAACCGGCCGAGGTGTAGTTACCTGTACACTTGCAGCATTAGGAAAACTAAGGATCTCTCCCAGCAATACCTCTGTGGTGGTTCAGGGTTTTGGTAACGTTGGTTCTGTTTCTGCACAGCTCATGTATGAACAGGGAGCACAAATTATCGCAATAAGCGACATCAGCGGGGGATATTACAATAAAAATGGCATAGATATCCCAAGTGCTGTTCATTATGTACAGGCCCATGGTAATTCTCTGGAAGGCTTTGACGGGGCGGAACCCATTTCAAATGAAGAATTACTTGAACTTGAATGCGATGTTCTCATTCCCGCCGCCAAAGAAGATCAGATCAATAAAGACAATGCCCCTAAGATCAAAGCGAAGATCATAGCGGAAGGAGCAAATGGCCCGGTTACCCATAATGCAGATAAAATTCTTGAAGAAAATGACATAATGGTGGTTCCGGATATTCTCGCAAACGCTGGTGGAGTCACGGTTTCTTATTTTGAATGGGTACAAGACCGGCACGGTTATTTTTGGACGGAAGAGCGTGTAAACAGGCGTTTAAATAGAATGATGAGAGAATCATTTGACAACTTGTTTATGGTGAGTGAAAAGTATAGTATTACGCTCAGACAGGCGGCTTATATGTATGCTATCGAGCGGGTAGCAACTACGCTAAAATTGCGCGGGATTTATGCATAGCACATGAAATTATTTCAGACCCTTACTCTACAATCTACTTACGAAGAAGTTGAACGCATCGAAAAATTACTCAATAGCCTTCAAGAAAAACTTGGCTTTGGAGATCAATTTTATGCCCGATTGATGCTGGGAGTTTCAGAAGCTGCCACTAATGGTATTTTACATGGCAATAAATTAGACGCTTCCAAAACCGTAGTAGTAAATACCTACATAGACGATAATAAACTGATCTTTGAGACCACAGACGAGGGAGATGGTTTTGACCCGGATGAAATTCCTGATCCGCTGGCTGAAGAAAATCTGCTTAAAACAAGTGGGCGAGGTGTTTTTTTGATGAAAGAATATGCCGATGATGTGAAGTACTCCGAAGGTGGTACCCGACTCACTCTTACCTTTAACTTGCCGGATTGAATTCCACCTGAAATTTATTTAAGGCAACTTTTTACTCCACCCTCGATAGCAGCCTTCCACTTAATCTGAGTAATTCTATTTCCGCTGATTTTGCAGCAATTTGTGCACCTATCAATCGATTTTCTGCATTTAGTAGGCTCTGTTGTGCTTCCCTTAATTCAATTGAGTTGATGGTCCCCAGTTTAAAGCGCTCCAGGGCTATATCAACGGTTTTTTTATTGATCTCCAGGTTTTCTTCTTCCAGAGCCATCAACGATAAGGCGTCTTCATACTGAGCATAAATCTGGCTCACATTCGCTCTTATCTGAAGCTCAAGATCTTGTCTTCTGAGTTGCTCATTTTTTAAAGCTATCCGAGCATTTTCCTGTCTTCTTTGCTTATTGAATCCATCAAATAAATTCACATTTGCAGAAATACCATATCTAAAGCCTTTGGTTTCCGAAAATTCAGAAAAACCGGTTGAGGCCTCTGTTCTTGAATAGCCGTAACCACCGGATACATCAACTTGTGGATACCAATCCCCCCGTTGTTCCCTGATCTCAGCTTCAGCGGCTTGTTCTGTCAATCTTGCTATGGTCAACTCGCGGTTCTCACTTATGGATTCGGCGAGAAGTTTCTCTAATGATAGCTGATCTCCTAATTCAATTTCAGGATTTACCCTGAAATTAGTTCCCGCTGTATCACCCAACAGCGTTGATAAGGCTACTTTTAGCTGATTTAAATTAGTCTTTGATCGGATCAGTGCAGCTTGATCGGTGTTCAGATCTGCCCTTGCAAGCAATAGATCGTATTCAGATCCAGAGCCAAGTTCTCTGGCTGTTTTTGCTATCCGAATGCGCTCTTTGGATATCTCAACAGTATTATCTATTACCTGAGCGGCTTTCTGTTGGCCAGCTATTTGGTAATAAGCGGTTATGAGGTCTGCAAGTGTAAGTTCAATCCTGTTTCTGGCTTCTATTTCACTTATTTCAGATAAAACAGAAAGCCTGTCGAGGGTTGCAAACATGGTTAAACCATCAAAGATCTTCCAGCTTGCATCTATTCCATAATTATAAATCGTCGTTTTTGCACCTTCATCATCCCGGTCTGGAATCGTAGCTCCAAAACGGGTAATATTATCTTCCACCCGCTGGTTTAAACCCCCATTGGCAGAGACTACCGGTAAAAAACCAGCATTTCCAATCGTATAGTTATTCTCAGAGATCTGAGCTTCATTTTCAGCTATTTGAATCGCATAATTACGCTCCAAACCGAAGCGAATAGCATCTTCCAAGTCCAGTGTTTGCTGTGCCTTCACATCCTGAAAAGCCAAACTACCAGCAAAAAAAACTGCCATTAGTGCCATTGAAAATTGGTTCTTTCCAGGTAAATACTTCATTATGGTGCCGGAACTTCTGATGGTTCTAATTTTTCTAATTTTGTAAATGTTTCCTCATCAACAGCGCCCTTCGATGTTCGTTCAGCTGACAGGTATGAATATAATGCGGGTATTACATACAGAGTAAGAACACTTGCAAAGATCAGTCCGCCAATGATCGCAATTCCCATTGATTTCCGGCTTTCAGCACCAGCACCTAATGCAAGGGCAATAGGCAAAATTCCAAGAACTGTAGAGAGACTGGTCATCAAAATGGGTCGAAAACGCGCAACGGCAGCATCTTTAATAGCTTCAAGATTGGATAGCCCCTGAACCTGACGCTGATTAGCAAACTCAACGATGAGAATTCCGTTTTTGGTGACCAAACCGATCAACATAACCATACCAATTTGACTGAAAATATTGAGTGTCTGATTGAAGTACCACAACGTGAGCAAAGCACCGGTTAATGCAAGAGGTACTGTAAACATGATCACCAGTGGATCCCTAAAACTTTCAAATTGTGCTGATAACACCAGGTAAACCAATAGCAATGCCAATAAAAACACATACAATAAGCTTGAAGAACTTTCCACAAAATCCCGGGATGGCCCAGAGAGCGAAGTGGTGTAGGTGTCGTCCAGAACCTGGTCTGCGATTCCATCCATCGCTTCAATACCATCTCCGATGGTATATCCCGGGGCTAAACTTGCAGATACTGTGGCTGAAGCATATCGGTTAAATCGAAATAATTGAGGCGGGCTGCTTTGCTCTGTCAAAGTTACAAGATTATCCAGCTGAATGATTTCCCCACCATTATTTCTGACATACAAACTACGCAGATCAAGTGGTTCATTTCTATCCTCTCGCGCCATCTGGCCAATTACCTGATATTGTTTTCCACCTCTTAAAAAATACCCAAAACGTTGGCCACTGTAAGCAAGCTGTAAGGTTTGTGCAATGTCCCGGGTTGAAACCCCCAAATCACGGGCACGGTCTCGGTCAATCTTGATCTCCACTTCGGGCTTGTTGAACTTCAGGTTCACATCAACAAACGCAAAAGTTGGATTCTGACGAGCTATTTCTAAAAATTCAGGTATAATTTCTTTTAGTTCATCATTGGTACCGGCTTGTAATACATACTGTACAGGTTGTCCACCCCGGCCTCCCCCAATACTTTGTTCCTGGGCTACGAATGTACGGGCGCCACTTAAGTCCTGAACTTTTGTTGAAAGATAATTATAGATCTCTTGTTGTGTTCTTTCGCGTTCATCAGCAGGTGACAAGATAATACGCCCAAATCCTGAGTTCACGGAACTTGAAGCTCCAAAACCGGGTGAAGTTACCGTGATCAAACCATCAATTTCAGGAACTTCTTCCATCAAAAAATCAGTGAGCTGATCCATATAATAGTCCATGTACTCAAAAGTCGCACCTTCGGGAGCAGTTGAACTCACTATCAATCGTCCACGATCCTCAAGCGGTGCAAGTTCCTGTTGAAGATTGGTGTAAAATAGCCAGATTCCAAAACCGCAAATCACAATGATAACAAATGCGACCCACCGCATTCCCATAAAGGCTTCTAAGCTGGATTTATATTTTCTATTCAACCATTTGAAGAAAGATTCTGTTTTCTTATAGAAACGACTATGGTTAGCATTCCCATTTAATATTTTAGTCGATAGCATTGGAGTGATGGTCAGGGCAACAAACGATGAAATGATAATGGCACCTGCCATAACCACCCCAAATTCCAGAAATAATCGTCCGGTTATCCCGCCTAAAAATAGGATCGGGGTAAATACAGCCACCAATGCTAATGAAGTTGCAACCACTGCAAAAAAGATCTCTCTGGATCCCAAAATCCCTGCTTCAATGGTTCCCATACCACTTTCGATCTTGGCATATATATTTTCTAAGACTACAATGGCATCATCCACAACCAATCCAATGGCAAGTACTATAGCCAGTAAGGTGAGAACATTGATAGAAAAACCAGCCATATACATTACAAAGAATGCGCCGATTAATGCTATTGGAATAACAATGACGGGTATGATCGTGGTTCTCAAGTCTCTCAGGAATAAGAATATGATCAGGATTACCAGTCCCAGTGCCAAAAATATAGTTTGCTGTACTTCATCAATTGAAGCGCGAACATATTCTGTGGTATCAAAACCTACCGCAGTTTGTATATCGCTGGGAAGATCCTTTTTTATTTGTTCTACACGAGCGTAAAATTCGTCTGCTATTTCAATTTGATTGGCTCCTGGCTGCGGCACGATCACTACACCTACCATAGGAACACCATTTCTTTTTAAAATCGTACGCTGATTTGCTGCACCCAACTCAGCACGTCCTATATCCCGAAAACGAACTACGTTCCCATCTTCCTCACTGATAATCAGGTTATTGAATTCTTCTGGCTCGTATAATCGACCTTGAGTCCGAACGGTAAGCTCGGTCATGTCTCCCTCAATTCTACCTGAGGGTAGTTCTACGTTTTCATTTTGTAAGGCTTGCTGCACATCAAGTGGAGTGAGTTTGTACGCAGCAAGGCGCAATGGATCTAACCAAAGCCGCATTGAGTATAGTTTTTCACCCCAAATTTGCACACTACTAACACCGGGAATTGTCTGTACTCTTTCCTTAAAATCATTGATAGCAATATCTGAGAGCTCCAGTAAATTTCGGCTATCGCTACGAACATTTAAAAATACGATAGGACTTGCGTCTGCATCTGCTTTAGATACTACCGGAGGATCTGCATCCGGGGGGAGGTCACGAACAGCTCTGGAAACTCTCGACTGTACATCGTTGGCCGCGTTATCAAGATCGATCTCTAACTCAAATTCTACGGTAATGGTGCTTCTACCTTCCCTGCTGACGGAAGTCATGGTGCGAATACCTGCAATCCCGTTGATCTCTTCTTCTAATGGTTCAGTAATTTGTGATTCAATTACATCTGCATTGGCGCCCGTATAAGATGTGCTGACTGTTACAATCGGAGGTTCCGTCGCAGGATATTCCCTGATGCCCAAAAAAGTAAATGCCACGATCCCAAGGATCAGGATCACTAATGACATTACTGTTGCCAATACGGGTCTGCGGATACTTAAAGAAGATAAACTCATAACTCCATCCCCTCAAACCTGTCAACCTGATTCACTTTCACATCCATGCCATTTCTCACCTGAAGTAAACCGGATGTAAGCACAGTATCGCCGGGAGATAAACCATCCGTTACCTGTACGTATCTTTCAGTTCTAATGCCTGTTGAAATAGATTGTTCTGCAACAACACCATTCTTCAGCATATAGATCTTTTGTCCTTGTAATTCCGGTATTACCGATATGGCAGGAATCATTAAGGAATTTTCAATTTCTTCCAGGATAAGTTCAATATTTGCAAATGCGCCAGGGAGTAATGTGCCCTTGGTATTATCAGCCAAAGCACGCATCATTAGTGTTCGGGTTTGGATGTTTATTCGGGGTTCGATAGCATAAATCTCGGCCTCAAAATCTTTTTCCTGCCCCTGCACATTAAAGACTACTTTATTTCCCACCTTCACTATTCCGGCATATCTTTCAGGAATAGAAAACTCAACTTTAATAGGATTTATGGACTGAATAGTAGCGATCTGTGTGCTTGGCGTTATGTAGCTACCTGTACTCACATACCTTAAACCCACAACCCCATCAAATGGAGCCTTGATCTCCGTCTTATCAATTTGTGCTCTGATAAGGTCCATTTCGGATCTCAACACATTTAACTCATTAAGTGTAGCATCGTATTGCTCTTGGCTGATACCTCCCCGCTCTAACAAGGTACGTTGTCTTTTTTCTCGTACTTCAGCCAGATTTAACCGGAATTGGACCTGTTTCAGCTGAGCCTGTAGCTCACTGTCATTGATTTTTATCAATAGATCTCCCGCTTTTACCTGTTGTCCCTCTTGAAGTCTCATTTCAACGATCTTACCGGAAATTTCACTCCTTAGCTGAACATCTTCATTTGCAATGAGTGTACCGGTGCTGTAGATCTTATTCTCATAAATCTGGGGTTCAACAAGGTGTACGTCCACTGAAAGTGGATTTCTTACTTCTGAGCCAGATTGGGTAGTCTGACCTTCATTCAAACCCTGTATTTTAGGAATAGCCAGAATTGTAACTACTAATAAAACGCCAATAATGATCAGTATTCTCTTCATAAGACATATATTTCATTTATTCATCAAAGGTAACCACTAACTATGACGAAGCATTCTAAAGACTTGAAAAGCCTTGTAAAATATTTAAACAAAAAAAGCGATGCTTCTCAGCATCGCTTTACAATTCTAAAATAAATTAACTTTGTTAGTTAACTTGGGCTTCAAGTTGTTTGGTAAGTTGTGATTTTGGAACCGCACCTACAATCTGATCCACTACTTCCCCATCTTTAAAAATTAGTAGAGAAGGGATACTTCGAATTCCATATTTCACTGATATTTCAGGATTACTGTCAACATCTACTTTCCCGATCTTAGCTTTACCTTCATATTCACCGGCAAGCTCCTCAACGATTGGCCCGATCATTCTACAAGGACCACACCATTCTGCCCAAAAATCAACTAATACTGGTTTTTCGGATTTTATAACTTCTTCATCGAAATTATTATCGGTAAATTCAATTGGTTTTGACATAACGTTCTGTTTGGTTTAAATGATTTTCTTTATTTCTGAACAAATATCGGGATATTTCATTCAAGTTAACACATTCTTTTAAATTATTGGGTTGATAGGGTGCAGTGATAGCAGTTAGGTAATTTTAAATTTATAATCTTAGATTTTGAATTACCTAACTGCCATGAACCAATTGCACGGCTTCTTCTCCCAAAACATCCCGTAATCCTTTAAGCAGATCGTCATTCGGTTCTACTACAAAATTACGAACGTTCATACGTATAGGTCCATTTGCTTCGCTGCTGTGCAAAGTAAACCGCACATTCGTCGTACCTTTATTGATTGAGAACAGCGTTTCCATTTGTTTAAGATCGTCTTTATTCAATTCTGAAGTCTTAAGATCGATCTTCAGGTTTAGTTGATCCTGAAATTTTTCACGCAAATTTTCGACTCTTTCAAAGGAATTTGCAATCACTTTTGGCTTTCCACTTCGGGTATCTACAACACCGTCGATATATAATACATTGTCGGTTTGAAGAAGACCCATATACTGATCGTAGGTTTTACTGAAGGCAATAACTTCTGTGGAATTATTTAGATCTTCTACCTGCAGGAAAGCAAAAGGGCGGCCTTTTTTATCAGTAACTCGTTTCACAGCAGTGACAATTGCGATAAATTTAATATTGGAACGATCCGACATACGCCCAAAGGTTTCTTCGCTTAAATTCTGTTTTCCAAATAATTTGATTTCTTCTTTAAACCGGTTCAATGGATGTCCACTCAGGTAAAATCCGATGAGTTCTCTTTCCTTATTGAGCCGCTCGATCTGTGTCCATTTTCGTACTTCCTGTAATTTAGGTTCTTGAGAACCTGGACTTCCACTATCTCCCCCAAATAAATTACCCTGGTTTAGTCTTATCTCTTCCTGTTTACGCACGGCAAAAGACAATATGTCTTCAACTGATTCATAAAGCTGTGCCCTGTTTTCACTAAGCGTATCAAAAGCGCCGGCCTGGATCAAACTTTCAAAAGTTTTTCGATTGCAGATACGAAGGTCAACACGAGTGGCAAAATCAAAAATGGAGGTAAAATCTCCATTTTCTTCCCGCTCTTCAACGATATGAGCAATAGCAGATGACCCTACCCCTTTAATGGCTGACATACCATATTGCACCCGTCCATCTTTTGCCCGGAATTTCCCACGAGCCGTATTTATGTTTGGCGGATCTACTGCAATACCCATCCGCTGGCACTCCTCAATGAACAACGCCACTTTTTTAATATCACTCATGTTATGGCTCATTACCGCAGCCATATACTCAGCCGGGTAGTTTGCTTTAAAATACATGGTATGGTAAGCTACGACCGAATAGGCCGCTGAGTGAGATTTATTAAATCCGTAACCCGCAAACATTGCCATTTTATCGAATACGTTTTTGGCAGTCTGTTTATCATAGCCTTTCTCAACAGCTTGATTTACAAACTTCTCTTCTTCGGGCGGAAGCAGTTCGGGCTTTTTCTTACCCATGATTCGACGAAGTACATCTGCTTCGCCCAGTGAGTAGCCGCCCATTCTTTGTGCCACTTTCATGATCTGCTCTTGATAGATCATAATTCCGAAAGTAGGTTTCAGAATATCGTTCAGATCTTCATGGTCGTATTCTACTTTCTCGCGGCCATGTTTTCGTTCAATATAATCCGGAATGAACTGCATTGGTCCCGGCCGGTATAAGGCATTCATAGCTATCAGGTCATTGATATCTGTCGGTTTGAGATTCTTCAGATGCTTCCGCATTCCTTCACTCTCAAACTGAAACGTTCCTAAAGTTCCCCCCTGCTGATATAGTTTATAGGTTTCTTCATCGGTCAGGGGAATGTCATCGAGATTGTATTCCTTGTTATAATTTTCCTTTACATACTCAATGGCTGTCTTTAGGATAGAAAGTGTTTTCAACCCTAAGAAATCCATCTTCAGCATACCTGCATCCTCAATGACATTACCATCATATTGGGTCACATATAGATCGGCATCCTTGGCGGTACTAACCGGAATGTATTCGGTAAGCTTATCGGGTGCAATAATAACGCCAGCAGCGTGAATTCCCGTATTTCGAACTGAACCTTCTAATACCTGGGCCATTCGAAGAGTTTCTGCTTCCAGTCCTTCCCCGTCTTTGATATCCCTAAGTTCTTTTACTTCCGAAAAAGCATCCGCAAGGGAGGTTCCCGGCCTTTCAGGAATGAGCTTGGCCAAACGATCGGCATCTGCTAAGGGAAGATCCAAAACTCGTGCAACATCACGCACCGAAGACCGTGCGGCCATAGATCCAAAAGTAATGATATGCGCAACCTGATCTACACCGTACTTGTCGACCACATATTCTATAACGCTCTGCCGCCCGTCATCATCAAAATCAATATCGATATCGGGCATACTTACACGTTCCGGATTCAGGAATCGCTCAAAAAGCAGATCATATTTAAGGGGATCTATATTTGTAATTCCCGTACAAAAGGCAACCACAGAACCAGCGGCAGATCCCCGGCCCGGTCCAACGTAAACTCCCATTTCTTTCGCCGCAGCAATGAAATCCTGAACGATCAGAAAGTATCCGGCAAAACCCATTTCCCGTATAATTCCAAGTTCAAGTTCAATTCTCTCTTTTACTTCCTCATCAAGTTCTTTATACCGATGCTTAGCTCCTTCATATGTAAGGTGCTCAAGATATTCATCTTCGCTTTCAAATCCCTTGGGAAGATCAAAGCGTGGAAGCAGAACCTTTCTTTCCAGCTCAGTGGGCTCGATCTTATCAACAATTTCCTGTGTGCTTTTGATGGCTTCCGGTATTTCCGAGAAAAGTTCCTTCATTTGGCCTTGCGACTTGAAGTAAAACTCATCATTTGGGAACCCATAGCGATAGCCACGTCCTTTGCCTTTTGGAGTGCTCATCAATTCACCATCATCAATGCATATTAATGCATCGTGAGCTTTCGCATCCTCCTCTTCCAGGTAAAACACGTTGTTTGTAGCTACTAACTTCACCCCATATTTCTCTGAAAATGATTTGAAAACCTGATTTACCCGCTTCTCCTCTTCCAGTCCGTGATTCAAGACTTCGAGATAAAAATCATCCCCAAAAGTATCGATCCACCATTGTAATTCTTCCTCGGCAAATTCCTGTCCTTTGTTCAGAATCAGATCTGCAAGCCAGCCGCGAACGCCTCCACTCAAACAAATAATATCTTCCGCGTGCTCGGCTATCACTTCTTTATCAATACGTGGATATTTGTAATAATACCCCTCTGTAAAACCAATTGAGCTTAGTTTAGCCAGGTTTTTATATCCATTCTGATTTTTTGCAAACATCGGAATTTGGTACCGCCGGTCCTTTTTATCCCGGGTAAACTTTTTTTGCAGTCGGTCTTCAACAACATAAAATTCACATCCTATGATCGGCTTGATGTCAGCGGCATGAGCTTTAGCAGCAAAAGAGAATGCGCCAAACATATTTCCAAGATCAGCTAAACCAACGGCCGACATTCCCTCATTTTTGGCTTTTGAGATCAGATCATTTATACCCGCTGTAGCCTGAAGGACCGAAAATTTTGAATGATTGTGCAGGTGCGTAAAGGTTAATTCCTCAACGGCCTTTATTCCACTCTCTTCTTCGCTTCCTCCACTTTTTTTTTGAGCCTCAAGCTGCTCCTCAGACTGCTTTGTCTTAAAACGGGAGGGTGAAACAAGATCGATGTATTCCTCACGGTTGATATAGCTTTGAGCTGGCTCATACAGCTTGGCATCCATTGGGAAATTGATCTTAGTGGCACCAGTGTACACCATCTCCAGGAAACAACGTGCTGTAGCTTCAACATCGGCTGCTGCATCATGGGCATCCTCAAAACCTTCATCAAATAAGGCATGATGAAGCTCCCCAAGTGACGGCCACTTGTAATTCCCACCTCTTCCGCCTTCAATTTTAGCCACATTAGTACCATCGATCTTTGTATCGATTTTCGCCTTATCCATGATGGCAGATGGAATTTTCTTACGTAAATATTCTGCCCCCATAATCTTCTCATCAAAACTCACATTGTGTCCGATCAAAAAATGAGCTTTGTTTATGTCTTTTGAAAACTCTCTAAGTACAAACTCAAGTTCTACTCCTTCTTTTTTAGCTCGCTCAGTTGAAATACCATGGATCTTTTCGGAATTGAAGGGGATCGTAAACCCTTCCGGTTTTACAATATGATTTCCGCTGTTAATGAGCTTACCGGTCTCATCGTGAAGCTGCCATGCCAGCTGTACCAGCCTCGGCCAGTTATCCAGCTCGGTGATAGGTGCAGAAAAATCTTGCGGTAAGCCGGTTGTTTCGGTATCAAAAATTAAATACATCTATAAATACTTAGTGCAATTTATGCTCAGTGGTTCCTGAATATACTGTTCTACTCAACCCTTCACATATTTAGTTTTCCACAATTAATTAAGATATTTCTTTATGGTAGAAAAATTCCCCTTCAAAATTTTATCTTTAAAACACAATCTCTATATAGCTTTATCAGACTCTAAGAACTTACTCTCATGAATATATCAAGTACTTTTTTCCCTTTCTCATTTTTAACTGTTCTTGTCATTCTACAATTTACTTTTTTAGTTCAAGCACAAACTGATGAAGCCAGTAAACCGCAATATGATGTTTGGCGCGGTAATTCGAACGTACTACAAACAAGAAATAATGAGGTCCGGGGTTCTCAATTTTATAATGAAGAGTGGAGGCCGGGAAAAATCATTTTCCGTGATAAAAAGGTAACACAGAAGCTTCCTTTAAAGTACAACTCCTATGAAAATCTGGTGATATTTAAAGAAGGAAATAAGATGCGAGTATATCCCCCTTCTGAAATACAGGGTTTTATTTTTTTAAATGAAGAAGGGGAAGTAACCGAGCGATTTATTAATGGAATTTTAAACGAAGATCATAATATTGAACCAACGCAATTATTTAGGGTCATCTATAATGGTGAGACCAAATTGTTGGCTAAGCATAAAACTTTTTTTTCTAAGAATGCGGGCCGAGACCCTTTCAGTAATGTAAAATACAGCGAATTTGACCAGAAAGTCGATTATTTCATCTTTCACAAAGATGGGGAATTGACAGAAACTCGAATTCGACGCCGAAGTCTTATTAAGGATTTGGGAAGCTATAAAGATAAGCTCCGGGAATATGCTAAGTCGGCAAATATGAAAATTCGGTCTGAAAAGGAAGCAATCACCTTGTTATACTATTTTGACCAATTACATAACAAAGAATAAGTTCGTTTAGGTAAGAATACAATTAGGTATAATCTGGTCTTATTTTGCTATAACCTAACCCTGAATTCATCAAATTCAGATTCATCCTTGACATCCATTACCTCGATATTTTCAACATATGCAGCTCTAGGACCCTTACTACACCGTTCAACTAATTCGGCAACATTTTTTTCCGTGCCTTCAAAAACTGCCTCTACTCTACCATCTGCTAAATTTCGAACCCATCCTCTTACGCCCAATGTGGTAGCGTTAGATTTGGTGAAGTGACGAAATCCAACCCCTTGCACTCTTCCTGATATAAAAATATGCTTTTTCAATAGACTACCTTTTTGTTTTTAAAGCTCTATTTTGTAGCCGATTCATACAAGTATAAAAAGTTTCTGTAAATAATAGTTCACACAGCAATAAAAACATGACGTTAACACAACTTTCCTACATCGTAGCAGTTGATAAACACCGGCATTTTGCTACCGCTGCTAAAAAGATCTACATCACCCAGCCCACATTAAGTATGCAGATACAAAAGCTGGAGGATGAACTTGGAATTCTAATATTTGATAGGTCTAAATCTCCTGTGGTACCAACCGCTATTGGAGAGGAAATTATTGAACAGGCTAAACAAATATTAAGCGGGGCCAAACATATTGAAGATATGGTGGCTGTGCAGGGTAAAGACCTCCGAGGTACATTTCGAGTTGGGATAATTCCAACCATTTCTCCCTACCTGGTTCCCTTGTTTTTAAAATCTTTTATACAAACCTATCCTGATGTTGAATTGATCTTTGAAGAAGCATTGACAGAAGAAGTTCTTAAAGGACTTAACGAAGATTATTTTGATGTGGGGGTGATTGCTACTCCTACCGATCAGCATATTTATGAGCAAGATCTCTTTCTGGAGCCGTTTATGGCTTACATCAATCCCAATCATCAGCTTGCCAAAAAAGATAAGATTGATGTGGAAGACCTTTATAAAGAAGATCTTTGGTTGTTAAATGAAGGACACTGTTTTCGGGATCAAACCATGAAGATCTGCAAAAAGAACAATGAGAAACGCAACAAAGCACCCATCATCTTTGAAAGTGGAAACCTGGAAACTTTAAAACGATTGGTTGAACAAGACTTTGGTGTTACCCTGATGCCCTACCTTGCCATGGATGACCATGATACACGTTGTGCCAATGGACTTGTGAAAGAATTCAAAGATCCTGTACCCTCCCGGAAAATTCGGCTCGTATACAGTCGTGAATTTCTAAAGAAGAATTTAATTGAAGCCTTTGCTGAGGTCATAAAAGATTCGATTCCTAAAGAACTGGAGTCACAAGAAGAAAAAATGGTGATCGAATAATATCCATCTTTTTTTCCTTCATTTTTCATGAACAATAAAAATTATGACCTATAAAGTAACCGATAACTTTTATTTTGTCTTTCGAATAAATTTCTTTAAACCGTTATTGTAATCAACAAAGATAAATTATCGTTTTTTAAAGATGTAATCCTTAATTTCTGCTATGTATAAATCCTCATATTTCATTGATTCTGAATCATTTTAAAGGAATTTACATTAGCACTTTAAATCGCTGCCTAAACAACGCAAGAGGTTAACAAACCATTGAAATCACTTGAAGCCATATTTGGCCCAAATTCTGCTTTAGTAGAAGAACTGTACGATCAATATCAAAACGACCCGGAATCAGTTCCAGCCCATTGGAAACGATATTTTGATGAACTTGAGGGCAAACCTGTGGATGCTTCCGAGCCCGAAGAGTTACAACCTTCCCAAACCGAAGTTGCAGCCCCCCCTGCTACAAACGGAGACACACAGGTAAAAGAAAAAGAAACGCAGAAAAAAAGTGCCCCTAAAAAAGAAGCGGCAGCTCCCAAAAATGCACAATTAGAGAAGATCAAAGGAGTAGCTACCAAGATCGTAGAGAATATGGATGATTCTCTGGAGGTCCCAACTGCTACTTCGCTTCGAGTACTTCCGGTGAAAATGATGGTCGAGGACCGAACGATCATTAACCGTCATTTACTACGTCGGCATGAACCCAAAGCTTCCTTTACTCATTTTATTGCCTGGGCCATTATTCGTGCTCTTAAAGAGTATCCTAATTTAAACAGCTCTTACCTTTTCAAAGATGGTAATCACTATCGTGTGATCCCTGATTCAGTAAACCTGGGAGTAGCTGTTGACCTTCAAAGTAAAGATGGATCCCGAAATCTTGTGGTCCCGAATATTAAAGGTGTCGACAAGATGAATTTCAAGGAATTTTTGCATGCCTATGCTGAACTTATTGAAAAGGTGCGCAATGGAAATTTACAGATCGAAGACTTTCAGGGAACAACGATCAGCATAACCAACCCGGGAACCATCGGTACGGTATCTTCGGTTCCAAGGCTCATGAAAACACAGGGTGCGATCATTGCTACCGGTGCAATTGACTATCCTGCTGAGTATCGGGCTATGTCGAAAGAGGTTCTTAATCAGCTTGGGGTAAGTAAGGTGATGACGGTTACCTCAACTTATGATCATCGCATCATTCAGGGAGCTGAATCCGGAATGTTCCTGAAAAAAATTGATGCTCTGCTTAGCGGTCAGGAAGATTTCTATGACAAGATTTTTGCTGATCTTGATATCCCATATGAGCCTTTACCTTATGGACAGGATAATTACTCTGGCCCTTTTTCCGGAAATGCCAATACTCTGGAACACGATCAGCGGGTAGTTGGGGTTTATCGACTCATCAATATGTACCGCATGCGCGGCCACGTACTTGCGGATCTGGATCCGTTGGGTAAAGAACCTGGCAGAAACCCTGAACTCGACCTTGAATACTATGGGCTTTCACTATGGGATCTGGATCGTGAATTCTATTGCGTAGGCCTGGGTGGAAAAGAAAGAGCCACCCTACGTGAGATCATTAGCTTACTTCGAGATACCTACTGTGGAAACATCGGAGTTGAATATATGCATCTGTTGGATCTGGAGGAACGTAAATGGTTGCGTGAAACCATGGAATCGACTGGAAACAATGCTCAACTTTCCAAAGATCACAAGCGTGAAATATTGCATAAGCTCAATCAGGCGATGGCCTTTGAGGAGTTCTTGCATAAAAAATACATTGGCCACAAACGTTTTTCACTGGAGGGAGCCGACACGCTTATTCCAATGATCCACTTTTTATTAGAACGTGCCGGCTACCATGGCATAGAGAAGTTTTTCATGGGTATGGCGCACAGGGGGCGTCTAAACATGTTGGTAAATATCATGAACAAGCCCTATAACCGGGTTTTTGCGGAATTTGAGGGTAATATTGACCCCGGCACCATTCAGGGCTCTGGTGATGTTAAATATCACCTGGGAGCTAAGGGCATTCACAAAACGGTTGACGGATCTGAAATTGAAATTCAGCTCATGCCAAATCCATCTCACCTTGAGGCCGTCAATCCTGTGGTTGAAGGAGCTGTCAGAGCTATGCAGGATCATCATGAAAAGGAAGATCCACAAAACCGGGTGGTGCCCGTTTTAATGCATGGTGATGCTGCATTTGCCGGACAGGGTGTTGTTGCTGAGACGTTGAATATGTCTCAGCTTGAGGGATATAAAACCGGTGGTACTATGCATATCATCATTAATAACCAGATTGGTTTCACTACACTACCCAAAGATGGCAGGTCTACAGAATATGCTTCTGACCTGGCAAAAATGATATTAGCACCTATCTTCCACGTAAATGGAGATACTCCGGAAGCGGCGGTTCATGCCATACAGATGGCACTTGACTACCGGCAAAAGTTTGGTAAAGATGTGGTGGTGGATCTGATCGGATATCGGAAGCATGGGCATAATGAAGGCGATGAACCTGCCTTTACCCAACCCGGTATGTATAAAGAGATCAATGACCATGCTCCTGTCAGAGATGTATATACTGATCACTTAGTGAAAAACGGTGAACTTACGAAAGAAGAAACACAACAGATCTTTGATGAATTTGATCAGCTTTTACAAGAAGCTTTTGAAGATGCCAAAAAAGCACCAAATCTGGAAATAACTGATAATCTGATTGACCGAACGGAAACCCCACAAGATGAGTGGAGTGCTTATCCGGATACTACCTATCCTGCAGAAGAGCTTAAGGATATTGCTGTAAAATTAAATACTGTACCTAAAGATTTCGATGCTAACCCCAAACTGCTGAAGCAGCTTGCAAAACGCGCTGAAATCGTAAATAAAAATGAGAAGAAAATAGACTGGGGTTTCTCAGAGCTTTTGGCCTTCGGTTCACTCCTAAAAAGCGGGACAACCATTCGTTTAACCGGTCAGGATGTTGAGCGAGGGACATTTTCTCACAGGCATTCTGTGCTGCATGGAACTGAAACCAATCAGAAATTTATACCTCTAAACAATCTTTCTGAAGATCAGGCTCATTTCCATGTCTATAATAGCCTTCTGAGTGAATTTGCTGCTTTGGGTTTTGAATTTGGATACAGCGCAGAGAAGTTAGACGCTCTGGTTATTTGGGAAGCTCAATTCGGTGATTTTGCCAACGGGGCCCAAATCATTATTGACCAATTTGTGAGTTCAAGTAAAGCTAAGTGGGGGCAGAAAACAAATCTGGTCATGAATCTTCCTCATGCATATGAAGGACAGGGCCCGGAGCACTCGTCTGCGCGGCTTGAACGTTTCCTTCAACTCTGTGCCGAAGATAACATGCAGGTTATGAACCTGACGACTCCGGCACAATATTATCATATGCTTCGCCGACAGGCTTTACAGGAAACCAAAAGGCCAGCTATATTGATGACTCCTAAAAGTTTGTTGCGGCATCCAATGGCTACTTCAAGCCGAGATGATCTCGCTAATGGCAAATTTCAACCTTTTATTGTTGATAAGGATTATTCTGATCCAAAATCGCTTAAGCGACTGGTCATTTGTTCAGGTAAGGTGTATTACGATCTGCTAAAATACCGTCAGGAAAATGAAATCGAGAATGTCGCAATAGCGCGTCTTGAACAATTCTATCCATTTGCGGATGAAGAAATTGAAGAGCAATTAAAAGATTTCACTTCTATCAAGGATATCATTTGGTGCCAGGAAGAACCAAAAAACATGGGTGCCTGGACATTTGTTGCCCCCCGATTTATGGAGCTACTGCAGGATGGCCAAAAACTGCGTTATGTTGGCCGACAAGCTTCTGCTTCACCCGCTGCAGGACAGAAAAAGATCCATGAAGCCGAACAGACCAAACTGGTCGAAGATGCAATGAAGGTCTAAGAAGTTACTCAGCAAATAATACGTCACTAAGCATTTCTAATCAAAGTCTGTCGTTTCTTAATGACAGACTTTTTTTATTTGTACAGCATTAAATCCATGTAGAATAAAACCAAAATTTCTACATAATTTATAGTTTGGTTAATGAAACCTAAAATCATTTCTAAATCCATTTACTTCATGACTCTAAAAGCAAAAGGGCTACTCATAATTTTCTTCGTGTTATTTGGGTTTTCAAGCTTTTCTGTAGCTCAGGATTTTGTTTTTACATCACAAATTTCCAAAACAACGGGTGAAAAGGTATATGAAGTCCAAATAAATGAAGATCGGGTACTTAATTCTCTGGATAAAGGTGAGCAGCTTACTTTGGAATTAGATGGATCATCGTTTCTTCAAACCATAAAAGGTAAAAATAAAGTCGGATTTGGTTACACAGCCATAACGGGCCATCCGAAACAAGGTAACAGTTACAGCAACCTGCTTTTAAAAGAAGGAAAGCTTTCCGGAATCATTCACTTTGAGGGAATTCCGTACCGAATTCAGGCTAAAAATGGGGATTATCAATTTTTCAAGATCAACGATGAGATCCATGCCTGCTCCTTTGATGATTTGCCAATGAATCGTGCTTCCCAACAAAAATCATTTTTTAAAGCCGGTGGCGAATATGCCAATCCTGTATATGATATTGAGGACTACAACGACACCACCACCGTTGACGTATTGGTGTTATACACAAGCAGAGCTAAAGAATGGGCTTCAGGTGCTAACAATACTCATACCAATGATATTCAAGAAATATTTGCTCTGAATGAGAGCTTTAAAAATAACATCATCTCCAATAGCAAACTTACGTTAAAGATCCGGTTTTTAGATCATATCGAAATCGCAAATACTCCCGAAAATAATTCTTTAAATAAATTAAATGACTTAGTAGATAATACGTACACCGGGAATCCGGATACGGTCGATATTCATTCCCTCCGTGATCAATTTGGCGCAGATCTGGTTGCATTAGTAGACTCAATAAATGATACCGGGGGCATTGCTTATAGACCCAACGGTGTTGGCGGTTCACCAAGCAGCGGGTATTCTGTTAATCGTGTTCAACAGATCGGCTTTAGTTATACACTAATGCACGAAATCGGGCATAATTTTGGAAATGCACATGGCCGGACACAGAATTCGAATGCTGCAACCGATTTTGGCGGGATATTTCAATTCTCAAC
>JAVLBT010000190.1:0-4773 GCA_031580945.1 Gracilimonas sp.
GAAAATTAGGGCTTCAAACATAAACAAATTCATGTCGAAAAAACTCCTTTATTTACTCGATGGAATGGCACTTGCGTATCGTGCTCATTTCGCATTTATCAACAGCCGTTTAAAAAATTCAGAAGGCATTCCTACCGGTCCAGTGCTCGGTTTTGCGAACACCCTTGAGAAAATGCTGGAGGAGAAAAAGCCTACGCATATCGCTGTAGCATGGGATACACATGCACCAACTTTTCGACATGAAAAAGATGAGGAATATAAGGCCAACCGACCCCCACAGCCAGAAGAATTGAAGATCGGAATTCCGCTGATCAAAGAGATGGTTGAAGCTTGGGGCATTCAAAATATTGAACAGGATGGTTATGAGGCCGATGACATCATAGGCACGATCGCCAACGGGGCTAATGCCGATGATGTGGATGTAATGATGGTGACGCCGGACAAAGATTTTATGCAGTTGGTACATGATCATATTCATATGATGAAGCCTGACAACAATAACGGGGGCTTCAATATCATCGATCGGGAAGGAGTGAAAGATTATTTCGGTGTTTATCCTGATCAGGTGATTGACGTATTAGCGATGATCGGCGATACCTCAGATAATATTCCGGGAGTACCCGGCATTGGAAAAAAAGGAGCGCCCAAACTTATAAAAAAGTATGGATCGCTGGAAGCGGCTATTGAAGATGCGCCAAACATCAAAGGTAAACGTGCCCGGGAAGGTTTAACGGATTATGGCGAGCAAGCCCTTCACGCAAAATACATGGTCACCATAAAAACCGATGTGCCCGAAACGGTTGAATGGGAGGCATTGGAATGGGAAGGACCGGATAAGAAAGAATTGGGTTTATTTTTTAAGCGGATGGAATTTCGAACACTCACGAAAAGATATCTGGGAGAAGAAGGTCCGGTCGCCAAGGAAGATGGTGATCAGGTTGACTTGTTTGGTTCCTTTAAAGAAGAAGCTGAAAAGCAAGAGCTGAATGAAGAGAAAGTGAATTATGCTCTGCTCGATACGCTTGATAAAGTGAAGGGATTGGTAGATGAATACAAAGATGAAGAGCATTTTTGTTTTGATACAGAAACGGACAGTGCTGATCCTGTTACGGCCTCATTAGTGGGAATTTCACTAACGGCCACGGCGGGAACCGCATATTATATTCCGGTAAATGTTGAGGGTGGTTTGGATGAAAATGAAGTAATTGAAGCCATTCGCCCACTTTTTGAGGATTCACACATCTTAAAGATCGCCCATAACTATAAGTTCGATTTTATGATGTTGAAGCGAGCCGGGCTCGAGATCAAAGGCAATGCGTTCGATACTATGATCGCGGCTTATCTCATTGATGCAAACCAGCGACTGAAGATGGATGAGCTCTCAAAAAGCCTCCTGAATTATAAGCCCGTGCCCATTGAGGAGCTCATCGGAAAAGGTAAAAAACAAAAGTCTATGGCCGATCTGGCGGTAGAGGATGTCTATCTCTATGCATGTGAAGATGCCGATATCACACTTCGCCTGTATGAAATTTTGAGCGATCGTTTGAAAGATGACGAATTGATGGAAATTGCCTATAAAGTCGATTTCCCGCTCATGGAAGTTTTGGGTGAGATGGAGTTGAAAGGGATTAAGCTGGATACGGATATGCTTTCAACCTTTTCTGAAGAACTGGAGTCAGATCTGAAAGAATTGGAAACTGAGATCTATGATAAGGCAGGAGAGGAATTCAACATAAATTCGCCGCAGCAATTGGGTACCATTCTCTTTGAAAAGATGGGTTTGCCTGCCGGAAAGAAAACGAAAACCGGACAATATTCAACGGCAGAATCGGTACTCACCAAGCTGGCTCCAAAATACGAAATGCCGAGCCTGATCCTGGATTATCGTCAACTGACCAAGTTGAAATCTACGTATGTGGATGCTTTACCTGACTTAGTTGTTGAAGAAACTGGTCGTATTCACACTGAATTCAATCAAAGTGTGGCAGCCACCGGGCGACTCAGTTCCTCAAATCCGAATCTTCAAAATATACCGATACGAACCAAAAGAGGGCGGGAGATACGCAAGGCGTTTATTGCTGAAGAAGGATTTGAGCTAATGTCAGCGGATTACTCCCAGGTAGAACTACGGGTGATCGCTCATATTTCTAAAGACGAAGCAATGATAGAAGCCTTTAAAAACGATGAGGACATTCACGCCAGAACTGCCAAAGAGATCTTCAATCTGGATTCTATTGATACTGTAACCGGTGACCAGCGCCGTAAAGCGAAGGAAGTTAATTTTGGTATTCCGTATGGAGTGAGTGCGTATGGCTTGGCATCCAGGCTGGGCATTGAGAATAACGAAGGGAAGGAAATGATCGATCAGTATTTTGAGCGATTCCCGAACATCCTGAAATACATTAATGAAACCAAGGAATTTGCGCGGGAACATGGCTATGTGAAAACGATGCTGGGGCGCCGGCGCTACATTCCGGATATCAAAGCAAGCAATTGGAATGTGCGCGGATTTGCGGAACGCACCGCTATTAATATGCCTATTCAGGGAACGGCCGCTGATATCATCAAGTTGGCCATGATCGAGATCCATCACTGGCTCATCGAACAAAACAAGAAGAGCAAGATGCTTCTCCAGGTGCATGATGAACTCATTTTTGAAATTCATGAAAGCGAACTCGATGAAGTACCGACTAAGATCGTTGAACTGATGGAATCCGCAGTGGAATTGGATGTGCCACTGAAAGTGGAGTCAGGAGTTGCAGAAAACTGGTTGGAAGCGCATTAAGGCAAAAGTAAAAGGGGAAAGGTGAAAAGGTTTCGCTTCTTCCACTTTAGGCTCGCTCCACATGCTCTGCGTTGGAGCAAATTACAGGACGAGGTAAATTCAAGAAGTGAGTTGGACTCGAGCTCGAAAGTTTTTCTTTAGATCGTCATTCTGAGGGTACTCCCGAAGAATCTTGCATATATAAGGCAAGTAGCTCACGCTTGATAACTGTCAACTAGTTCCCAAAAACCTATTGGGAACGCCAAAACGAGCCACCCGGTCTGAGTTATAATAGATAGCCAAAATGTGGTCATCCATCAGTCATGCGTAGCCCGACAGGTGGATTATACCTCAAGTCATTCAACCACAATTTTATTTATATCCAATAAAACGAACAGGTATTGAAGGGAATATTTTGTGCTTTCGAACTGGTAAAGTTCAGGATCGATAAAAAGTTATAGGATGAGAAGATCAAGCCTGATTACCCAATCCATAAAGTAAAAAAGCCCTAAGCAAATATTGCTTTAGGGCTTTTCTAAGCTAATTAATAATCAATAATCTGATGAAATTTAAGGGGTGTTTTGAGGGCCGCTATTATTTCGTAAGTAGGTGGTTCCGGTCTCATTAATAACTGAACTGTCGGAATCTCTCCATATACCATAGGTTTCGCTGTCAGTGATGGTACAGTTGGTTAAACTGAGGTTTGAGCTCGAATCCAATCGCAAATTACCTCCACCATTTACATTGGTCATATCACCTCCACCTGCATACTCAATAGTCAAGTAAGTTAGCTCATGAGAGAGGTCGTTACTGTCAAACCCAACACCTTTCCAGAAACCTTTGGTTGGAGATTATTCTGAAGACGTAAAAAGAATACCATCAGAACTTGTACCATTAGCAACGAGCTTACTATTTCCGCGCATAAATATACCGGAGGCTTCTTCAAATTCCATTTCTACACCATCTTCGATTGTGACCTCACTGCTAAAACGTAACAATGCGCTTCTTTGTGCTCGGTAAGGAACATCACCTGCAAGTGGAGATATCGTTCCACTTCGGGAAGTACTTGTATTCCATATCAGAATATATCGTTCCGGATTATTTGTAAAATCTGAATCACTATCGAGTGCAAAAATGAGGCTTGGCGGGATATAAAGGGGAGATTCGGTATTTTCAGAAAAAGTATTAGAGGAAAAATCAGGAAGAACAGAACCTTCTGATTCTACATAAAGTCCCCATTTACCACTAGCACGTACCGTGCTATTATTGAGTTCAAGAATGTTCTCCTCAAGCGCAATATTTGCTTGTTCATTAAGCCCAGAATGAGTACTTGGATTACCACCATATTCAATCGTTGTATAGCTTATTAAGTGGCGGCTTGGTCCGGAATCAAACCCAATACCTTTCCAGTACCCGGATGTTTTTTCGACACCCGTAAGTAACACGGTATTTCCACTTAAACCATTTATTGTAAGCTTTCCACTACTGGACACGTATAATCCAGCAGCTTCTCCAAATTCCATAACTACTCCTGGTTCAATAGTTACATCACTGGAAATTTGGAATATATTACTATTAATGATCCGATAAGGAACATCTAAAGCTGAAATTGATCCACCATCGTTGAGGTTCCCTCCATCAAAAACGAACACTTCAGAAGGGGTTGTATCATCTGCATCATTAAAAGTAGAACCGCTGTCAAGAAATGGAGTTAATGTGGCTGATAGAAAAGCAGATCCTTCTGAGTTTGAAGCAAATGTATTCGAAGTAAAGTTAGGTAACAATGATCCGCCACTTTCGATGTATAATCCCCAGGACCCACTATGTTGTATGGTAGTATTTGTCATTTCTAATACATTCTCTTCGAGGGCAATATTTGCGGCTTCGTTAAGCCCGGTATGAGTACTCGTATTACCACCATATTCGATGGTTGCATTATTAATAACATGTCTGTTTGTTCCTGAATCAAATCCAATACCCTTCCAAAATCCAGCAGTTTTTTCTACTCC
>JAVLBT010000191.1:0-4592 GCA_031580945.1 Gracilimonas sp.
CCTCGGACCAGGTACTTATATCCGTTCTCTTTTTATTAAAATCCGATTTTAGAGTAGATTTTTCTTCGAGTACTTCATCTCTTTCTCTTTGAATCACATCCAAGGCTCTGACATTCGAAAGATCTCCTGCTTTTCGTAGCTTTTGTTTAAGCTCTTCTAATGAATCATCACCTAAATTATCCTTCCATTGCTCTTGTAAAGACTCCAACCTATTCACTTTATCCTGATACAATTTTTTAAAACTAATGACTTCAGACAAGTCGGCGGCTTCAAAACTTTTTAGAATATCTTCTTGCTTATTATGGAGGACACGTAATTGTTCTGCAATACCACTTAATTCTTCTTCTCCGGCTATTACCTCAAGGTTAATCTGGTTCGTTTTTAATGAAAAGATGCCTTTTTCTTTAATGGCTTTTTCGTCTCCTGTCCGCAACTCCACTTCATTGCTTAGACCTTCAGCGCCGCTGTATGTAATTGCTACTTGGGTTAAAGCGGTAATCATTACAGATAATTTGGAGGCCTCTAAAGTTGTGGTCTTCTGAAGAATATCCTGTTTTAAAGTTCGTAGCTGTTCAACATCCTCTTCGGTAACTTTCTTTGTTTCTTCCAGATCCTCCTTAAGCTCTTCAACGTTTTTATCAAGCTCTTCCAGCTTATCTATCCTTTGCTTTAAGGTAGTTAACTCTGACTTTTTGGATGCTTTTTCTTGCTCATCAGAAAGCTTATCAAGTGTACACTCCAACGTTTTTAGTTTGGGTTCAGATTCTTTCAATTGATATTCATATACCGGCCACTTTTCAGCTATCTGCGAAACTTCATCTAATTTGGATTCAACAGTTTCTTTTTTGGTTACCAGTATTGCCCGTTCAGTCTGCTGTTCCAACTTGGGTTTTAACTCTTCAACAATGTTTTTCTTCTCTTGAAGCTGTTGGTTAACAGTTTCACGTTTTCGATTCAACGCATCTACTTCTTCCTCATACTGCTGGATATGTTCAAGTTTTTTATTCTCCTTTTCCTTTTTATACCATGCCTGTAAAACGATCCCAACATTTCGTTTATGAGGATTGTGAATTCCCCGGTCATTACCGGAAGCATCCGTTTGGGGATAATTCTTATCCCTATCCCAATTATCAAAATGGTTCTCAAATTGTTGATCCAATGTTTGTTTAAACTGGTCAACCGAAACCCCTCCTGCTTCCATCACGCTCTTTCGAAGAATCCCGCCGATTTCCTGCCTTATCTGATCAGAGTCTTTAACCCTTGAAAGGCTTGTATGCAAAGAAGATTGCTTAGATAAGAGAATCTCTTTCATAGTACCTGGCTTAACAGGAAGCAGTTGCTCAATCATCTGCTGTATTTTCTCTTGGTCTGTAAACTCATTCCCTTCAGGGGTAATTAGCGAAGCACTGCCCGTTCTGTTTCCTGGTTTCCACTCCTTCTTGATTGTGTAGCACTCATCAGGGTTATCCAGGTAGAGCTCAATCGTGATTCGAATAACATCCCCACCGCTCAATGGGAACAGATCTCCCATTTCGCTTTCCAGCTTCGACTTTGTCAAACTGGTGGTCGTCAGCAACCCATGCTGAATGGCTTTAAAAATAGTGGACTTTCCGGCTTCATTCGGTCCCAGTATTAAGTTTAATCCATCGGAAAATTCTAAGGTTTCGTTTTGCAGGCCCGCAAATGGATGTAGTCGAATAGACTTAATTTTCATCTTTCACCTCCTCAAGCAGATCATACGCCGTTTGCAGGGCTTCCTGATCATCGCCTTCTATAAATCCTGACAACAGCTGTACGGGAAATGATTCTTCCGGATATATCTCATACAACTGCTCCTTGGTGATTCGTTTTCTCAGCTCATTATTATTGATTCTCAGGTATAAAAAGGATTGGTTCAGGGTTGGATAAATACTTTTGACCCAGCTTTCATAATCATCCGGGTCCAGCACCCCTTCAAGTTTCAATCTGCACACACATTGAGCGTTGTCAGGATCACTGGCTTTTTGAGCTAATTTCTCTAAATCTTCCAGTGAAGTCACTTCATGATTCCACCGTTCAAACCTATACTTTCCGGTCGTTAATTTTTCTATGGATATATTTTTTTGTTCATTTATTTCTATGACCAAAGCAGTTCCCTTGTGGGGGCAATTAGCTGTATCTGGCTCCGGTGTCCCCGAATATAGAATAGTATCTTTCCCTCCAGGGTTATCAGGCCACGGGACATGGATATGTCCAAGCAGCCAAAGGTCAACTCCGGCATTCTTCAATTCGTCTTTGGTCATTGGAAAGTGCTCATCATTAAAATCAGGGGCCACCCCCGTTACACTGCCATGAGCAATACCTACATGTAATTTTGAAACATCCTTTTCAATATCTTTTACCCACTCTACCTGATTCTCTGAAGAGTGCTTGGCATTACAAGGCCCCGGATAAATAACCGCATTGATATCGTAATGGGTCAGATCTACTGGGCTGGTTTCATCAAGAACTATAACATTCTCTTCTTTGGCTTCAGATACATACCTCCATAATTTACTATCTGAGGTAATGTAATCATGGTTTCCGGGCAGCAACAGTACAGGACCGTTTTCAAACTTATTTAATGATTGTATTGCCCTGACCACATCCGCTTTATTCATGCTGGTACGATCAAAAAGATCTCCGGAAACTACTACGGCATCACAAGCTTTTTCATTGGCAGTAATGATGAGTTTGTCCAAGGTTTTGTATCTAACCTCGCTAAGTGTACCCGATGCTTCTCCATAATCACTAAATCCACGTCCAAGGTGTAAATCTGCAAAATGTAAGATCCTTAAAGCCATATTTTTTAACTAATACCTTCGATTTTATCTTTATCAAAAATTTTTTGCTACCCTTTTCGGATTAAAGCCTAATAAAGGCAATTGAAATTCTACAGTAACTAGTAACTGTTTTTATGCATTTAAAAAGCATTTCAAATTGTTAAGGATGGGTTTTTATTTATAAAAGAGGAAAAGTATTATCCATAAGATTTATTATTTCAAAACTCTAACATTTGGACAATCATTCGTACCTCTATTCTATTTTTAAGCTCGACTTATTCCATCAAAAATTTGTTAGTAATCAGATCTGTTTGGATTACCGATATTCGTGCATAAAATACCGGAATATGATAGTTATTCAAGCTTAAAAAAAATAATTCGCAACGGGTTAAGCCTAATATTTTATATAGAAGCCGGACAAATTCCAGGTTTCAGTATGCATATATAATATAAACCACCCCTGACAGATTACGTCACCCTTATTCCTGAAAACTATATATAACAGAAAATTCGAGTAAATTTTGTTTTAATTATACCTCAACCATTCCTGAATATCTCCATAGCGCCAACCTACTGCTCGACCTGCTAATTTTATTCTTTTAGGTAATTTACCTTTTGATTCCCACCGCCACAAAGTGGTTGAAGAAACCGAAAGCAATTCACTTAGCTGTTTAGGACGAATAATAGAATCAGGATCTCTGGGTTTTATTTGCTCAACCTTTGGAGGTATAATCCCTTCTTTTTCATTAGAAGAAGTCGCTAAAGTACCCTTTTCCATTTCCTCTTTTATTACTTCTCTTACTGCTTCCTTTATGATTTCTTTAAACTGAAATTCTATACCGGTCATTTGAGGATGATTTTGCTGAAATATTTACTTAGTAAGAGTGATTTAAAAGCAATGCCTTACAAACATTTTCAATAAGTGTGATTTTTTAACCTGATCTGATTAACCATGTTTCCTTAAGAAACATTAATCACCGATCTGTTTTACTTATCATTTTTTGTAGTCTATCCATCCTTTACCATCAAATAACTGAACACTTCTCCATTTTTTTGAGGGTACATTTTCGAATATACACAACCAATTTTTTTTCTTTGCTCCCGATTCTATTCCTTTTTTTAGCATAGCCTCCAAAATCCTTGGGTCATCTTTTGAAACTATGCAATATATATCCCATCCTACAAATCTAAAATCTTCCTCTTTTACACCAATTCTCGCAGCCCCTACTATAGAATACTGAAAGGGTAAATAGGAAAATAATAACCCATTTTGATACTCACTTTATGCAAAAATCCACTCCCCCTCCGCTCCCGATATCTCAAGATTCACGCGATCCCGCTTATACATATGCATTAAACTACTTGTAATTTCCCTTATGGTCCTGGTGCTCTTCAATTTTCTCATCGGTTAACTCGGAATCTTTGGCAGCATACAGCTCGATTAATTAATACCGGGTTTCTCTGTCATCAATTCGGCAATCATTAGTGTCAGTTTAAAAATTATATACCGATCCGACATCCGACATTTCCTGAAGGATATTTCCCAACATTTGTTCCAGAATATCGTCGCTATAAACGTTTACAGTAAATGCTAAATTCTGCTCAATGTTTAACCTTCCGGTCAGCTTTCCATTCTCTGAACAATCCGTTTTCCTGGAGTTAACCTCAAGAGAGTGATGAGCTATCGATTGACTACAACATTGGAGAAGAATCATCTAATTATAATGTTTCTCACCAATCAAGAAAAGATGGAGAATTGCTATATGTTCGTATAAACCAATATGGCGATAC
>JAVLBT010000192.1:0-4534 GCA_031580945.1 Gracilimonas sp.
AATCGAGGCGCATAATTCGGACACCCTGAGTATTTCTACCCATAGTTCGTATTCCGCCACAATTCATTCTAATGACCTTACCTTGTTCTGTTATGATCATCAAGTCGTCGTGATCAGTCACTTCTTTAAGTGCTATCAAATTACCAGTCTTAGGTGTAACTTTTAAGGTAATTACACCCTTTCCGCCACGGGACTGTTCTCGATAATCTTCAACTAAAGAACGTTTTCCGTATCCGTTCTCTGACATGGCTAAGACGGTCGCTTCATGTGCATTTCGTATAACAACCATATCAACGATCTCATCATTTTTTCCGAGAGTCATTCCTTTAACACCGGATGTATTTCGTCCCATGTCACGAACTTCAGATTCATGGAAACGAATTGCCCGGCCTCCTTTATTGGCGAGAATAATCTGACTATCACCATCAGTAAGCTCAGCAGCTAACAATTTATCCTCATCTTTGATATTGATTGCAATAATACCATCTCTTCTTGGACGACTGTATGCTTCAAGAGTCGTTTTCTTAACTTGCCCGCCCTTGGTCGTCATAATGATGGAGTGATTGTTGATATACTCCTCTTCATCCAATGTTTTAACCGGTACAAACGCTTTTATCGAATCATCCTTTGCGATATCAATAAGGTTTACAATAGCCCGGCCCCTCGCTAAACGGCCACCTTCAGGTATTTCGTAGACTTTCAACCAATAACACATACCTTTCTCAGTAAAGAATAGGATATAATTATGTGTTGTGGCAACAAATAGATGTTCTACATACTCTTCATCCCGAGTTGTGGTTCCTTTCATTCCTTTTCCACCTCGGCGTTGTCTGCGATAACCACTCACGGGCATACGCTTGATGAAGCCTTTATTGGAGATCGTAACCACAACATCTTCATCAGCGATCATATCTTCTATGCTGAAATCATCTGCAGAATGAACAATTTGTGTTCTTCGCTCATCACCATATCGTTTTTTTAGTTCAGCAAGTTCTTCTTGAATGATAGTAGTTTGTTGATCCCGATTAGATAGGATCTCCCGATAATCAGCGATCTTATCGATGATCTCCCGATATTCTCCGTCAATCTTCTCCCGCTCTAACCCGGTGAGTTTTTGAAGACGCATATCAAGAATTGCCTTAGCCTGTATGTCCGTTAAAGCAAATTTACTACGTAACTTAACATTCGCCTCTTGAGGACTATTCGATGCCCGAATGGTCTTGATGACTTCATCAAGATTGTCAAGGGCAATTTTAAGGCCTTCCAGAATATGTGCACGGGCTTCAGCCTGATCAAGATCGTACATGGTACGACGAATAATGATCTCAACGCGGTGTTCAACCCAGTGGTGGATCAATTCTTTAAGATCCATCACTTTTGGCCGACCTTTAACAAGCGCAAGGCTAATCACGCCAAAGGTCGTTTGCATTTGCGTGTACTTGTACAACTGATTAAGTACTACACCTGCGTTAGCAGAACGCTTTAAAATAATTACAACACGAATACCTTCGCGGTCAGATTCATCCCTAACTTCAGAGATCTCAGTAATTTTCTCATCGTTAACAAGGCTTGCGATCTTTTGAATAAGTGTACTCTTATTAACCTGATAGGGGATTTCGGTAATAACGATCTGTTCGCGATTTCCCCGAAGTTCTTCGGTGTTCGCCCGGGCGCGAAGTGTTATTTTTCCACGGCCGGTTTCATATGCATTTTTAACCCCTTCATATCCATAAATTATGCCGGCAGTAGGGAAATCAGGAGCTTTAATGTGCTCCATCAATTCTTTGATCTCAATATCCGGATTATCTATAAAGGCATTTACTCCATCTATGGTTTCCGTCATGTTATGCGGAGCCATATTTGTAGCCATTCCTACCGCAATTCCCGAAGCGCCATTCAAAAGCAAATTTGGTAGCATACTCGGAAGAACGGTTGGTTCCTCAAGAGTATCATCGAAGTTAGCTGAAAAATCGACGGTTTCTTTGTTTATGTCAGCCAGCATTTCTTCGGAAAGACGATCCATGCGAACTTCTGTATAACGCATGGCTGCTGCTGAATCTCCATCAATAGAACCAAAGTTCCCCTGACCGTCAGCAAGCGGGTATCGTAAAGAGAAGTCTTGTACCATACGAACGATGGAATCATAAACGGCGCTGTCACCGTGTGGGTGATATTTACCCAAAACCTCACCAACAATACGGGCGCTTTTCTTATAATTTCTGTTATGAAGCATACCTAAGTCATTCATTCCGTATAAGATACGGCGGTGAACAGGCTTCAAGCCGTCCCGGACATCAGGTAGTGCGCGTGAAACAATCACCGACATCGAATAATCGATGTACGAAGATTGCATTTCGTCTTCAATAGTTATTGGAATAATTTTTTCTCTGGCCATAAATCAGCTAATAAGAATCAGTTAAAAACTTTAATATTAAGTTTAGATATCGATGTTGGCGTATTTTGCATTTCTTTCAATGAATTCGCGCCGAGGTTCCACGTCTCCGCCCATCAATGTTGAGAAGAGCTTGTCTGCACCAGCGGCACTATCAATAGTAACCTGCTGAAGGGTTCTGGTTTCGGGGTCCATAGTGGTTTCCCAGAGCTGTTCGGGATTCATCTCACCAAGACCTTTATATCTGGAAACGTCAAATTTTCTGCGCCCTTTTTTGAGTTCCTTAACCATTTTGTCACGGGTATCATCGTCCCAGGCATATTCAATATCTTTGCCAACAGTTATGCGGTAAAGGGGTGGAGTAGCTATGTAAACATATCCTAACTCAATAAGCGGACGCATGTAACGATAGAAAAACGTTAATAATAAGGTGCGAATATGAGAACCGTCTACATCAGCATCTGTCATGATGATAATTTTATGGTACCGAAGCTTTTCCATATCAAAATCGTCTTCACCATGCCCCACCCCGGTGCCAAGTGCAGTAATCATGGCCTGAATTTCTTTATTTTCCAGGATACGGTTTATTTTCGCTTTCTCAACGTTCAGGATCTTACCCCGAAGTGGTAAAATGGCCTGAAAACTTCTGTTACGACCCATTTTAGCTGATCCTCCCGCCGAATCACCCTCTACAAGATAAATTTCACTATGCTCAGGATCTTTTATGGAACAATCTGCCAATTTACCGGGAAGGCCGCCTCCACTCATTACGCTCTTTCGTTGTACTAACTGTCGTGCTTTGCGAGCTGCTTCCCGGGCTTCTGCTGCAAGAACAACTTTTTCAATTACTTTTTTAGCAGCTTTAGGATTTTGTTCTAAATACTCATTCAGCTGATCGTAAACAATGATCTCAACGGCACTTTGAACTTCGGAATTTCCAAGTTTGGTTTTTGTTTGTCCCTCAAACTGGGGTTCCTGTACCTTTACACTAAGTACGGCCGTCATGCCTTCCCGGAAATCTTCTCCGGAAACAGAGATCTTGCTGTTTGATTTTATAAGATTATTTTTTTCAGCATAAGACTTTAAAGAACGAGTCAAAGCTCTTCTAAATCCGGATACATGGCTCCCTCCTTCACGCGTATTAATGTTATTCACATAAGAGTGCACGTTTTCAGAGAAAGACTGATTATATTGTATAGCAATTTCAACCGGTACATTATCAGTTTCACCGGTAATATGAATAGGAGTATCAAGCATTGATTCCCGATGTTCATCGAGAAAATCAACAAAATCTTTTACGCCGCCTTCATAGTGGTAGATCTCTTTTTTGAGCTCTTCATCCTCTTCCCGTTCATCAATTAATTCAATAGTGATTTCAGGGTTCAGGAAAGCAAGCTCGCGCATCCTTTCAGCAATTATATCAAATTTGAACTCAGTGGTTTGCGTAAAAATTTCCGAATCAGGTTTAAAAGAGATCTTAGTTCCGGTCTCTTTGGTTTTACCCGCTACTGAAAGGGGAGTCTTTGTAATGCCCTTTTCAAATTCCATCACATGAATTTTCCCATCACGGTGGATTTCTGCCTTGAACCAGGAAGCGAGACCATTTACACAACTTACACCAACACCGTGAAGACCTCCGGAAACCTTATATGAATCCTTATCAAATTTACCCCCGGCGTGGAGTTTAGTAAGTACAACCTCTACAGCAGGAATACCTAACTTATCGTGAGTGTCAACTGGAATACCACGGCCATTATCGAAAATAGTCATGGAGCCGTCTTCGTTGATCGTTACATTTATATAATCGCAGTAGCCCGCAAGTGCTTCATCAATGGAGTTATCGACCACCTCATTTATAAGGTGATGGAGACCGCGCTGCCCTGTGTCCCCGATATACATTGCAGGTCGCTTTCTAACTGCTTCAAGACCTTCTAAAACTTGTATGTTTGAAGCCTTGTAGTCAGAACCTTGTTTTTTTGCCATAATTATGGAGTGATAGCTTTGTAAGATGAGTTTATTAACGCCGGAAAATAGAGCTTACAAGCTCAAAATCAAAAAAAGGATAGGTTTTTGTTTAAAATAATCGCGTTGGGGTTTCTGGAGTGAAATTCAGGGGTTAAATAATGTGTTGGTAATGTGGAT
>JAVLBT010000193.1:0-4528 GCA_031580945.1 Gracilimonas sp.
CTTTTTCCGCATCGCCTGATTCCCGATATAATCAGTGCATGAGAAGCCAATTCAGATATTTTATCCAATTGATGCCTTTTCAAACCTGTATTCAATTTCAACAGATTCTCTTTTTGAGCCTCGGCTACTTCTTTTAATAGTGATTTTAGTATCATAGAGATATTGTTTGATATAAAAATACAATTTCATTGCTTTATAAACAACAAATGTGTTTATTTTTAAACAACAGTATAGATCACAGTTAAACTGAAAACTGATAGCTTCGCACTGTTCACAATCGAACACCTGATGTAGCGTTTCGAACATTTTTTGGGATTCAGGGTGCATTCAGTATCGTTTTAAACCCTTTTTCTATTCTTGGCACGCTTGTTGATTACATTATTTCAGAGTACAGTGATCAGAAAACCGATAGCAAAGTTTTACTGATCACTGTTAACAGGTCACAGTAAATTGATAGAATTATGTTTAAAAACTATCTAAAGATCACCTTTCGAAACCTCCGAAAGTATATAGGCTATTCCGCAATTAATATTTCGGGATTGGCTATCGGTATCGCTTGTTGCCTGTTGATTCTTGTTTATGTTCGACACCAACTGAGCTATGATGATTTCCATGCCAATGCCGATCGCATTGTGCGCGTGAATATGGAGCTTGGAGACCGATCCGTTGCCGTTACGCCTTCAATGGTTGGACCAACCCTAAATCAGATATCTCCAAATGTTGAACAATGGGTTCGATTGTATGAGCCTACCAGGTACAACCCAGCCATCATAAGTGCGGATCAAAGTAAATTTCAGGAAGAACATTTCTTCTATGCAGATTCCAGCTTTTTTGATGTTTTTAATTTTGAGTTCATCACCGGTGATCCACAAACCGCTCTTGAAGCACCAAGATCTTTGGTATTGCCCCGATCTACCGCCGTTAAACTTTTTGGGGATGTTGATGCGATCGGTGAGATCGTCAATGTCCGCATTTTTAATAACGATATTGATTTTGAGGTCACAGGCGTGATCGAAGATATTCCCTCTAATTCACATTTCAGCTTTGATTATCTTGGCTCTTTAAATACGATGAGTGGATGGTCTCAATTGGATGATTCCCAGATCAGGGCTGCCAACTTTTTTACCTATCTCTTGCTGAATGAACGTAACGCCGTTACCTCACTATCAGAAACTTCCAATGCATATATCAAAGAAACGCTGAATCAAGACCGGGTAGATGAATTATACTTCACCCCCATTACAGAACTATATCTGAATTCCGATTTTGAGTTTGAAATAGCTCCAATGGGCAATATGCAAACGGTCATTGGTTTCATCTTTTTGGCCATCATGGTATTACTAATCGCCACGATCAACTATGTGAACCTGGCTACCGCACGTTCCTCACGCCGAGGGGCTGAAGTGGGAATCCGAAAAGCTTTGGGAGCGGTCAAGTCGCAACTCATGAAGCAATTTTACGGAGAATCCGTTTTACTGACTTGTTTTGCCGTTGTCATTGCTTTGATACTGGTCGAAATATTCAAAGAACCTTTCTTTCAATTATTAGGGCAGGACATCAGCTTTAACCTGTTTGCAGATCCCACGGCCTGGCTAATATTACTTGGCATCAGCATTTTGACCGCATTACTTTCCGGAAGCTATCCAGCATTTTTACTTTCCTCCTATCAGCCCGTTCGGGTGCTGAAAGGATTATTGGGAACCACCGGGTCTGACGGCAAACTTCGCAAAGGCTTGGTCGTTTCTCAATTTGCGTTATCAACCTTTTTGATCTTATGTACCGTTATCATCTACCAGCAAACGAATTTTGTGCTAAACGCTGATCTGGGATTTGATGAAGAAGAAGTGCTTGTACTTCCTGCCCGAGACAATGAACTGGCCCCCAAGCAAGATCTTCTGAAAAGTGAGGTATTGCGCCAACCCGGAGTAACAAGTGCAACCTACATGTCTAACATTCCCGGAAAGGTATTTGGGGGATACGGCTCTGTTCACAACACTACTATGGAGCCCATTGGTACCTCAGCCGGTGCTGCCGATGCCGACCTGGTTGAAACAATGGGTATTGAACTGCTGGCGGGAAATGGATTTCCTGAAAACCCCGCTTACACTCTTGAACAGGGATACGTGTACCTCATCAATGAAAAACTGGCAGCCGCTCATGGCTGGACTCCGGAAGAAGCCATCGGTAAGCCTTTTAACGTATTGGGAAACAGGGAGGGTGAAGTGGTTGGTGTGATGAAAAATTTTAACTACCAATCTCTCAAAGAAAAGGTGGAACCCCTCGCTTTATTCATCAACCCCAATATGTACAATTTTCTGCTGGTTAAAGTGGATCCTTCAAATATTCAAGGTACAATTGCCTCACTTGAAAATATTTGGCAGGAAATTGCCCCGCACCGACCATTTGAATTTGAGTTTATGGATCAGCAGCTGAATGCCTTATATCAGTCTGAACTTCAAACCCGAAACTTATTGCTCGTGTTTTCGGGGCTTGCCATTTTTATCGCATGTTTGGGACTAGTTGGGCTTTCTTCATTCATGATCGAACGAAGATCCAAAGAAATTGGCATCCGCAAGGTGTTGGGGGCTTCTGTAACCAAGATCGTCGCATTGCTTTCATCAGACTTCCTCAAACTTGTTGCTGCAGGCTTTGTGATAGGTACACCGGTAGCGTGGTTTGTGATGAAAGAATGGCTTACGAATTATGCCTTCCGAATAGAAATCGGCTTTTCTGTTTTCCTGGCAGTTGGATTCATTGCCATCATGATTGCAATCATAACAGTAAGCTGGCAGTCTATCAAAGCAGCTGTAGTAAACCCTGTGGATAGCCTGAGAAGTGAATAAATAATGACTATAAGCTCTCAGACTTCAGCTTTCAGTTTTATCAAGATCGAAAATACTGAAAGCTGATAGCTGATAACTGAAGTCAAAAAAGCTCAAAATTATGTTTAGAAATTATCTCAAAATTGCTTTTCGAATTCTAAAAAAGAATAAGATAGACTCAGCTGTAAGCATTGGCGGATTGGCAGCTGGATTGGCCTGTTGTATCCTGTTGGTATTCTACGTCCGGTTTGAATGGTCGCACGACAATTTCCATGAAAATGCGAATCGACTGTACCGAATTACTGAGCAAACTACTGGGATGAATTCCGGAGAAATTCAAAAGTCCTTAACCACTCCACATCCTCTTGCAGCTGTTTTGGATTCTACATTTCCTGAAATAGAGCAGGTTATGAACATTGCTTTAGGCCCGGTACATGTTTTAGATCGCGACAAATTTCACCAGGTTGAGGTCACTTTTGCTGATCCCGGTTTTTTTAAAGCCTTCACCTTTTCCATCTTATATGGAAATTCTGCTTCACCGCTCGAGAACCCCGATCATATTGTACTTACCGAGGATGAAGCAATGCATTATTTCGGGACCAAAAATGCCGTTGGAGAAACACTGACTTTCAAGCTTCACGAAAAAGAATATGACCTTACCGTTGCTGCCATAGCTGAAAATCCACCGGCCAATTCCAGCCTTTCCTTCAATATTATCCTTCCCTTTGAAAACTATTTCAGATCTGTACCCGATGATAGAGTAGATACCTATCGCAATAGCTGGTATATCGGATTTGGAGAAACATGGGTTTTACTGAACGATCAATCTTCTGCTGATGACCTAACCTCAAAATTCCCTGAGTTATTGAAATCATATGTAGGAGGTTTTGCTGAACGACAACAGTTGGTAATGGGACTTCAACCTCTAAATGGAGCTTATTTCAATCAGGAATATCGGTCTTATATAACTGGAAATACCAACATTCTATATTCATCAATTTTAGGTGGAATTGCGTTGGTGATCCTCATTATTGCAGGAATGAATTTTATGAGCCTTACACTCAGCCGGGCCTCTCAGCGCAGTCATGAGGTCGGGATTCGTAAGGCTTCAGGAGCGCAGCGAGGACAAATAAGTCTTCAGTTAATTGGAGAAGTTTTAGTTACCTGTTCCATTGCCACTATTTTGGGACTGATGTTAGCTGAACTCGCTTCTCCTTTCTTTCAAAACCTAATCGGCAAAGATTTTGAAGTCTTTATCATAAGTGATCCTGTATTATGGCTGGCCTTACTGGTTATGATAATTGTTATTACTGTAATTACAGGAGGATACCCTGCTTTCCGGATGGCTCGTAAAAACACAGCGCTTATGTTTTCATCCCGGCGGAGTACCGAACGAATTCCTTTGTTTGTAAAAGGTTTAATAACTACACAATTTGCCCTTTCTATTGCCTTCCTGATTGCCACATTTACCATGAATCATCAATTGAGCTATTTGCTTAATAAAGACCTTGGCTTTAACTCTTCCAACGTGATTGCGGTGGAAATAAGGAATCAAGCTGAAGCTACAAAGCAAGCTGAATTATTCGCCGACGAAGCCAAACGTCTTCCCGGAGTTGAGCTGGTGGCCAAAATAGGAAGTGCCTATCGTGGCGATCCAAGATATATGCAAGCAAAATTAGGGTTTGGAATGGGAACCATGGGCTCAA
>JAVLBT010000194.1:0-4520 GCA_031580945.1 Gracilimonas sp.
GCCAATTATGACTAATTCAGCATCTGTAATCTGAACCATACCACAACTTGGGAACGAGCCCGCCTACCTTTATCTTTAAGAGTTAGCAAATACACTCAAACTTTTTAGATGAAGATCTACCCCAAATCCCTTTTAGATAAACTTGGTTTTCAACAAATTCGTGAAGCCGCCCTTGAGCTCACACAATCCCTTCGCTCGGAAGAACTACTGGAAACGTTGCAGCCTACCTCAGATCGTAAACGGGTTGAATTACTAACGCAACAAACAGCTGAGATGCTGGATGTTCTTGCCAATCCCGATCCCTTTCCACTTCGGGAATTTCCGGAAGTCCGTGATTACCTTTCAACTTCAAAAGCAGAGGGAAGTCTGATTCCTTTACCTGCTTTCGTGGATATTCTAAAGATCTGCGCAATCTCCCGAAATGTGAAAAAGTTCCTGAAACATCGATCCGATGAATATCCTCAGCTTGCTAAAGTTTCGGAGGGTTTGATCCCAATGAAAGAACTGGAGAAACATGTCCGCGAGAAAGTGACCGAACATGGGGAATTGCGGGATGACGCCAGTCCGGAGTTGCAATCTATCCGACGAAAGCTAAATAAGCGCAAAAGTGATCTTCGCGGCACTATCAACCGGGCGATGAGCAAAGCGTCCAAAGATGGAATGACCTCCGATGAAGGTCCAACTATCCGTAACGGACGCATGGTAATTCCCATACAGGCCGAGTTTAAACGCAAGGTGCAGGGTTTTGTGCATGATGTTTCTTCCAGTGGACAAACAGTGTACATCGAACCAGTGGAAGCGCTGAATATGAATAATGAGATCCGGCAGTTTGAAGCCGAAGAGCAGCGGGAAATTGAGCGAATATTACGGGAGTTGACCAAACACGTTCGCCAAAACCGAGAATACATTGATCAGAATACACTATATCTCGCAGAACTTGATGTAATAGCGGCAAAATCCAAACTTACCCAAAAGCTGAATGGTCATATTCCCATTCTCGCAGAAAAGAATTATCTGAGTGTAAAAGAAGCGTATAACCCCATCCTGCGACTCAAGAATTTGGGTATACGAAAAGAAGAAAATCGCGAGAAAATCATCCCGCTGTTTCTGAAGATGGAAGAAGGTGAACGTTGCCTAATGATCACCGGCCCCAATGCCGGAGGGAAATCCGTAGCCATGAAGACGGTTGGACTTCTCTGTCTGATGGTGCAATCCGGTTTTGGCGTTCCTGCGGATCCCACTTCCGAACTCCCGGTATTCTCTGGATTATTTGTGGATATGGGCGACGATCAATCTATTGAAGATGACCTGAGTACCTTCTCCTCCCGATTGCAGTGGATGCGAGAGACGGTAAAGCAGTTTGAATCCGGCAGTTTAGTATTAATTGATGAAGCCGCCGCTGGAACCGACCCTGAAGAAGGCGGAGCACTTTTTCAGTCTTTTATTGAGCGGATGTTACAGCAGGATTGCAAAGTGATCGTGACCACACATCACGGTTCCCTGAAAGTATTTGCCCACGAGCACGAGATGGCAGTGAATGGCTCGATGGAATTTGATCAAGCGACTCTTTCTCCTACTTACAAATTCAAAAAAGGAATTCCAGGAAGCAGTTACGCCTTTGAGATCGCCCAGCGCATGAAACTGGATGAGAATGTACTGAAACGAGCGAAAGTGATCCTCGGAAAAGCCAAGAATAAAATGGAATCACTCATCACCGAGCTGGAAACCAAAACCCAGCAGGCAGCAGACCTCAAAGAAAAATATACCTCGCTTCAGTCTAAGGCAGAATCTGAACGGAAGAAGTTTGAGAATAAGATTCAAGCGATCGAAAAGGACAAGGAAAAGATCCGCGAGAAAGCGTTAAAGGAAGCAAAGTCGATTATGGATTCCGCTAACCAGCGAGTGGAAAAGGCGGTGCAGCAGATCGTGGAGCAAAACAAAGCAGACAAGGACGAGATCAAAGAGATCCGCAAGGATGTGGAAGAGGAGAAAAAGGAAATTGATCGCTCACTGCAGGAAATTGAGGAGAAGAAAGAGGAACGTGAGCAAAAGACTGATGATCCCCCCAAAAAAGGAGACCATGTTCGATTTAAGGATGGAAACACAACCGGAGAATTGGCCGAGATCAATGGTAAAAATGCTGTCGTTCAAGCTGGAGGATTACGGCTCAAGACGAAGTACAAAAACCTAGTGAAGGTGGAAAAAAAGAAAGAGAAAAAGAAGAAAGCCCGCTCATCTATTATGGTTGGGGATAACAGCCTGACGACCGAAATGGTGAAGCCTTCTATCGAAGTTCGTGGAATGAGGACTGAAGATGCCCTGCATGAGGTAACCCAGTACATCGACCGTGCAGTATTCCGTAATATGAACCAAGTTGAGATCATCCATGGCAAAGGCGATGGTATTTTGCGCAGCCAAATTCAATCATACCTAAACACACGCAATGATGTAAAAAGTGTGAAAACAGCTCCCATCGAGAGAGGCGGTGCCGGGTGTACAGTAGTGGAACTGAAGTAGCTTTTATCGCTTTCACTACGGAAGTAATTCAAAACCGGTGTTTTCTGTTGTGAAACACTCTGATGGTGAACCCTCCTTTTCATTAACGCTTCACAAATGATTGTTTAATTCAAAGGGAACTGTTTGCAATCGTGGAGGTATTATGAAAAAGAAAAAGAGATTTTGGTCCCACCTAAAAACAGTAGCCATATTCGGTTTATTATTGATTGGGATATTATCATCGCTTATAGCTGCTTTAAATATGCGAATTCCAACACAATCTGCCGTACCGAATCAATTATCTGCAAATGAACAGCATCGAATAACAGAAGCAATTCATCTTCGCCGCACAATTGGAAATCAGGTTTGGCCAGGATGGAGCGAGGTAAAAATTCCGTTTATTTTATATAACGAATCTCATGTTTTTTTAGCAGGATCTGACATAGAAAATACAACCGCTGGCTGGACACGCATTCCATATAACACAAATTTTGGTACTGAATGGAATTTGGTCAAAGACCAAATACGGTACTATCGGCAGCCATTGCCCGAAAATGGAGAAACACCACAAGCCTTTGTGGTTCAGGTTGGAGATCAAATAGCTGCCAGCATGACCACCAAAGAGTGGACAAAAATTAATTTAGTGAAGCTAATAAAAGAAGATCTGCCTGGCTTTCTTAAACCCATATTTCCTTATCAATTATTTATCAATAAATTTGATAGTGACTGGCATATTGCAAGCCTGATCCATGAATCCTTTCATGCTTTTCAAGCCCACCAAAATTATTCACGTTTCGAAAACGCTGAAAAAATGAACAGCCTGCATGACCTCTATCCTTGGAGTAACCCGGACTTCAGGCACCTTTGGGTTGAGGAACGTAAATTGATGGCTAAAGCGATTAAAGAACCAAAAAAAATTGATGCTAAAGAATTGATCTTAGAATGGCTCACGGTCCGGGAAACCCGAAGATCTTATCTCGACCCAAAAATGATCACTTACGAAAAAGAGCGGGAATGGCTGGAAGGACTAGCTAAATATGCGGAGATCAAAAGTTGGCAAATAGCTTCTGATACCACCTTTTATAAACCCTTAGATATTGTAATGGATGATCCCGATTTCAGTTCATACCAAGCGGCCCATAATAATTACGACAAAGAAATACTACAACTGCAAAGCGACCTTGGTTTTAGTGAATCGGTCTTCTATTACAGTGGATGGGCACAAGCTGAATTATTAGACCGTTTCTACCCAAACTGGAAAGCCGTAGTAATGAAATCAGATATCTATTTTGAGGAACTTCTTAAAGAAAGCATGGGTACCTCAAATTCTGGATTTACATCCAAATAAACATGCTGGAAACATTAAATTGGAACCTAATAAAGGGACAAAAGATCACTGATGTCCCGGATCTTTTGATTTCGGTCAATAGAATAGATACTGCCTTCTGATTCTATATATTCAAAGATACATAGTGCTCGCCCAAAAAGTATATGGGGTTCAATTTCCGAAGTTTCTTCCTCTATAAAGTACAATCCCATTTCTAAGAAAAGATCTGCTACTTTTTCCAGGTTTTGATGATTCATGCCGGGATTTTCTTCCAGCTTTTGAATCATTTTATCCTGATCCATTTGAATCAGTGAATAGATATCAATATCAAGATACTCAACTAGCGACTGATTAGTCGTTTGGATAACATCTTGTGTTTGATGGGGCCGTTTCAAACCTACCACAACTGCGATCACCCGCTCCAGTGCTCGCGCGAGCTGGTGGATCTGACGCATTATGTAATCATTTTGATTTAAAATAAGACAATTGGTTTAAGTAAATATTTCGGCAATTGTTGCTTCAAAAGCAGTAAGTGTATTGCTGATATCTTCTGGTGTAAGGGCATTACTCAAAAAGAATGCCTCAAATGGAGAAGGAGGTAAGTGAACACCACGCTTCAGCATTCCGTGAAAGATCTTACCAAAGAGTTCTTTATCGGTGCGGTTTGCGTCATCAAAGGTTTCCACTGGTCCTTCAC
>JAVLBT010000195.1:0-4372 GCA_031580945.1 Gracilimonas sp.
TGCTAACCTATGTGGACACTGTGATAACTGTTTAAACAAAGAAGAGACCGAATCTGACTTATTTTCCAAAGAGGAGGCGGAAAAAGTTTTGAATCATTTAAAGAACAATGAGAGCAGCATCATTGAGCTTCAAGCTGCATTGGAGATTAAAAAAAGCGTAATTCAAACAGTTATTCAATTTTTGATACGGGAAGAAAAAATATCGGTAGTTCCTTCAAGTCCGGGAAAATACAAAGCTACGTTTCAGGGGTAGGCTGCTGCAATCTTAGTTTTTTTTGATCTGGAAGACGGTATTGGGGGCAATTGTCAGCCATTGCATCAGTGGTTTACAGGCTGATCTTCCAGCCTTAAGTTTTGAAACCAAGACCAACAAATAAGTAATAACTCAATTCATTAAGGGTAAAATGAATTATCGAACTCTGATGGTTTCACTTCTTTTTGGGCCTGTGGAAATGATAGTAAATTCAACATTTAGATATTTCTCAATAAACCGAATATATGATTTGGCGGTTGCAGGTAGCTCATCCCAATTCGTAAGTCCTTCAATGGAGTTTTTCCAGCCGGGTAAGGATGTATAAACGGGTTCTGCCTTTTCAATATCTTGTAGGCTAAGTGGGAAAACATCGGTTTCAACACCATCAATTTTGTAGGCAGTACAAACATTAATTTCTTTAAATCCATCCATTACATCCATTTTTGTGAGTGTAAGTTCATTCATTCCATTGAGTTGAACTACATATTTAAGAGCAACTAAATCGAGCCAGCCACAGCGTCTTGGTCTGCCAGTGGTTGCTCCAAATTCAGCTCCCTTTTTACGAAGCTCTTCCCCTTTTTCACCAAGTAGTTCCGTTGGGAATGGCCCATTACCAACCCGTGTGCAATAGGCTTTTGTGATTCCCATAACATGATCTAAGGAGGTAGGCGGAATAGCAGAACCAATGCAGGCTCCACCCGATGTTGGCGAAGATGAAGTAACATAGGGATAGGTGCCATGATCAACATCGAGCATGGTTCCCTGTGCACCTTCGAGTAATATATTTTTTTGGTTTTTTATACCTTCATGCAAAAGATTACTGGTATTGCAAATAAAAGGTTCCAAGGTCTGAATGGCATCTTCAAGTTCTGCCATAAGGTCTTCGGTTTCCAGAACCGGTTCTTTATATAGATTCTCGAGCGCAAAATTTATGTCTTTCAAATTTTGATCGATCTTTGTTCTGAGAATATCGCGATCAAGCAGATCAACCATACGAATGCCTACCCGTGAAACTTTACTTACATAAGCGGGGCCAATTCCACGGCCAGTAGTTCCTATAGCGTCGCCACCACGGCGTTTTTCCTTAAGTTGATCAAGCAATTTATGGTAGGGAAGAATGACGTGAGCTGTTTGGCTGATATAAAACCGATCCTGAAGGCTGAATCCCATATCGTTAACGCCTTTAATCTCTTCTACCAATGCAATAGGATCAATGACAACTCCATTACCGATGACGCATTCGGCATTTCCGTTAAAGATACCGGATGGAATAAGGTGGAGGACAACTTTTTTGTCATCAAATTTCAAGGTATGGCCTGCATTTGCTCCCCCCTGAAATCGTACTACATAATCTGCGTCGGCACTTAGAAGATCAACGATTTTTCCTTTTCCTTCATCACCCCACTGTGCTCCAATTACAACTCTTGTACTCATAATGAACGATAAATAAAAAAGGGGTGCAAAACACCCCAGTGAATGTCAGTTATAGTTAGAAAATTATTCTTCGAATGACTTAGCTGCTTCTTCAACTGATTTAAAGTGCTTAAACACCGTGATCAGTTTTGTTACGATCAGCAGGCTTTCGATCTTGTCAGTTGCATTTGCAATTCTAAGATCACCACCGGCTTTACGCATGGTGGTTAATGCACCGATGAGCATCCCCAGTCCCGACGAATTCATGAATTTTACTTTGCCAAGATCAACCACAATATTGGTTTTTTCAGCATCAATGAGTTCATGCAATTTTTCGTTAAGACTAACCGCATCAGGGCCGCCCATAACGTTGCCTTTAAATTCAATAACTACGCTATTGTAGCGTTCTGATGTATTAAAGCTCATAAATTTCCTGTCATTTTATTTTTTAGATTTATTTGTACGTGCTTCAAGCTCAACAACCAATGAACTGGCTACAAATAGTGAACTGTACGTACCCAACACAATACCAATTAGAAGTGCGAAAGAAAAGCCTTTCAATACTTCACCGCCGAAAATAAACAGCACAGATACCACAAACAAGGTGGTAATAGAAGTAATAACGGTCCGACTTAGCGTATCATTAAGGCTTTTGTTGACCATGGGCATAAAGTCCATTCCCTTGTGAACATTGGAATTTTCACGAATTCGGTCAAAAACAACTACGGTATCATTCAGTGAATAACCAACAATAGTCAAGAAGGCTGCAATAATTGCCTGATCGATCTGAAGACTAAATGGAACCAATTCTGACATTATAGTAAAGATGCCTAATACGATCACTACATCATGGATGAGAGCGGCCACAGCACCTGCCGAAAATGTCCAGTTTCGGAATCGGATGAGTATATAGATAAAGATAATTACAATAGCGTATATCACAGCCTGTAAAGCTCCCGATTTCAGGTCTTCTGCAAAACGGGGGCCCACCACGTCGGTTTTAATTACCAGGAACGGATTATCTGGGTAAAGTTCTTCTACCGATGAGGAAATGATATTTTGTACCGTATTAATTTCACTCTCATTATCGGTTCTTATCAGAACTTCACTCTCTGAGCCAAATAGCTTTATTTCCGGAGCACTTCCAAGCGGCTCAGAAAGCTGAGACCGCAAATCAACGACACTTACGGGATCTTCGAAATCAAGTACGAGCTCTTTTCCTCCTTTAAAGTCTATTCCATACTGAAGTCCTTGTACAAATATTGCAACAAGGCTGGCAAAGAATAAGACGCCAGAAATCACATAGGCAATTTTTCTGCTGCCGTTAAAGTCAAAATTAGGGGTTTCAAACCATCTCATAATATTAGGTATTTAATCGTTTTAAATTCTTTTTTGGTATGGATTAACCGAAGCTTACAACTTGTTGTTTGGCTTGGGTCAGGTAATCTACCACAACACGGGTAATTACAATGGCACTGAATAGGGAGGCAACAATTCCAGCCATCAATGTGACAGCGAATCCTTTAATAGGGCCAACTCCAAAACTAAACAGGATAATGGCTACAAAAAATGTAGTGACATTAGCATCAATGATGGCGCTCATGGCATTAGCATATCCTGCTTCAATGGAAGCTTTGAGTGTTTTACCAGTTCGTTGTTCTTCCCGGATTCGATCAAAAATGAGAACATTCGCATCAACGGCCATACCAATGGTGAGTACAATACCAGCGATGCCCGGAAGCGTAAGAGTAGCTTTGAATGCAGCCAATATTCCGAGAATAAAAATGATGTTGAGTAACAAGGCCAGATCGGCAATACCACCACCGGTGCGGTAATAAATGATCATGAAAATGGCTACAATACCTAAACCAAATAAAATAGAATTTAGTCCGGCTTGAATAGATTCAGCTCCCAATGTTGCCCCAACCGTACGTTCCTCTAATATTTCAAGTGGAGCTGGTAAGGCACCTGAAAGCAGAATATTCACAAGATCTTCAGCTTCATCAATACCGTCTAATCCTGTAATGGAAGAACGGCCATTTGAAATCTTCGTCTGTACATTAGGATAAGAAAATACATATCCATCAAGTACAATTGCGACCGGCTTTCCTATGTTTGCGCCGGTTATACGGCCCCATGTCCGAGCTCCCTCACTGTTCATGGTCATAGATACTTCCGGAACATTTGTGGCCGGGTCAAATTGCACACTTGCAGCTTCAATAACATCCCCTGTGAGCTCTATCTGGGTACGGACTCCGATGAGTTGGTAAAGATCCTGCCCTGCCTGACCAGCTAATGGGTTTGCACTCCACATCATGGTTGTATTTCGGGGCATCATTCGCTGAAGGTCCTCGGTTTTAAGAAGATCCATTACGCGGCCGGTGTCTTCCGGTGTTGCGTATCCAACCAAATAGGGATTCTGTGCAGGTACAAGTACTTCTTGTAGAGGATTGAACTGCGACTGATTGGTAGTATCTGCAGTCTCAGAAGGTTCTTCATAACTTTCATAGTAACTATAAACTTGCTCTACAAAAGAACTAAAGGCATCAGCATCGGCTGCAAGTCTGAATTCGAGCCGGGCCGTTCCTTTAAGCAGGTTTCTTACCCTTTCTTTGTCTTCCACACCCGGAAGTTCAACTACGATACGGTTATTGCCTTGCTTTACAATGGATGGCTCTGTTACACCATAGCGGTCTACCCGGGTTC
>JAVLBT010000196.1:0-4313 GCA_031580945.1 Gracilimonas sp.
TCCAGAACTTCATAACGCTTAGAAATAATGCGAGACCCCGACTCCACAAGCTGTACATTCCAAGGCTCAAGATAGGCCTCAAGAACTGAGGTTGGGCCCCGAAATTCTTGCAGCAACGAATTACGTTGTTTTCTTACACGCCGATACTCGATCAAGTCTCTCAGATACGCCGGAGAAATTTGGCTGATAAAAGAATCGATAAAACTCCTGCGTTCAGTTGGGCCTTCAAGGGTAAGTTTCTTGTCATCCGGAGTCAATGTGACCACAGGTACCATTCCAATAAGATCTGATAAACGATCGAGCGGTGAATCATTAACAAAGATCTTTTTGCCTTCTCCACGAGAATATGAACACGAAACCTCAAATTCAGACCGTATCTGACCCTCAAAATGACCTTTCACCATGAAATAACTTTCATCCTGATTGACCACATACATATCACTCGTGGATATAAAACTTCGGGACATGCACAAATAATGAATGGCATCGATCAGGCTGGTTTTGCCTGAACCGTTGGGACCGGTAATCACGTTCAGATGCGGAGCCCAATCAATTTTGGTCTCAACGTGATTTCGAAAGTTAAGAAGTTCGGTATGGGTATTGCGCATGTATTTATGGTACGCATTCTGTGACTTTTAAGCAGATTGTTTTCCACAAAAAAAGAGCCGGCTTCCCTAAAACCGGCTCTGATAAAGCTACTATGTATAGAGTAAGAGGGATTTCAAAGGCATTCCTTACAAAATAATTCGAATTATTTTGTTAAGACCATTTTTTTAGTGATCGAAGTTGCCCCAATTTTTAACTGATAGATATAAACCCCGCTTGCAAAATTACTCGCATTCCAGTCTATTTGGTATGTACCGGCACTCATTTCTCCTTGTTGTAAAACAGATACTTCTCGTCCTAACATATCAAAAACACGAAGTTCTACAATTGACCGTTCAGGTATTTGAAAAGTGATCGTGGTTGTTGGATTAAACGGATTGGGGTAATTTTGTTTTAGCTCAACAGTTGTCGGGGTTTCTTCGGTACGCTCAATATTGACAACCACACCATTTTCTGAACCTGGAGAGCCACCCACCGATTCTGATGCTTCCCAACTGGATGCCAGCGTATTATCCAAAGCAGGATCGGTAAGTTGTAAGGTATATCCCTCCCCGTCCGCAGGTTTTGCCCAAGGCTCGTCGTCATCGTACTCTACTGAATCTACTAAAACTCCTAAATGATTGTATAACCGAACCTGATCTCCGCCCCCGCTTAAGCCAAACCCGGTATTTCCGATCAAGGGATATTCGCCTGAATAAATATCCCCAAACATGGCCGTGTTCTCAGATACAACCAAATAACCTTGAGCAGCAATCACAGTATTGTCGGGCATCATAAATGAATGGGAGTCGTCTTCATCTTTAACAACCCAACCACTCAAGTTGATCTCAGCATTGGAGGTATTGTATAATTCTATCCAGTCCGCGGGATCGTTATTTTCCTCAGCATTATACATGATCTCATTAATGACAATGTCAGCACTGATTGTAGCTAAAGGCTCGAAATTAGCTACCAGGTTTGGTGTATCAGACGGATTAACCTGAATCTTTTTATTAGTTGAAACTGATGACCCACTCCATCCTGTAAAATGAAAACCTGGATTGGGAACCGCTGTAATCTCTACGGGAATATTCCCAAAATAATCACCACTCCATGGATACTCATTTGGTAAAACTCTGTTGATTTTTACACTGCCTTGCTCTTGGTTTGAAACATCAACAATTATTGGAGAGGGGATTGAAAGTCCAAATTGTGTTTTTAAATGTTCTTTCATTACCGATGGGCGTCCATTCGCAAAATTTTGAATTTTACGTACATCGTTTTCCCAATCCTGAACTGAGTTCCCCCAACGTTGAATATGACGAGGCATTTCACTTTCAATCCTTTGAGACAGCGAGTCAATAACATAGCGTACATGGTCAGGTTCAAAAACCGTGTTCATAAGATCCGACATACGGTTTACAAATTTATGTACAAAAACCTGGCTTTGAGCAAATCGACGAAATACAAAGGTTGACCATGGTGGATTAGGCCAGGCCGGCCCGTTAGATTCAAGAGCAAATGCTAATGTATTGTGATTAGTATGGCCTCCGTATGATAGATTAAAACCAAAATCCGTGTCGTATAGAATCCAACGCCAGCCGGTACCTCCTATTTGATCTCTCCAGAACTTAATATTATTTCCCGGCCAGTCGGTATTGGCATAATAAATTTGTGCAGCCATATAATCGATGTAATTATCAATATCGATCATACCTTCTACTTCCTGATATTGGTTTTCATCTTGCATGTTGGCGTTTTCGAGAGCGGTTAGTAACTCGTTATAGTTGGCTGCAGATCCATGTATCACTCTTGCTGACTGTTCTAACAAGTCAATATTCTCAGAGTCAGCATTACTATTGGACTCAATAAAATGCTCATTTACTTTCTCCCGGATATTATGAATACCCCAATACTCACCATTGATATAAACCACAGACGGTCGGTAGGCCTGATATTCAATTCCAGTGTCCTCTACGAGGGTTGTCATCAATGCGTCCCGGAACATAGAATGTCCCTGTGAAGTAATATCATTTCCAGAGTTCCGAAGCACAAAGGCCTCAAAGGTGTCAATGTCTTTTTCCTCAAATAGCTTGTAATTCAATTCTTTATTACCATAATCGCCCCTGAAATATACTGCTAATGATTTTTGAGGATTTGCCCTGCTCCATGCACCAAATATTTTTGTTCCAGCCTCTGTACTAAATCCCATATCCCCATTAATTTCATAAAACTCAATATGTATAGGGACCTCTTTATCTTCCCAATAATTTGCCCCATAATGTGGTTCAGCTTCTTCCGCATTTGGTCCCTCTACATAAATACCTTCGTGGTAATCAAAGAAATAAAACGGATCCGTGACCAGTGAAATTACCGGCAAATCATGTGTCAGATCTATAAAATAGGTGTGAGTTTGGACATTTGAAGAAAGCCGCCCTGATTCAATAGCACGGAGTCTAAGAACGGTCGTTTCATTGAATGTAATGGGTGGTTCGAATAGAGAAGCATTTTCATCAGGTACCGTGCCATCTGTAGTATAATAAACATTTTGAACCGTGGTATCTGCAAAATCAACTACTACTTCAGAACTTGAAAAACCCCCGCTATTTGTAAGTTCCGGAATGATCAACCGCTCAGTATAACTTTCGCCTGAATTAGCCGCCATTGGTGTGGCTTCAGAGAATATACCCCATTCATTTATATTACCAACTAATCTCCCATACGATTCATCAGGATTTAGAGCGGGGAAACTTACTGCATCCACTACATTCTCACTGGGATCCGTTAGTAATAGTGTCTCTCCACTTGAACTGAGTTTAAAATTCAAATGCGGATATAGAATCTCATTTTCCACCAGGTTTGTGGCTTCCGCCACTCCTTGATATTCCTGAGGTGTGCTGGAATATCCAAGAGATAAAAATGGAATTATTGTCAAATCGGAAGAAAATACAGAAGTATTATGCACCTGAATAGCCAAAATATTCTCACCATCCCTAAGCAAATTTGTAAATTGACTTAACGGTACCTCTATTGGATCTTCTCCGTTAACTATTAATGGGTCATTGACAAACGTAGTTGTTGTTTCATTATATGGCCTGGGGCTTTCCCCATTCATATTTGCACGGGCAATTTCCGTTCCGTTTAAATAGGCAATATATCCGTCATCATAATCCACATGAAAAACCATATCGGTGACTATACCAGTGTCCTCAACTTGAAAGGCAGTCCGTGTAAATACAGACAAAATTCCTTGTTCTGTTACGGTGTTATCATCATTGTCACCATAACCAATGCCAAAAGGACCCTGATCCCAGTTTGAATCATCGAAATCAGGTTGAATCCAGTTTGCCACTACGGGAGATTCCGGAATGATATAGCTCGTATTATCCCCCTCTCGAATCACCGTTTCCCAATAAATTTTATTTCCAGGTACATCTTTACCGGACGCATACAGCAGCTGGTATCCTCCCGCTGTTAAACTAACATCTGGAAATACCCACTGATATGGATCTTCCGGATCATCAGAGATACCGTACCCACTTAAATTTACAGTAGAATCAGTCGGATTATAGAGTTCAATCCAATCGGAATAATTTCCGTCTCTATCTGCAATAGTTTTCTGATTGCTGGGCATCAACTCATTGATCACAACCTGGGAATTGGCCGTTGAAGAGAGGCTAAAAAATAGTATTGTTGATAAAAGGGCAGTGCTAATAAGATGCGATAGT
>JAVLBT010000197.1:0-4255 GCA_031580945.1 Gracilimonas sp.
CTTAATAAAGCGGCATAAAAGACTACCCGCGAAAATTGTTTGGGCCTTCTTCGTGTATGAGATTCAAATTTGATACGCTTTCTGCGCTGCTCGCGTTCATCCTTCTTAGGATCATAATAACGAAAGGGATAATCGAATTTTTTGGGTTTTGGCCGGAAGCCAAACATCGGTCTGATCATAACAATACCTCAATTTTATTGGCTTTGAAAGGCTAACGCTTAATGTTAGCCGTTCTACATTAATATAGGCAATTCACAAGGTGAATATCGAATAACGAATCCTGTTTATTCAATTTCAAATGATCTGTGCGATAAGGACTCACAAAATCAAAGTTCCCTATCCACCTGATCAATATTCAATTTTCTAACAGATGTTCTTTTGCCTGTAAAATTTGTAAACTCCCGACCCGGAATTTTTCTTATATCGATTTGTTTAAGATCTTGAACTCAAATAATTAACTGTAAATTATCTATATAAAATGAGCACGGATAAAGCCAAAATATTTTATACCATCACCGATGAAGCTCCTTACCTTGCTACCCATTCGTTTCTTCCAATTGTAGAAGCATTTACCAAGGCAGCTGGAGTGCAGGTTGAAACAAAAGACATCTCACTTGCAGGAAGAATACTTGCTAATTTTCCAGATTATTTATCAGAAGATCAGAAAGTATCGGATGCTTTAGGTGAGTTAGGCGAATTGGCTAAAAAACCGGAAGCAAATATTATAAAGCTTCCTAACATCAGTGCCTCAGTTCCTCAGTTGGTGGCTGCCATTAAAGAGCTTCAAAGTAAAGGATACAGTATCCCGGATTATCCAGAAGAGCCCCAAAATGATGAAGAACAAAAGATTAACGATCGCTATAATGTAGTAAAAGGAAGTGCTGTTAACCCCGTTCTCCGGGAAGGTAATTCTGACCGGCGAGCTCCCAAACCAGTTAAAGCGTATGCGAAAAAAAATCCGCATTCCATGGGTGAATGGAGCAAAGATTCGAAATCACATGTTGCCACAATGGATGACCTTGATTTCGCCCATTCCGAAAAATCCATAACGGTCCAGAATTCAGATGATGTAACCATTGAGTTCGTAAATGAAAATGGAGATACCAAAGTCTTAAAAGCAAGCACACCCCTACAGCCTGGTGAGGTAATTGATGCCGGAGCCATGAATAAAAAGGCTTTGATTAAATTTCTTGAAGAACAGGTAAATGATGCCAAAGAAAAAAATGTGCTGTTTTCTTTACATATGAAAGCAACCATGATGAAGGTTTCAGACCCTATCATATTTGGACACGCAGTCCGAGTCTTTTTTAAGGATGTTTTTGAAAAACATGGTAAAACTCTTGAGAAATTAGGTGTTGACCCAAATAATGGTTTTGGCGATCTCGAGTCCAAAATATCTGATCTGCCTAATGATAAACAAGCTGAGATCAAAGCTGACATTGAGAAGTGCTACGAAAATGGTCCTGACCTGGCTATGGTGAATTCACATAAGGGGATTACCAATCTGCATGTTCCAAGCGATGTGATTATTGATGCTTCCATGCCTGCTATGATCCGTACTTCCGGACAGATGTGGAATAAAAATGATGAAACTCAGGATACTAAGGCAGTCATACCGGAAAGTTCATATGCCGGTATCTATCAAGAAGTATTTGATTTTTGTAAAGAGCACGGTGCCTTTGACCCAACCACCATGGGAAGTGTTCCCAATGTGGGATTAATGGCTAAAAAAGCGGAAGAATACGGTTCGCACGACAAAACTTTTGAAATTCCGGGCAATGGAAAAGTTAGAGTTATGAATAATTCCGGAGAAGCTGTAATTGAACATGATGTAGAAAAAGGCGATATCTGGAGAATGTGCCAGACCAAAGATGCGCCTATAAAAGACTGGATCGGATTAGCGGTGCGAAGAGCTCGCGAAACCGGAGACCCAGCAATTTTCTGGCTGGATGAGAATCGAGCTCATGATGCCGAACTTATCAAAAAGGTTAAAACGTATTTACCCGAATTTGATACTGATGGTTTAGATATTCAAATCATGAGCCCGGTTAAAGCAATGAGATTTACGCTGAAAAGAACCAAAGATGGTAAGGATACGATCTCCGTAACTGGAAATGTTCTTCGGGATTATCTTACCGACCTCTTCCCTATTCTTGAAGTCGGTACCAGCGCTAAAATGCTTTCCATTGTACCTTTAATGAATGGTGGTGGTTTATTTGAAACCGGTGCCGGGGGTTCTGCTCCAAAACATATTCAACAGTTCCTCGACGAAGGTCACTTACGGTGGGATTCGCTGGGTGAATTTCTTGCACTTGCTGTTTCACTTGAACATCTTGGCAAAACTTTTGACAATGACCGTGCTATCGTGCTTTCAGAAGCCCTTGATGAGGCAAATACTCAATATCTCCAAAATGACAGATCGCCATCTCGTAAAGTGAATGAACCTGACAACCGTTCAAGCCATTTTTATCTTGCATTATATTGGGCAAAGGCACTCACCAACCAATCATCTGACAAAGAATTAGCTGAGCGATTTAAAGATGTTGCGAAAAAACTTGAAGAAAACGAAGATAAGATCAATCAAGAATTGATTGATGCTCAAGGAGAATCTGAAAATATCGATGGGTATTACTGGCCCGACAGGAAGCTCGTTTTTGACCGAATGCGTCCTAGCACTATTTTAAACGAGATCATTGTATCTGTTTAAATTCTTTTAGCTCCTTTTTATTTAATAAAGCCCGAATAAGATTATTCGGGCTTTTCATTTATCTGTACCATATACATATATATGTGTACAAGGAAGTTAAGCTAAACCCACCCGTTGAAATATTCTGTCTACATTTCGGGTATGATGATTCAGATCAAATGCATCATCAATTTCATCTTGGCTCAGGCTTTCTTTAATAGTTCTATCAGCTTCCACAATGGGCTTAAAAAGTGTTTGGTTTTCCCATGATTTCATAGCCAATGGTTGCACCGTATCATATGCTTGCTCACGAGGCATTCCGTTATCAATAAGTTTATGTAACAGTCGCTGTGAAAAAACCAAACCCTGTGTTTTCCAGATGTTAGATTCCATATTGTCCTCAAAAACAACAAGGTTATCGATCACTCCTGCAAATCGATGCAACATATAATCTAACAGCGTAGTCGCATCTGGTAATATGATCCGCTCTGCTGAAGAATGTGAAATATCACGTTCGTGCCAAAGTGGAATATTTTCATAGCTGCTCATCATATATCCCCGAAGTACACGCGCGCAGCCGGAAATATTCTCCGAACTTACTGGATTTCTTTTATGAGGCATGGATGAGGATCCTTTTTGTCCTTTTCTAAAGGCCTCTTCTGCTTCCCGAAGTTCGCTTCGCTGCAAATGCCGTACCTCTACGGCCATCTTTTCAAGGGTTGAGCCGATCAAAGCCAGGGTCGAAAGATAATAGGCATGCCGATCACGCTGTAAAGTTTGGGTAGAAATTGGAGCCGGACTTAATCCAAGTTTCTCGCAAGTAAATTCTTCAACTTCAGGAGGTATATTAGCAAAAGTACCAACAGAACCAGATAGTTTACCAAATTCCACATCAGCAGCTGCTTTCTTAAAACGCTCTAAGTTACGGTTCATCTCTGCATACCAAAGGGCGCATTTCAAACCAAAAGTGGTTGGTTCGGCATGAATACCATGTGTTCGCCCCATCATTACCGTAAATTTGTGCTTCTTGGCTTTTCTTGCAAGGACATCAATTATACCTTCTATTCCCTCCATCAGAATTTTGTTGGCTTGTTTTAAGCGAACACCCCAGGCAGTGTCCACCACATCCGTTGAAGTAAGTCCATAGTGCACCCATTTCTTTTCTTCACCCAGTGTTTCAGAAACAGCCCGGGTGAATGCCACAACATCGTGACGGGTTTTAGCTTCAATTTCTTTAATTCGGACTACATCAAATCCAGCTTTATCATAGAGTTTTTCTACATCTTCCATAGGAATTTTACCGAGCTTAGCCCATGCCCAACAGGCAGCTAACTCCACATCCAGCCAAGCTTGAAACTGTTCTTTATCGGTCCACAATTCCGACATTTGCGCTCGAGAATAACGTTCAATCATGCGAATTTTTTTTTATTCAAATTTATGTTTTCAAGATAAAGCTTTTCTTTTTCAGGTTTAAAAATCATTTCTATAAAAAAGGTGTAAGGGCTTTTCTATACGCTTAGGGAAGATGAAATCGCTTACAAATTTTAGAACCCTAATCTTCATATCAGG
>JAVLBT010000198.1:0-4214 GCA_031580945.1 Gracilimonas sp.
TGAACGACAGGTAAATGAAGGTGGGCTCAACCCGAAAGAAGAAGTTAGCTTAGCTGAGATAAAGAAATTTGCACTGCCTGAGATCAGCGAAAATAATCATCAAAAACTAATTGATACCTTTGAAGCTGGCTCAGCTCCCCTCGACGATGTTGTAAAAGCCATGCTGCAAAACAGCGATCTTGTTTCAGCTGATTACCTTTGGTTTAAACTGGGTGAAGATAATATTCGTTCTTTGATGGATAGTCTTGAACTTACTGAAACAGCATTACCTCTGCCTTTCAGCGGAATGTATATGGAAATCAATCCGGCTTTGAATGATACCTCCGAGCTCAAGGGTTTTACTTTTTCTGAATTTGCCAAAGAATCAATCAAAAATGCAGAGTTGCTTGCAACTGACTCAGATTTCAATCAAGAAGTGAAATCACAGTTCGAAGAAGACCGGCTTTCCCTTAATTTTATGCAGGAAAGAGATGCTCTTGCTTATTTCCCCCGGGCAACTACAAAGAATTTAGCTGAGCTAATGGCTCAATTATTAAATAATGAGATCTTTAATGCCGAGATTTCAGAACAAATTAAAAATAAACTCAGATGGCCCATGGGGTCGGAGCCGATTGCCCGTAGTTTTGATGATTATGGAGCGATTTATGACAATAGAATGGGACTACTGGGTGGCATCGATTTCGGGACTTCCACATACGATGGCCATACTTCGGTTCAGGCTATCTTCTTCGACCAGCTCCCTGTTGGGTTTTGGGTCCACATGAGTGCTAATCACATGCAGGAAGATTTTCAGCAGCGACTCATCTGGGATCCGGCTTTATATGAAACAACTATCCGACAAATTTCAGAAAACAATGAATAAATACCTCCTTTTACATAGTTACTGGCTGATCCCAGCCTACCTGCTCTTTTTAGTCGTTCAACAAGGTTTGGTTTATCAAGGTGCAAAAGACACTTATGAGAACGGTGAAACATATTTAGCCGAAATCACTGATTTCGAGGTCAAACAAATTGCCGCTCAAAGTAATGGATACGTTAATATTGAATTTGAAGCTAACGGCGAAGTTATTGAAAGAAGGTTAACCTTATCTATTCAAATGGCACAGGAACTCATGGAAAGCAGCACAATACCCATTAAATATAAGAAAGCTAATTTCCAGGAAGTTGTACTTTTTCCTACTTACGAAATACAGCGAACGACGTCTTTTTATAACATGAGTGTTGCATTTGTTGGTTTAGCGGTAACCATAGTATTCGGTTTTTTTGTGAATCGTTATGTCAGGCGAAAAACCATTGACGCAGATGATGAAAAATTCACCATTGAACGGGTAGACTCATGAATACCGGAACGCTTTACCTTATTCCAACGACTCTTGGTAAAACAGGAGAAAACAATACATTACCTGAATTCACCTTAAACGTACTTCGCAAATTAGACGTACTGATGGTAGAAAACTTACGAACAGCTACTTCGTTTTTGCAATGGGTTGGAGATACCGTTCCTGAGTATGAAATAGATTTTTACCCTTTGAATAAAAATACACCTGAGCAGGAGATTCATTCTTTTCTCCGTCCACTTTTAGATGGTAAAGATGCAGGAATTCTCTCTGAAGCAGGTGCTCCGGCTGTTGCTGATCCCGGTGCTAAGTTGGTGAAACTTGCCCATCAATATCAAATAAGTGTTGTTCCATTGGTTGGTCCTTCCTCTATACTTTTAGCACTCATGGGGGCTGGTTTTAATGGACAAAATTTTGCATTCCATGGCTACCTTCCTATAGATCAGAAGAAGAAAATTTCAATGATCAAGCAACTTGAAGGCGAATCTCGCCGGCATGATCGGACCCAGCTTTTTATGGAAGCTCCTTACAGAAATAATGAGCTATTAAAAGATCTGTTAGAAACCTGTGCTACGAATACTCGTCTTTGTACCGCTACAGATATTACGCTTCCCACTGAAGAGATTATTTCAAAACATATTGGAAGCTGGAAATCAAAAAAATTGCCTGATCTTCATAAACGGCCTACTATATTTCTCATTTACGCTAAAGAATGATCTAAGCTATACTATTTCCTTGTTTAGAACTGTTTGATCTTTGTCTCTAATCAGCTGGTAAGAAAGCTTCTAATTCACCGCGGTAAATGTATTAAATCACAAAACGAAGCTAAAAGTCATTTTCGTAAAGAATTCAATCAGATAAAGACAATGACATAAAATAAAAGCCTCATCAATGTGATGAAGCTTTTAACAATGATGTATTTTCAAACTTAGTGTGCACCGGCCTCATTTAATAATTCTACTACATTTTTATGATGATGCGTAATTGCCTGATCTTTGGCTGACCATCCCCTGTCATCATGAACGTCCACGTCGCTGTGATGCTCAATAAGTAACTGAACAATATCGTAATGACCATTAGCAGATGCCCAATATAAAGGAGAGGTCCCTCTGTTGTCTCTATAATCAGCTTCAGCACCATGCCTTAACAACAGTTCTACAATTTCCTTGTGTCCATATTTTGCGGCTTTAAGTAGCGCTGTTCGCTCGTGGTCATCTTTTGTATCTACATCGATTCCATCATTGATGAGTCCAGTTATGGAATCGATATCACCGCTTTCTGCGGCTTCGAGAAATGCTTCTTCATTCATAATGTATCCTCCTTTTTGAGAATTTTGATTGGCTCCTGAATTGTAATTTTCAGGAGGTCAAATGTCAAATTAGAAATACAACAAGAGTTTGAAGATTACATGAATTAGCTCGAGATGGGAATAAAAAAACCCGGTACTAATTCTGAGGGCTACTATGTTAAAAAAGCTACTAAAAAGTTCCTCAATAAAGCACCGGGTTAAATGCTACTACACTTATTTAGACGAAGCAAAAAGAAATTAGTTGCTATAATAGATGTTAAATCTTTGTAATTAAATCTTAGAACAGGTTCAGTTGAGATCCTTTACTTCTTATAAAATGCTCTGTCGATAAATATCTTTTATTATCGTTGAGGCCTAATTTTTTTGTTTGCACATTAAACAAATCAGCTATTTGTTTAGAAAAATTTCCGCTTCCTTTCATTCTTTTCCCCCATTCAGCATTATTAAGCCTTCCATCGCGGATATCAAGAATTCTGTGAAGTACTTTCTTCTTTCGCTCCGGATAATGCTGTTCCAACCAATCCACGAATAGATCTTTTACCTTATACGGAAGTCTTAATATAGTATAGCCTGCAAATTTAGCTCCAGCAGCTGCCGACTTCTCAAGAATTTCTGCACATTCGTGATCGGTTAATCCTGGAATGATCGGTGCCACATTGACCCCAACAGGAATTCCCGCATCCGATAATTTTCTTATTGCTTCCAATCTTTTATTGGGTCTTGACGTGCGTGGTTCCATCACTCCTGTTAACTCATTATCCAAGGTGGTCACTGAAATAGTGACACTAACACAATTATAATCATTGAGTTCGCATAGTACATCAATATCCCGGGTAATAAGATGATTTTTTGTAATGAGCCCCACCGGATTACGAAATTCAGCCATTACTTTTAAGCACTCTCTGGTGAGTTTTAGTTCTCTTTCAGCAGGCTGATAAATATCCGTAACGCCACTCATAGCTATTACCTGAGGTTTCCATTTAGAAGAGCTAAGTTCTTTTTTGAGAAGCTCAGGAGCATCGTACTTAACTACGATCTTGGATTCAAAATCTAAGCCGGAAGAATATCCAAGATATTCATGATAAGGCCGCGCATAACAGTAAATGCATCCATGCTCACATCCCCGATATGGATTTATACTGGCATTGAAACTTATATCCTCACTTTTGTTATATGTGATCACAGATTTGGTGTGATCAGGAATATATTTTGTCTTTGGGGACGGTTTCTCTCCTGTTTCTTCATCCAGATCGTAGTCAATATAATTTCCTTCAAAGCGGTTTACCGGATTATCGGATGATCCTCTTCCTCTTAGCGGATTTTTTGGGTTGGGCATTTTAAAATTCTTTATTTACATATTTCACACATATAATATATGTAAACGCGCAGATTATTAAAACAATAAAGCCGGGTGATTAGTCCGGCTTAAAAAATCTTAGAATAGATTTAAAAGTTATTCTCCGTAAACCTTTTCTCCTGCGACCCATGTTTGCAGTACTTCGGTTTGCCAGATCTCAATTGCAGGTACTTCAAAGAAATCCCGGTCAATTACAATAAAATCAGCCCAT
>JAVLBT010000199.1:0-4116 GCA_031580945.1 Gracilimonas sp.
GTTAGAGCCATTTGGATCAGCTCCAATAGCACCAAGAATCACATCATCATAGCCATCTCCATTTATATCTCCACTACCAACTGCTTGTCCACTATAATCAAATGAAGCTTCGCCATTTAAAGAAAAGCCGGAAGTTCCATTAAGGCCGGAGAGCTCAACCGATGAAGAAAAACCAATGCTTTTTCCAAAGTAGATATAGGTTTTTCCGCTGTTAGAGCCATTTGGATCAGCTCCAATAGCACCAAGAATCACATCATCATAGCCATCTCCATTTATATCTCCACTACTAACCGCAAATCCACTTTGATCACTCGAAGCTTCCCCATTTAAAGAAAAGCCGGAAGTTCCATTAAGGCCGGAAAGCTCAACTGATGAAGAAAAACCACTGCTTTTTCCAAAAATGACATAAGTTTTCCCACTGCTTGAACCATTTGGATCGGCCTCATATGCACCAATTATAATATCTTCAAATCCATCTCCGTTTATATCTCCACTACCAACTGCTTGTCCACTATAATCAAATGAAGCTTCACCATTTAACACAAAGCCATGCAAATCTCCTTCCAGCTCCGAAAGGTCTATAAAACTTCGCGGAGGAGTGTAATCATCGGGAAGATCCGGTTGGGCGAATACCCGGTTTGAAATGAGAATGATGGTAGTGAACATTAAACATATAGTCAGATAGACAAAGTTAATTTTTGTTGGCGAATAATAACGCATAATACATCCCCCGGTACAGGTTTCTTACTTTTTGATTCACCCACAATTGAATCATAATGAGAAGAGACCGAAAGGACTTTTTAGTAACCCGCGGATTTTTTTAGTGAACGACAAATATGGAAAGTGAATGAAACTGGGAAGGTAAGAATCAGAGTATATTCAGTCGTTCCAGTAGTTCTTTTTTAAAGGTGCGGCCAACCGGAATTTCTTTTTCCCCCAAGTAGAGCATCCCTTGGGAAATGGATTCGATCTTGCTAAGGTTTATCAAGTAAGATTTATGAACACGTGCAAAACCGGCTGGGCTCAGCTTTTCTTCCACGCTTTTCAACGTATGGCTGATCAGGTATTTATCCTCTTCCGTAAATATGTAAGTATAGTTGTCGTAGCTTTGGGCATAAAGAATCTCTTCGGGCTTTAGCGAGATATACTCATTTTGTTGTTTTACAAAGAAGGATTCAGGGTCGGAAGATATGTCGTGTTCCTTTTTTGCAACCCCTTTCTTATAAAGTGCCACCTCTATGTTGGCCTTCAGGGTGTTTTCATTCCAGGGCTTAACAATATAACCGGCCGGGTTGGTGGCTTTAGCCCGCGAAAGTGTTGTTTTGTCGTAAAAGGCAGTGAGGAAAATAAATGGAATCTGGTAACGCGTGTTTATTTGGTGAGCCAGGTCAATACCGTCCTGGGAACCACTCAAATCAATATCAAGAAGGAGCAGATCGGGGCTGACGTCTTCCAGGGTTGCCAAACACTCTTTAGTAGATCGGGCAGAACCCATCACTTTATATCCCATTTCGTTTAATGTTTCTTTGAGATCGTCCAGGATCAGAGGCTCGTCTTCCACTATTACCAGGCTGACATTACTCATGAAGCCCTCTGGTAATTTTTAATAACTAAGTTAACAGACAAACCATTATCATGATTTAGCTTAAATTCGGCATCCAGTTTCTGGGATAAGGTTTTGATCAAATGTAACCCAAACGAAGATTCGTTGTCTGATTCTGCGAAGGTGTCCATTCCTTTGCCATTGTCTATCACATTCAGGTGTAGCTGGTTATCAACTTCTTTCAGTTTAACCGAGAGTTTCGCCTGTTCCAAATCTGTGAAAGCGTGTTTCACAGCGTTGGTAATCAATTCATTTAGTATGAGGGCCAGCGGAATGGTGGTGTCCACATCCAGTTCAATGTCTTCAATATCCATTTCAAGGGTCACCTTCTCTTCCATGCCGTAGGAATTGATTAAGACCCGAACAAGGTTACCGATATAATCCTGCATTTGGACGGTTGTCAGATTTTTGTGCTGGTAGAGTCTCTGGTGTATCATGGCCATGGACTGCACCCGGTTTTTGCTTTCTTTGAGTACCGATGAAGCTGAAATATTCCCTGATTTCCTACTTTGGATATTGAGCAGGCTGGATATGATCTGGAGATTGTTCTTGACGCGATGATGTATTTCCTGGATGAGAAGCTCTTTTTCAGAAAGATTTTCATTAATAATTTTATTCTGCTCGGCCAGTTGTTCGCTTAGGGCTTTTCGCTTTCGGTAATTGATATACACGACAATAAAAGCACCAATGGTTAACAAAGCGATAATAGCAACATAGTTACGTACGGAATTTGATCGTGCAATTTCAGCCCGGCTAAGTGCATTTTGGGCAGATAGTAACTCCAGTTCCTGTTCCTTTTTCTCTACTTCATATTTGGTCTCCAGTTCCAGCATGGCATCCCGGCTGGATTTTTGAAACAGAGAATCCTGGAGCTTACTCTCCAGAAGCTGATACTCATATGCTTTTTGATAATTATTGCTCAAAGCAAAGGCCCGAGAAGATAGCGTATAGTACTCATGAAGTGTTTCCAAATCAGTTGCTTCATCCAAATGTTCGGAGGCCATTTGCACCGCTTCATCAGCCTTTAGATATTCACCTGATTTCAGGTGGTTATTTATTAGCATATTATATCCTTCGAAGGCCAGCCCCTTTTCCCCCACCTCTTCCAAAATTTGTAGCCCATCGCGGATATATCTTTTGCCGGTACTGTACTGTCCCAATCCTGTATAAGCCGCCCCCATATTTAAATTAAGCTGCCCAACAGAAACCTGATCATCATTTTTTTCGGCAATTACCAGCGCCTCTTGAGCATAAGAAAGGGCTTGTTGGTGTTGACCGATCGTAGCATAAAGAGTACCAATGTTAATAAGTGTAGACAGGTATGAATATTCATCACCCAATTCATTTTTGATCTCTGCCGCTTGGGTATAGTATTCGATAGCCTTTTCATATTCTCCCTGATTGCGCATCAGTACCCCCATGTTATTATAGCTTTGCCCCAGACCCATTGAATCATTTATCTCTTCCCGAACTTTTATAGCCTGTAAGTAGTAGTCGATCGCATTTTCAAAATCAGAAGCATAATAATACATCACTCCCAAATTACTAAGTGCATTTGCAATCAGCTTCTGATCTCCGATCTCACGCCGAATTTCAAGTGCTTTTTCGTAATATTCTTTAGCTTTAATAATATCACCCTGAAAATCGTATACCCATGCGATTAAAGTTAAACCAGTAGACTCAGCCTGTCGATCCTTTATTTTCTTTGCAATTTCTAAATAAAATTCAGCATACACATAAGCTGAATCATAATTTTTATAAATCCAAAAATCGAAGAGTTCTTCAATCAGGTTTAGCTTTATGCTATCAGAGTTAGCAGAATTGAGTTTAACTTTTAAACTGTCAGCAACAGGTGTTGACTGCGCGAATCCAATAGTTGTCATTAAAGAGATCAGAGATATGAGAAAAAGTATTATAGCCCCGTGATATAAATTAACAGATATAATACCACTTACTTTCATGCCCATCTAACTCTATCAAACTGAAACACTGCCCGAATTATACTAAAAATTAGTTAAATAGACTTTATTGGATATTTAAACTCCTCAGACAAGAATAATTTATTTAGGTGTACTAAAATTGAGATTAGATTATTAATCTTCAAAGAATTTGAATCATCTTTCCTTGATTTTATTACTCATTTGTTTAAAGCTGCCAACTCTTATTCCAGAGATCATTATATGGTCTGACATTTGATACAAAAAAAATAAAAAACCCCACACAACTTAATGTGTAGGGTTTTAATTTCCTTGTTACAACGCTGGGCGTTGTAACAGCCACTCCAACGCAGAGCATTGGAGCGAGGAAGGTTTATTATGAGGGATGAATTACATCATTCCGCCCATGCCTCCCATTCCTGGCATTCCGCCGCCCATGCCACCTGGCATGCCGCCTCCGCCATTGTCATCATCGTCACCTTTAGAAGGCTTCTCAGAGATAACAGCTTCAGTGGTGAGCATCAATCCGGATACAGAAGCAGCATTTTGCAAGGCTGTTCTGGTAACTTTAGTAGG
>JAVLBT010000019.1:0-28511 GCA_031580945.1 Gracilimonas sp.
CCTTACACAGCCGGTGTATTTCCATTCAAGCGGGAGGGAGAAGATCCAACACGTATGTTTGCAGGGGAAGGAACCCCAGAGCGCACCAACAAGCGATTTCATTACGTAAGCGAAGGCATGCCGGCCGCCCGGCTTTCTACTGCCTTTGATTCTGTTACACTGTATGGCGAAGATCCCGGCTATCGCCCAGATATCTATGGCAAGATCGGGAACTCCGGGGTGAGTATCTGTACGCTGGATGACATGAAGAAATTGTATTCCGGCTTTGAGCTCACATCCCCAAAGACATCGGTTTCGATGACCATCAACGGTCCGGCTCCGATGATCCTTGCGATGTTTATGAACACAGCAATAGATCAGGAGGTAGAACGCTACCTGAAAGAACACGGACAATGGGAAAAGGCCAAGAAGAAGATCAATATGTATTTCAAAGATCGTGATGTTGCAAAACCGGAGTATGGAAACGAAATTCCCGAAGGCAATGATGAATTTGGTTTAGGATTACTGGGCATCTCCGGAGATCAATTGGTGGATCAGGAAACCTACGAAGAGATCAAAGCGGATACGCTGAAAGTAGTACGAGGAACCGTTCAGGCCGATATTTTGAAAGAAGATCAGGCCCAAAATACGTGCATTTTCTCAACGGAATTTGCCCTGAAGATGATGGGTGATATTCAAACTTACTTTACCGAACAAAAGGTTCGAAACTATTATTCGGTCTCTATTTCAGGATATCATATCGCGGAGGCCGGTGCCAATCCAATTACGCAGGCGGCGTTCACCTTGGCCAATGGATTCACTTTTGTAGAATATTACCTCGCCCGGGGACTGGATGTGGATGATTTCGCGCATAATCTCTCGTTTTTCTTTAGTAATGGATTGGATCCTGAATATGCGGTCATCGGCCGGGTGGCCCGACGAATTTGGGCCGTAGCCATGAAGAATAAGTACGAAGCCAACTCCAGATCGCAGAAACTGAAATATCACATTCAAACGAGTGGTCGTTCGTTGCACGCTCAGGAAATTCAGTTTAATGATATCCGCACCACTTTACAGGCGCTGCTCGCGATCTATGACAACTGTAACTCTTTGCACACCAATGCTTATGATGAGGCAATCACCACGCCTACAGAAGAGTCGGTACGACGCGCATTAGCCATTCAGATGATCATTAATAAAGAGCTGGGCACGGCGAAGAATGAGAACATCAACCAAGGCTCTTATTTCATTGAAGAGCTGACAGATCTTGTAGAAGAAGCGATTCTCACAGAGTTTGATCGTATCACCGAGCGCGGTGGCGTACTTGGCGCGATGGAAAACATGTATCAGCGGGGTAAGATCCAGGATGAGTCATTGTATTATGAATCCAAAAAGCACACTGGTGAACTGCCCATCATTGGCGTAAATACGTTTAAGAAAGAAGAAGGCGGAGAGGAAGAAGAAAAAGAAGTGGACCTGATTCGTTCAACGGAAGAAGAAAAACGTCAGCAGATCGAAAATCTGGAGCAATTTTGGAAAAGAAATGAGAAGGATGCGGATGAAGCCATTGAACGACTCAAAGAAGTAGCCCGCAACAGCGGCAACCTATTCGAAGAGCTCATGGAAACGGTGAAAGTTGCATCGCTTGGGCAGATTTCACATGCCTTATATGAAGTTGGCGGGCAGTATCGGCGCAATATGTGATTGCGGATTAAACGGATTACCGGAGTTCAAGTATTTTGGTTCATAGATAACCAGTCTACAAATAGGATCTTTTCAGTCCCTCAGATCTTTTCAGTCTTGAGCAAAGCGGAGACTGGAAAGTTAAAGCTCAAGAAGTCTCCGACTTCCATTAAGGACAAAGCTGTTTTGCTTAATTTCTACCCCAATCGATATTAGCAATGTTTTGGTAGCGGTAAAGCTTGGTTGCCATTATGCAAGTCGGAGACTTGCTGGGCGGGGGCTCTTAAGTCAGCGCTCGGTATTATTTTGAACTCGAATAAGAAAGTATGGGCTCGCTGTAAGACTTAAGAGATCATAGGGGATTACTGGATTTCACGGATTTGAGAAATCGTAAATTGTTATTCGCAAATTGGTTTATGGAAGTTTTTTTGATTTGCGATATCCCGAACGATCGATTAGCGATAACCCTGATCTCTTCAATCTTGAAAGTAGCGAAGATTGGAAATTTAAAGCTCAGAAAGCTTTCGTCTTCCCTGTTTTGCAAAACAGTTAACTTCTTCAATTTCCTTATAATGGAGGCATGTCTTGCTACTGATTCTAAAGTGAAACCCTCGTTGAGGTGATCCTTATGATGATCTTGATAAGAGCTTTAATAGCCTCCTGAATGAACTGATCAGCAATTAGAAATGTGTATGTATCTATTTTAAAAAAGTAAAATATATTTCTTGTACATTTAACTTTTCAGCATTCAAATAGTGTATTTCATCCAAGAAAAATAATTTATTCCGTGAAATTTAAAATTCTTTTGTTCAGTGTACTCATTTCAGGATTATTCATTTTTAGTCAATCTTGTAAAACAGTTGACGAAAATGGTAAGCAATCATCAATACTGTGGTTGACAACTGCCGATGAAATGGCTCTTCTGGAAAAGATTGAAGGCAGGGTTACAGAATCTGATATAAGTGGGGATTTACCCACAATAGATGTTAACACCTCCATTACATATCAAACAATAGATGGTTTTGGATATACATTGACCGGGGGAAGCGCCATGCTGATTAATGATATGAGTGCGTCCAATCGTCAGGAATTACTCGAAGAGCTATTTGGCCGTGATGATGGACAAATTGGAGTAAGTTACTTGAGGTTAAGTATCGGGTCCTCCGATTTGGACCCACATACATTCTCCTATAACGACCTGCCACCTGGTGAGACAGACACAGATATGTCAGAATTTAGCCTGGATCCCGATCGTGAATACTTGATTCCGATCTTGAAAGAGATCTTAAGTATTAGCCCAGATTTAAAAATCATGGGTTCTCCGTGGTCAGCCCCTACCTGGATGAAAACCAACAAAAATACGGTTGGAGGAAGCTTACTTCCTGAATATTACGACGCTTATGCTCTTTATTTCGTAAAATATATTCAGGGAATGGCTGATGAGGGCATTACCATTGATGCGATAACGGTTCAGAATGAGCCTCACCATGATGGTAATAACCCAAGTATGTATATGGAAGCAATCGATCAGGCAAATTTTATAAAGAATCATTTAGGGCCCGCTTTTGAGGAAGCAGGTATTGAAACTAAGATCATAATATGGGATCACAATGCGGACAATCCTCAATATCCAATATCGATCTTAAATGACCCGGAGGCGAAAAAGTATATAGATGGATCTGCATTTCACCTGTATGCCGGAGATATTTCTGCATTAAGCAGGGTACATAATGCCCATCCTGATAAAAATCTTTATTTTACCGAACAGTGGATCGGGGCTCCTGGAAATTTTAGTCAGGATCTGGCTTGGCATATGAGAAATTTGATAATTGGAGCCACAAGGAATTGGAGCAGAAATGTATTGGAATGGAATTTAGCAGCCGATCCCAATCAAGATCCTCATACCGAAGGTGGTTGTACCGAATGCCTGGGAGCTTTAACCATAGACAGAGATCAAATTACGAGAAATCCTGGCTACTATATTGTTGCTCATGCTTCAAAATTTGTGTTGCCTGGTGCAGTAAGAATCGAATCAAATATTCCAGAAGGCCTGCCAAATGTGGCTTTTAAAAATGAAGATGGACAAATTGTTATTATTATTCTCAACGATTCGGATTCAACCAAACAAGTCGTTATATCAGTTGATGGTGAAGAAAAAAAATTATCGCTATTCAGGGGAGCGGTAGGCACTGTGATATGGTAGTGGATAGGAATTTTACATAATTGATGATTACGCATTTGAATTTCTATCTTTGATAGGCTAAAGCGAATAATTTTATGGCAAAAGGACGTCTAAAACGAATACTATTCTGGGTAATTACTCTTTTGATTCCTGTAGTTCTATTCTTAGTTCTGGAGCTATCATTACGATTAGGGGGATATGGTGAGCACAAACAAGATCTCTTTGTGGAGGTAAAGGCAAATCCAGAATACGTGTCCGTCAACCCCGCTTTTGTATCAAGGTATTTTCCTTTATTTAGCCCCGATATTGCAAGATCCCCATTTTTGAAGAAAAAAGATGAGGATACGTTCCGAATATTCGTATTGGGTGGGTCATCAACGCAGGGCTTTCCCTATAATTTTTATAGCAGCTTCTCTTCACAGTTAGAACAGAGACTCCTGATGGAAACCGTTGGATTAAATGTTGAAGTCATCAACCTTGGAATGACAGCCGTAAACAGTTATGTGATACGAGATTTGAGTAAGCGGGTCATAAAATATAAGCCCGATGCAATACTTATTTACGCGGGTCATAACGAATATTATGGGTCATTTGGGGTGGGAAGTACGCAGTTTGGATTTGGTGACGGTGTGGGTCTTAAACGACTGATATTAAAACTTAAAGACCTGAGGTTATATCAATTATTTGAAGAATTGCTAATTTCAGATGGGGAAAATAACAAAAGTAACCGTACTCTAATGGCGCGGGTTGTTAAAGATTCGGGAATCCCTATCAATAGCGATCTGTACAGAGCAGGGATCAATCAGTTTAAGGAGAACCTATCAGATGTCTTGAATCTTTTTAAAAGTGAAAATATCCCTGTTTTTATCGGCACGGTGACATCGAACTTGAAAGATCAGGATCCCTTGGGTGATCTGGAGTTAGCGTTGGAAACCTATGAAAGAGGGAATACATATTTTGCAAGCGGTAATATGGATTCTGCCAGGTCGGCCTATCTAAACTCAAAAGAATTAGATCCAATAAGATTCAGAGCCCCTGAAGGTATAAATAAGGTGATCCGAGAAGCCGCACAACAATTTGATGCCTATACAGTAGAGGTAAATAGAGCAGCGGCACAAGCCTCGGAAAGTACCATTCAAGACCACAGTTTCTTTACCGATCACCTGCATCCTGACTGGGAAGGCCATCAGCTAATTGCCGATCTCTTTTTTGAAAAAATGAAATCAAACGTAAGGAAAGTAAACGAGGCATATTTGTCGAACCCACTATTTAAAAGAACAACGGAGTCAGACTTTGAGAAAATCTATGCCAGTGTGCAGGTCAAACGGCTATTAGTTGGGTATCCTTTTCAAAAGGGATTAACCGGAGAAGAGGAATATGCGCAATTCCAGGAAGTATATGAGAACCATCTTAAGCAATCATACATTGACTCAATTGCCGCTCATACCTGGCGTACGCAACGTGATATCGCTCTGGCACTTACAGATGTGATAAACCACGTTAATCAGCAATCTGATACCGTATCTGTATTAAAACATTATCAACAGCTGGTGAATTGGCAATTATTTAATCCTGATTTGTTAAAAAAAGGGGTGAACTACGCAATTCATAGCAGGCAATATGATCCTTATTCCGCCCAGATATTACATTCAATTTTGCGAGTAAAGCGTTATGATCCGTTCTTCGCAAACAGGCTGGCAGCATTGTATCTTTTTCAAAATGATTTGAAACGAAGTGAGTATTGGTTGAAAAAAGTTGAAGAACTTGATGACAGAAATCCATTACTATGGTATAGTTATGCCAGATTATATCTGTTAAAAGGGGACAAGCTAAAAGCCCAAAATGCTTATCAGAAATATCTTGAATTACAGAAATAAGAGTAGCTTTGAGACGGATATGAGCCATATTTATTTTGAAATATATAATCACTACACTTCTTCCTGCAATACATCCGTCTGATTATTCCGCGCTCTGAAGATCAAAACTATTGATATGAAAAAATCTCTCTACTGGATTCTGACCCTCATTTTCCCCCTTCTTATTTTTGGGTTGATTGAGTTATTACTAACAATTGGTGGGTATAATGAAAAAGCTCAAGATCTGTTTGTAGAGGTTCCTACCGAGCCGGAGTTTTTGATGACCAATTCTGATTTTGTAACCCGTTATTTTCCGACTTTTAAGCCACAAGTCGCCGTGTCGCCCTTTCAGAAGAAAAAAAGCGATGATACATTTAGAGTGTTTGTTTTGGGAGGTTCATCAGCTCTGGGATTCCCCTATAATTTCTATTATAGTTTTGCAGAGCAGTTAGAGCAAAAGTTGCTGCTTAATACCAGTGGACAACGAGTGGAGGTGATTAATCTTGGTATGACGGCTGTGAATAGTTACGTAATAAGAGATCTGTCTAAGCGACTGATTGATTATAATCCCGATGCAATTATTATTTACGCAGGACATAATGAATACTATGGATCTTTTGGTGCAGGTACTACACAATTTGGGTTGGTAAATAACATCACCATCAAAAGGCTGGTTTTGTCGCTCAAAAACTTGCGATTGTATCAACTCATGGAAAACTTATTTCGAGCTCCAATTCCGGAGAATGAAAAACAGCGTACTATGATGGCATCCGTCATAAGGGAAGCAGAAATTGAGCTCGGGGGAGAGGTTTTTAGGTCCGGAATAGAGCAGTTTGAACATAACCTTGGAGATGTTGTGGAGCTGTTTAAAGACAGGGAAGTTCCTCTTTATATTGGTACAGTGGCCTCTAATTTAAAAGATCAGGCTCCTCTATCCGATGAAAGTGATGCAAATAGATTATATGCTGAGGCTCAACAAAAGTTTGATAATGGAGATAAACAGGGTGCTCTGGAAATGTACAGGGAAGCTAAAGAATTGGATGAAATAAGGTTCAGAGCTCCAGAAAAGATCAATGAGATCATTCGGGATTTTGCTACACAACAGCCTGTAGAATTGGTAGAAGTTGAAGAAATGTTGAGACGTGAATCTAAAAGTGGGATTGAGGATGAGTCACTGTTTATTGATCATCTACATCCTAATATCAAGGGACATGAACTCATGGCAAATTTATTTATTGAACATCTGTTGAAGCGTGAACAACTAAAAAAGGCTTATTCGCCCAATGTATTTGATGTACCAAATGAAATTAGCCAATTTGAAGCAACGTATGCGGATGTTACGATATCAAGACTACTCACTGGGTATCCATTTCAGAAAGGACTTACACAGTCGGAAGAAGCAAATCGGTTTAATTCAATCTATAATAATTATATACAATCTTCCTATATAGATTCCATGGCTGCTTTTACCAAAGTGAATCAAAGAAGGGTACCAAATGCACTTGAGGAGATCGTGGATCGTGAAAAGAGGCGAAACGATACCCTTCAGGTTTTGTCTCACTATTATGAGCTGTTGAAATGGCAGATCAATTCAATTAGCCTGATTGAGCAAGCAATTGAATATGCAGTAAATAACCCAAAGGCTTACATTTATTTAGTGAATATTATAGAACAGGTGCTTAATGAAGGAGCTTATGATCCACGTTATATGAACGTTTTATCTTCAGTTTATATGGAGAACAGGGCATTGGAAAAAGCAAAATATTGGATGGATGAGAGCCTGAAACTGGGATCTGAAGAACCCATTTTGTTCTATAACTTCACTCGATACTACTTATCAAAAAATGATACCGTTAAGGCCAGTGAATATTATAATAGATTTTTAAAAACCCAAAGACCGTAAACGAAATAACAACTTGCTCAGTCAAATGAGTTTCTCAGTTTGAAAGTAAGCCTCGCACATCCATTAAATTGAATTTTATAATGTAAGTGGTTTTTTAAGTTGATTCTCTAATTGATAGAGATACGGGTACAACGCTTTGAATACCACTTTGATTTTGAGGATTATTGATCTTGTCGTTTAAGAGTTTGAACGTCTTTTCCCCCATAATATCAAAATTAGTATGCACCGAAGTTATGGCGGGATGAACATACTCACATGCTGGAAGGTCATCAAAACCCGCAACTGCGACATCCTGAGGTATTTTGAGCCCGTATTTTGTGGCCTGTTCCAAAAAACCTAAACCCATATAATCGTTACTGGCGAATATAGCCTGGGGTTTATTATCCAGACCGGCATAAGTTTTATAGGCTTTTTTGCCAAACTCAAAAGAATAATCACCTTCAATCTGCCATACTAATTCAGCGTCACTTTTTTGGTTTATAAAATCAGTGAAACCATTTTTTCTAAACAGTGCTTCATTTTTATTATAAGGGCCGGTAATAATACCAAGCTTTCGATATCCTATCTCATAGAAATGATTTGCTACTAAATGCCCCCCTCGATAGGAGTCAAATGTGATAGTATCTATTATGGGGTTGAAAGCAGGTGCAAGCGAGATGATTGGAAAGTTATTTGGGACTTTTTCCAAAATTTCTTTGTAGTCATCTTCCTGCAGGGTAGGGATGAAAAGCATAGCCGCATCTATAGCATTATTCCAAAGTTTATTGATGAGGTCAAATAAATTGTCATCACCCGGATTCGAGATATACAAAGGCATGGTAATATTTTCCGCTTTAGCGGCATTATTCATTCCATAATAGAACGAAGAATAAAATTCTTGAGGGAAAAACGAACTTATAAGGGCAATTTGGAGGCTTGATTTAATATCATATTGCTGATTTAGTAGCCTGGTGTTTATTGGATAGTTCAATTCCTGAGCTATACGAATTGTTTTTTCAACATTTTCTGTGCTAGATTTTGAATCTCCTCTTAAGATTCTGGATACAGTAGAAATCGACAACTCTGCTTTTTCAGCAATATCTGTTAATGTAGTTTTCATAGAATTCACATGATATTAATACTCGGTCATTATATTCAAGATGTGAAAATAATTCCTAAATATGTAATAATTAATTTCACATACGGAAGCGCTTTTAATATTTGTTAAATACCGCGGTTTATTTATTTTCTAAAAAAGCGCTTACAAGGCATAATATAATAAAAATTATCTTATTCATGAAAAATATTTTCATACAGGCAAAAAGAATTGATAATAGTGCTTGAATTTTTGGAAGGGATTCGATACAATCTATTGGTGGATAAATAATAGTTGATAGCATATTAGTGAAATCACATCGGCTTGCTTATCTGCGAAATCATAACATCTAAAACACAATATTATGAACAAAGCTACGATTAAACGTATGGGGTCACTTATCATGGTGGCTATTTTTACTGTATGTTTTGCAGCAAATTCATCTGCACAATATACTTTGTATGGCGATGAAGTAATTATCGACGGTACTTTTGAGGGTGACAGTATTTCATCGGCTTGGTCTCCTTTTATTAACGAAGAGGGAGGGGCTTCTGCAACAATTGCCAATGTTAATGGAGAAGCGTCGATTACCGATATTTCTGGCACAAATGGAAATGACTCATGGTTTATTCAGTTCAATCAGATATTGACCGATGAGCAAATTGCAAGTCTGAGAGAAGGTGCAAATTATGAGTTAACATTTAATGCACGTACCGATGTCGATTCTACTAAATCACTGGTTGTGTTTTTTGGTCAGAATGGCGGCGGCTGGGTTAACTACGCGGAAGGCGTAGAGTTGACTGGCGAAATGACCACATTTACTCAGGAGTTTGAAGTAACCGAAGTTTGGGATAATACTGCAGAGGGAATGAAGCTTGGTTTTGAAGCTGGTCTTTCTGATGCATCCGTCATTCTCGATAGCGTCAGCCTTAAGATGAAATCAGATAATATTGTATTCAATGGTGACTTCGCTTTAGGGGATTCCAGCTGGACATTATCACCAGGTGCAGCTTCAATAGAAGTTGTGAATGAAGAACTTGCTTTTACCGATATACCCGGAGAAGGTGATACTTTTAGTGTACAAGCGATGCACATTTTTGGTGAAGAGAGTTTAGATTCTCTGTATGCAGGTCCTTACCAAGTATCTTTTGATGCACGTACAAGTGAAGAAACACAAGAAGTACACTTGTACTTTGGTGAAAGAGGGGGCAGCTGGGCTCGCTATTTCGGAGAATCTTCTGAAGGTCGTATTACTGTAGACACTACGATGAAAACATATACTCTGGAAGCAGCAATAGAAACGGTCTATGATGTGATGCAGATTGGATTTGAAGTCAATTATGCCCCAGGAGATTTTTATGTAGATAACATTATTGTGACACGTATTAACGATGTGGCACCAGCAGCACCCACATTTAGCCTGTCAACCAACGATGATGGAATAGTAACAATTTCTGTGAACGAAGTAGAAGGAGCAGCTACCTATGATGTTTACTATGCTGATTCAGCTTTTACAGACAGGGATGGTGGTAAGCTTATAGGAACGATTGACACGGAAAATGGTAACACATTTGAACATACGACTGCAGCTCCTCACCCATCGGTAGCTTACGAATTTACGGCCCACTATGGTGTAATTGCCAAATCAGAGAAAGGTACACCGAGTGATATGACGAGTAATTCTATTGAAACACCGATGTCAGCTGCTGAAAATTATGCGTATGAGTTGAGTGCTGAAGCTGAAAATGCACTATTACAAGCTTTCAATACCGGTGAAATTCCAGAAGGATCTGCTTTAGCTTCATTCTTTCCAGCAACCTATAGCCCTTTCACGATCGATGGAAGTACAAGTACTGAGGTAGCAGGTAGTGGACCGGTGGAGCCAAGTGATCACAGCTCAAGATTCTGGGTAGGTTTTAGAACAGAAAGTCAGGTAGGCGGAGATATGTTAGTTATATACAACGAAGTTATGGATGACTCTGTAGTATTTGCTACCGAATCAGATGGTTCTGGTGGTGCCTGGAATTTTGACTCCTATGAGATAGGCATTGGTAATTATTCTCCTGATCCATGGATCAAGGGCTCACAGCACACTACACATCAGGGTGGAGAAGAGCCTGACTGGCAGCTGCGCGGTGGTGGTATCGTTGATGCCGCTGGCGATGGAACTGAACGAGGGTTTATACATGCCTATGGACTTCCGGATGGTACCAGAATTAATGGGGAAGTTCCTAATTCTCAAACTCTTCTTGAAAGAACCGATGACGGTTTCAGGGTATTGACTATTATGATAACAGCAAACCTTGCTACTGCTAATGAGAAAGTTTTTGACTTCCCAACAGGTGAAGAAGTGGATCTTTATCCATTCCAGATATCAACAAACGACAATGATGCTACAACCCGTGAATCACAGTTTTTATGGGGCACAGCAGCTGAAGATGGTGGATGGTGGAGTGATCCAAGTCAATGGAATATGGTAGCCTTTGTTGGAGCAGATGCGGTAGTAACTTCAAATGAGGAGCAAATTGATAAGCCATTGGAATATAGTTTGGAGCAAAATTATCCAAACCCATTTAATCCAACGACCAATATTAGCTTCACTTTGCCAAAAGCAGATAAAGTGACACTTGAAGTGTTTAACTTATTAGGACAGAAAGTTGCTACACTCATAAATAATGAGTCATTAACAGCCGGTTCTCACAGTCAAACATTTGATGCCTCAAATCTGTCTTCAGGTCTATACTTTTATCGTATAAATGTTGGATCATCTTACATTTCTTCTAAGAAAATGATGCTCATCAAATAACGGTAAATGATTTAAATACTTAATTTAATATATCAAATGGGTGTGGTTTTTAAAGACTACACCCATTTTTAAAAAAATTGTTTTATGAGGGAATTAAAATTTTTCAGACAGTTATTCTTTCTATTCTTTTTGCTGTTCACTACAAATTGTTTGTATGCACAAACAGGGAAGATTGCAGGTGAAGTTTTAGAAGAAAATACAGGCGAACCTCTTATCGGTGTACAGGTATTTATAGAGGGTACATCTAAAGGAATGGTTACTGACGTAAATGGACTTTATAATATAAATAATGTAGATCCCGGGACATACACGGTTGTTTTTAAATATGTTGGTTTTTCAACATATAAAGTTGAGAATGTAGAAGTATTTGTAGATAAGACCACACGAATTGATGCAAGTTTAAGTGAATCGGTTTTAGAAGGGGAAGAAGTAGTTGTTACGGCAGAAAGACCTATTGTGGAAAAGGACAGAACTACGACGACAGCCTATATCAGTTCAGAACAATTAGAAGACCTGCCGGTTGTAAATCTTTCGGATGCTATTAATAATCAGGCAGGTGTCGTTGACGGACACTTCAGGGGCGGTAGATCAAACGAAGTAACGTATTTAGTAAATGGTGTACCTATCAATAATGCATATAGCAACACAGCAGCATTTACGGTAGAGCAAAATATGGTATCAAGTCTACAGGTAATTAGTGGTGTTTTCAATGCTGAATATGGCCAGGCCTTAAGTGGGGTGGTTGACATTCAAACGAAAGGGGTTCCAAGTGAGTGGACAGGTAATGCACTTGCCTATGTTGGTCAAATTGTAAGTAACAGAGAATTAGAATTTGTAGAAAGAGATGCAGAGGCGGGTCAGTTTTTGACCTATGAAGATTTTACCCAGGAAAATGTGACTTATACAGAAGCTGCTCCAAAATTAGAAAACAGAGATGTTCAAGCTTCTATTGGTGGCCCAATTATTGATGAAAAGTTGGGATTCAGGGTATCACTAAGATATTTATCAGAACCCGGTCATCTGTTAGGTAAGGATTTATTCAGTCCATCTGACGAATCTTTTGGCCTTAGGAACAGTGAAAGGGATGATTGGCTTATTGAGTCGACAGGATCTGGTGATTACAGGTACATGAATTATCAGGATCGTTATTCTTTGAATTCGTCTATTGTTTATCAATTAAATAGCATGACTAAAATAGACTATAACTTATTCCTGCAAAAATTGGATGGCCGTGGGTATAATCATGCGTTTAAATATAATCCAAGAGGTGTCAACGAATATCATAATTTTTCACAAAATCATATTCTTGGATTTAAGTTCGTATTTGGCCAAAAGTCCTTCGCAAATTTGTCATTTAGTTATTTAAGAGATAATGGAGGCTCTTGGCTACATTCACCTCCGGAAGATTCACTTAATTTATCGAGTGCTTATGTTCCCATCGATCTAAACTCGCAACAGGGTAGAGAAGCCTTTGCAGTAGGTGGTAATGAATTATTTTCTACGCGTGATATTGTACAAACAGCAGGTGTGGTGGGTAGTTTTTCTTCCCAGTTAAACAGTGTGGTTTCAATAAAAACCGGTTTTTCAGGCCGATTTCATAATCTGGATGTAAATACGTTTGGAATAACTGTACTTAATAATGTACCTCGAGTAAATGATAGTCCTTTTGATTCCTATGCGCTTGATGTAAGTCCATATGAAGGGGCCGTTTATGCTCAATCAAAGATTGAATATCCAAATTTGATCGTAAATGCAGGATTAAGAGCTGATTATTTCAATCCTAACTTTACTGTTCCACGTGATTGGACGCAGGCTTCCAGGGAAATGATCATAGATCCTGATAATCCATCTGAGATGATTTCGAATAGGGTAGAGGCCGATGACACTTTCCAACTTAGTCCGCGCCTGGGAATCGCATTCCCTATCTCGGAAACGGGAGTAATGCGTTTTTCTGCTGGATTATTCTTTCAAACTCCTCAGCTTTCTATTCTGTATACCAACTCAGAGTATGAAAAAAATCCTGTTGCTTCACCTGCTCAATTTGGTAATGCAAATTTGGAACCGGAGCGTACGCTTTCCTTTGAGGTTGGGCTTCAGCAAGGTATTACGCAATCACTTGGATTAGACCTCACGCTATTTTCCAAAGATATCAGAAACCTGACCGGAGTAGAATTTGGTCGTGCTTTTGATGGTCAAAATATTTCTCGTTTCATAAATCTTGACTACGGTACCGTTAAAGGAGTCACACTTTCTTTGTATGAGAGAGGTGATGGCCCTGTATCATGGACCTTAGATTACACCTTACAATTTGCTAAAGGTTCTGCATCTAATCCTACCGATGCCTTTACAAGATTTCAATCAGGACTTGAACCAACTATTAAGCTAAGAAGATTGGATTGGGATAGAAGAAACGTATTAAACAATACTTTAACCTATAGAACCAATTTTGGTTTGACTGTTTCCACTATAAGCAGTTTACAAACGGGAACTCCTTACACTACTGTACGGCAAGATCGGGTCTCATTTATCGACAATAATGAAGACAAACCGATTTGGTTCAATACGGATATGAGAATTTATTACAAACCAGTAGTCATTAAGCAGGATTTCCAGCTGTTTTTACAAGTTGATAATTTATTCGACTCAACCCCGCAATTTTCAGTGTTTAGTGAAACAGGATTAGCTACGGAGTCGGAACGACTTGCTGATATTCAGCGGGGTAATTCAATTCCTGGCGGATTGAATAGTTTTGAAGAATTCATATTAAACCAGTCTATGTTAGGCCCTCCAAGAACAATCAGAGTAGGCTTAAGATATACCTTTTAAAAACATTAAAGAGTTAACAAGAATATCAGAGATTTTCGCATGAAGAATAGTAAAACCTTACTCTTGATTATTTTTTCAGCACTATTTTCAGGAAGTTTAATAGCCCAGGATATACCTGATGAGTACAATGGAGTCGTTTACAGAGGCGAATCAGCTTCTATAGCACGAGGGGTACTAAATGGAAACCTAATTGAAACAAATTTTCGTAACCACGGAGAATTGTCCCGATGGAATGACTTACCATGGGGAGTGTGGCCTCGTGGTGTTGGTGGCCGCCATATTGATGGTGTAGGTGTAATTGTGGCTGGATATGTAGATGGAAATCGTACAGATTATCCTAACTTTTATAATGGGGCACGTGATACCCTCTTAAATCCGGTAAGTATTAATTATAGAGAAGCAGGCTTACGGCAAAGTCCATTTACCGGCGAATCCTGGGCTTGGTTACCACTGCCAGGTTTTCATAATCCAGATAGAATTGATTCAGTAACAGCTGTTTTAACCCCAACTCCAGCGCTAAGTGATGACCCAACTTCATGGCCTGAATTTTGGCCTGATCGCCTGAATGAAGAAGATCAGGGCTGGCCCGGTACCTGGAATGGAAGAGATGGACGTTTAGCCAACGCTGATTTAGAATCGTATTATGTAATGGATGATTTTTCTGATAAGGAATATCATGTGGATCCTGAAACAGGTGTTCCCTACAGTCCGCTGGGAGTCTACTACCCAAGCCCACAATCTGACTCAACAATGGGTGGCTTGGGACTGCAAATGCAGGTTCGGATTTTTCAATGGGCCAATATTCTTGCAGAAGATACCATGTTTTTGATATATCGGATTACGAACAAAGGAGATTTTGCTCAAGAACGACTTTATTTTACACAGATCGTGGATTATGGCCTTGGGAATGAAGAGGATGATGATAATGCGGCTTATGATCCTATTCTCGATGTAGTGTATGGATGGGACTCTAATGGTATAGGTACACCAACACAAGGTGGAGGAAATTACAACTTAGGTTATACAGGTTTTGCTTTCCTGGAATCCCCTTCTGATGAAGTAAATAATGGGGTTGATGCAGATCAGGATGGTATAACGGACGAATCACGTTTCGAGAATAATACGTTTACCGCAATTCGGGGTCAGGATAATATTGAAAATGAGGTAAATTCCCGATACAACATTACTTTATTTGAAGATTATTACGGACCACTCGAAGAGAGACCGGCTTACATTGCAGGTGTTTGGTATCCAACTGATGAGGAGCTTGATTGGGTTGGGTATAGTGATGACAATGGGAATGGCCAATTTGATCCAGGGGAACCAATAAATGATGATTATGGCAGAGATGGATTAGGTCCCTTTGATCTTGGCTATCCGGGTCCTGACGAAGGTGAAACCGATGGAGTGCCTACACCGGGTGAGCCTAATTTTAATGAATTGGACGTTGACGAATCAGATCAGATCGGGTTAACAGGGTTTGATCTCAATACAAGGCCCTTTTATGAAAGTGGGGATAATCTGAGAGATGATACCTGGCTTTTTGAGAGAATTATTTTAAGTAAATTTCCCGTTGGACAAGAACCAGTACAAACGGTGGCTGATAACGAGCCATTCGCTTTATTCATGTCTGGTGAAGTTCAGTTGGATAGTGAAAACAATATTGGAGGAAAATCTACAGATTTCTTCTCCACAGCGTGGATATTTGGAGACAATGAAGAAGATTTCTTTAAAAACAGGAGAACGGTTCAAAATATCTATAACGCCGATTACAACTTCGCACAACCCCCGAATACTCCAACATTGACTGCTGAAGTTGGCGATGAAAGGGTATTGCTTTCTTGGGATGATATTGCGTTGGAAAGCTTTGATCGTTTTACCCAGGAATTTGATTTTGAAGGTTTTAAATTATTCAGAGGTACAAATAATCTACTTTCAGATGCCAGAAACATCACAGATGTAAATGGAACTCCTACATTTTATGATCCAATTGCACAATTTGATCTTGATAATGATGTAAGTGGCACTATTCCGGTTTTAGAGGGTGAAGCAATTTATGACCTTGGAGATAACACCGGATTACAGTTTAATTATGTTGATACTACTGTCACAAATGGTAAAACCTATTATTATGCTTTGGTTGCCTATGACAGAGGAATTCAGCCTGAGCCGGGTTCTAATGCACTTGGTGTTGATCCCCAAGAGAATACATTCAATATATCTATAGATTTAGCTGGTAATGTTACAGCAACTTCTTCCAATGCTGTTGTAGTTGTTCCACAAACATATCCTTTAGGTTATATCTCAGGGGGCGCCACAGCTGACCTGAGCCAACCAACAACCGGAGATGGCACCGGTAGTGCTATGATTAATGTAGTATCTGAAAGCCAGTTAAATCCAGCAAAACAATATCGTGTTAGCTTTTATGATACTCTTTCAAGCAACGGTGACTTTAACAATACATCAGCCTATGATATGGTTGATATCACATCAGGTGATACGCTAATATTTCCAAGTCCATTTGAATCGTCAACAAGTGTTATTGATGGCTTCACGTTTGAAATGGATAATGATGAACCTGCAAGGATTCTAAATAATAAAACAGGTTATATTTCGAATGAAGGATCGGAAAATGAATTATTTAGTTTAAATCCATTGGAATTGGATGGTTTAGAGACCGATTGGGAAATAGATATATCCAGGGATATTTTGACACCAACAGGTATTGATATGACTGGATTTGTATTGTCTGATGATGACTTTGAGCTGACATGGACTGACCCACAAGACACGCTTTACACTCCGCCATTTCAGTTTGGAAATAGATTTACACAAATTGATATTCCAATCTTTGCCAGAAATATTACCACTGATCAAGATATTGATATTCTTGTAATTGACAGGGATGATAATAATGAATTCAATACAGGTGATAACCTGGTCATAGCAGAGCGTCAACCTAATTTTCAACTACGATACCGTTATAATATTACGTTTAGTGCTTTGGAAGGAAATACACCACCATCAGCTGGTGATAAAATACGTATTTCAAGTACAAGAGCATTCGGCAGCGGGGATTCATTTGAATTCGGAGTTATTAAATCAGGCGTTGATGATGAGCTGGCGTCTTCACAACTCGACGATATTTATGTTGCACCAAATCCCTATGTAGGTGCGGCATCATGGGAGCGAGGCTCAGAACAAGTAGGAAGAGGGGAAAGGAAAATTTATTTCTATAACCTTCCACAAAAATGTACGATCAGAATTTTCAATATCAGGGGCGAACTAATCAATACTCTTGAACACAATGGGGGAATCAGCGATGGTGCAATTTCGTGGGATCTCCGCACGGCAAATAATGAGGATATAGCCTATGGAGTCTATTTTTACCATGTGTTTGCAGAAGGAGTTGGTGAACATGTTGATAAATTCGCAATAGTCAAGTAGTGCACCATGAAAAAAACTAAAAGTAAGTCTATAAATCGTTCAATTATGAAGTATTTATCAACATTAATTGTAATTCTGTTTATAACAAGTTCCTTCTCTTTGCATGCTCAGAGTAGGGTGGGAACTACAGCAGCTCCATTTCTTACGATGGGAGTAGGAGCTAAAGGATCTGCCTTGGGGCACGCGAATACTGTAAGTACCTCAGGTGCCGAAGCTCTGTTTTGGAATCCGGCAAATATCGCATTAGAAAATGAAGGGTCAAGCAATAATTCAGCTTATTTGGCATATAATCAGCTATTTGTTGATGTAAGTGCATATTCCTCCGGGTTGGTTTTTCAAATTTCTGAAGGCAAAAGTTTTGGAATAGGACTCAACTTTGTTGACTATGGACGAATGGACATCAGAACCGTGGAACAACAAGAAGGGACGGGGGCAACCTTTGGTGCGCATGACCTAAGCATTGGTGTAACCTATGCTCAAAACCTAACCGAGTCTTTTTACTTTGGTGGTACAGCTAAACTTGTTCAACAGAAAATCTATGATATGCAGGCAGGTACCATTGCTTTCGATTTCGGTTTTACACTGTTAACAGAATATTTGAACGGTATGAAATTAGGTGCGAGTATCAGCAACTTTGGTGGAAGTATGCAGATGGGAGGTATTAACGCTGAATATTTGATTGATGTAGATGAGACAAGTGAAGGAAACAATGAATCTGTTCCAGGACGTATTTTTATGGACGAATGGGATCTTCCTCTCTCATTTAAATTCGGTGTTAATGTTCCAGTCATTAAAAGAGATAACATAGAGTGGATATTATTGGCAGATGCTCATCAAACCAATGATAATGATATTAACTTAGATACCGGTTCTCAGCTTAGTTATTTAACAAATACCGTTAAATTTCATGCAAGAGCCGGCTATAAAGACCTGTTTTTGGGAAATCAAATAGACTCACATTTTACTTATGGGGCAGGATTCACTCTCAAAACGGCAAGCAGAGTTGCTATAGGGTTTGATTTTGCTCAGGTTCCCTTTGATTTTCTGGGTAATACGACTCTAATTGATGTTAAACTATATTTTTAAATGCTTTATAAAAATTTATTGAAACGAAATAGCCACCCAAATTTTGCGTGGCTATTTTTCTTTATAGCGATAGGTTTCACTGTATTAGTTACAAATTGTTCTCACGATGAGGAAAAAGAACAAGTAATTGCCAAAGTAAACGACTCGGAGATCACCGTAACGGATTTTGAACAGGATTATGTAGAATATCTTATAAAAACCGGCCGAAATGATACCCGTGAACAACGCTACAGGTATCTCAACGAAATGATCGATAACCTGGCTTTAGCTGATGTAGCTATTGAAAAAAATTATCTGTCTAATCAGGTATATAAGGATGCAGTTTGGTACCAAAAACGAAAATCTCTGGCAGATCTTTATTTCGTTGACCAAATGAACGACAGGCTTGAGTCTCCCACTGACGATGAGATCAGAAAAGCATATGCTAAATCAAAGCGCAAAGTATATGTTCGTCACCTTTACTCAAAAAATGAGGATAAACTTCAAACGTATTATAACAGACTTGAACAAGGAGAGGATTTTGTTGATCTGGCAAATGAATTTTATGAAACGCAAGAATATGATTCAACAGCGGGTTATTTAGGGCCAATTACGTATTTCGGGATTGATGAGAATTTTGCTGAGACTGCCTTTTCATTGAATGAAGGAGAGCACTCTAAGCCTATCAGAACGAGTTTTGGATTTCATATCGTTTACGTCGAAAAAGTGATTCGACAGGCGATGTTGATTGAAAGTGAATATCAAGTCCGTAAACAGGGTATTGAAGATAAGATCAAGCAAAGAAATCAAACCCTGCTGGGCAACAGCTACATCAGAGATCTTATGGGTAGCCTGGATGTACAGATGAATAGGGATGTACTCATCAGTGTGATGGAAGAAATACAAAACCTTACTTCCGCTGAAGGCATAGCACAGGAAAATCAGGCCAATGTGGAAGCGGCAACATGGAATGATAATAAGCTGGAAAAACTGACTCTTAAAGTTGAAAATCAATCCGTGCTGGGAACCTATGAGTTATTAGGGGAGAGGCATGAGTTCACAGTAGAAGATTATTTGCATTGGCTGCCGTATTTGCCTTTAAACGAGTCCAGAGTCAGAACTGGTGCTTCGGTTGGGCGGGCAATGAGAAACGAGGTTTTAATGCAATTATCGAAGGCAGACGGCTATGAGGAGGATGAAAGGCTAAAGAAGTTAGTTCGAAAAAGAGGAGAAGAAGTACTATCGGAACTTTATCAGCAAAAACTAATTCAGGAAGCTTTACAAGATACATCTGAAATAGAGATTTCTGAAGAATTCAAGCGTAAAGTGATAAGGAGTCGTTCGTATATCCTGGAAACCACATACTGGAAAATACTTGCTACATCCCAAGATGAAGCAGAACTCATTAGAAGAGAAATTTTAGCTGGCGCTCCTCCTCAAAGCTTTCCAAAGTATACGTATTTAGAGGAGGAAGATCTTTCTCCATCACAAAGTGATTATTCATTGGTTGATGATGTTATAATGGGGCGCCCGGTGGTAACTAAAGACAATAGAAATCAGTGGGCCGTTTTAAATGTTGAAAGTAGAAATTTTGTAGAAACTTCAGCTGATTCTACAGACAAAAACCTGGAAAGAATGTACCGTGTTTATAGCTATTTAGATCAAAAAGTTGATAGCATTCGTGCGAAGTCTGTAATAAGTATTAACAAAGATCTATTCGACGAAATCTACGATCTGTAACTTTATAATGACATCATCTCGGATTCACTATTAATTGCAGGCTATTTTAAGAATACTTGCCAACCAATAAATAAGATAAATGGAGTAATTATGGTTTGATTTAAATTATCAACCATTGGCTAACCTACACTTCAGCTTCTTTAATCTCCTGAAGGCCGATCTTTGATCCAACCTTACCATACCATAATATATAAAGGTAACAGGCAGCAGGAACGAATAAGGCTACTTTCAGGCCAAAACTATCTGCAACGAATCCATATAACGGTGGGATAATAGCTCCGCCTACAATAGCAGTACATAGTATTCCTGAACCTTGGGCTGTATTTTGGTTGATACCTTTGATAGCAAGAGTAAAGATGGTTGGAAACATAATTGAGTTGAATAGACCTATGCAAAGAATACTCCAAAAAGCTAATAATCCACCAGTATTCATACTCACAAGCAATAAGAATATATTTACTCCAGCATAAGCAGCAAGTAAGTTACCGGCTTTCAGTTTTTGTAGCAGTGCTGAGCCTAAGAACCGACCAACCATTGCACCTCCCCAATAGAAAAATACATAGGTTCCAGCCAGTTGTGAAGCGTTCATATCCTGTATTTCTGTATCAGAAAAAATAGTTGATAGGGTAGCAGCAATGGAGGTCATTACCGTACTTCCCTCCACGAGAGATTCAACGTCAAGTTCGAGGAAATAATTAACAAGATAGCTTCCGATGGATACTTCAGCTCCTACATATACAAAGATCCCGAGTGCTCCGAACATCAGATGCTTTATTTTTAAAGCTGATCGGTAGCTTCCACTTTTGTCGTCATCACTTTCAAGGATTTTGGGAAGATTAAATAAGGCAAAAGCTATAGCTAATACAATGAGAACAATTGCCAAAACTATAAACGGACCCTGAACTGCTGCTGCTTCTGCTTGATAATACGCCATTTGTTTTGCCTCACTTAATGCAGCAACTTCTTCAGAACTTTTTACGGTATTACTCAAGATGAAGGCTGCACTTACAAGAGGAGCGATGGTGGTACCCAGTGAGTTGAATGCCTGAGATAGATTCAAGCGGCTGGATGATGTTCGCTCTGGCCCCAAAGCCGCCACATATGGATTTGCGGCTACTTGTAAAATGGTTATGCCTCCGGCTAATACAAACATTGCTAACAAGAATATTGGGAATATTCTTAGGGATGCAGCAGGGTAAAAGAGGGAACACCCAATTCCCATCGTAATTAAACCAACTACGACGCCTTTTTTATATCCTATTCGGGAGATCAGCCCGCCTCCGGGTATGGAAAACACAAAATAAGCAGTAAAGAAAGAGAACTGAACAAGTCCGGCCTCAAAATAGGAGAGTTCAAAAACATCTCTGAGACGAGGAATAAGAGCATCTACCAATACAGTGATAAACCCCCACATAAAAAATAATACTGTGACAATTATAAATGCGGAACGAAAGTTCTTATTCTGTTCGGTCATGAAGAAAAGTTAAAATGTGAATGCTCAAGGTTATTAACTCAGGATTTTGGTCCTTATTTGACTGCAATACCTTATCTGATGTACAGTTATCATAAACAATAAGATCAACAATTTATAGGCCAATACATCCCGGTCTAATTGATGTTAACGCACTATTTCGAGTTCCAGGCTCTGAACCTCGTTCGAGTTAGTCCCAACCATGATACTGAACATTCCAGGTTCAGTTTTCCATGTTTCATCGGCTGCATAAAACTCAAAAGTTTTTTTATTCAACTCAAAAGTAATGGTTTTTGTATCGCCTGCTTTGATCATGACTTTTTCAAAACCCCGTAACTCTTTCACAGGCCGGATAGAACTGGCAAAATGATCCCTTATATAAAGTTGTACTACTTCCTCCCCAGATACTTCTCCAGTATTCGTCACATCTACACTTGCCGTGATGGTATCATCCATGCCCATCACATTTTTACTAATCTCAAAGTTTGAATATTCGAAATTGGTGTAACTTAAACCATGCCCAAAAATAAACTGAGGGCTATTCAATTCATCGTTATAATGGCTCCAGAACACGGCTCCGTCGTCACCAGGGCCGGTTTCAGGTCTGCCAGGACTTACAAAATTATAGTAAACCGGTATTTGACCAACAGCCCGTGGAATGGACATTGGCAGCTTTCCTGAAGGATTGTAGTCTCCGAATATGACATCAGCAATAGCATGGCCTGCTTCAGTTCCGAGGTGCCAGGTATTCAAAATAGTTGAAGCTCCTTCATACAATTCTGGTTCTATAATTGGGCGGCCCGCCATCAGTACTACCACCACATTATCATTAACTTCCTGAATTAATTTATATAGTTCCAGCTGACGACCAATCAGGCTAACATCCACCAAGCTTCGTCCTTCGCCAGATTGTAGTGCTTCCTCGCCAACGGCCATAATCACAACATCAGCATTTTTTGCATTTTCAATAGCAGCATCAAAGCCAGATCCATCATCCTCGGGATAAACCAAAGCTCTTGAAAAAGAGCCATTATCTTTTGCTAATGTATAGCCTTCTGCATAAGTAACTTCGGTATCTGCTCCAACAGCAGCTTGTATTCCCTCAACGAGTGAAACCGCAGAATTAGATTCACCTCGTCCTCTCCAGTTACCAAGGGGAGCATCTTTATCAGCCGCTAAATGACCTACCACAGCAATAGAGCCGATTTGTTTTGAGAGTGGCAGCAGGTTTATGTCATTCTTTAGTAAAACAATAGAGCGCTTTGCCATATCGCGTGCGATAGCTCTGTGTTCAGCTGCATATACTAATTTTTCTTCCCGTTCCGGATCAGAGTATTTATAAGGGTCTTCAAATAACCCTAACAAAAATTTAGTTCGCAAAATACGACGAACCGCCTCATCCACCACTTGTATATCAACTTCTCCAGATTCAACTAAATCTACCAAATGAGTTTGGTAAGCTTCAGATTCCATATCCATATCATTTCCGCTGGTAATAGCATGATAGGCTGATTGTTTAAGATCTTTTGAATAACCATGGTTGATCATTTGCCGTATAGATCCCCAGTCAGAGATTATAAATCCATTGAATCCCCAATCTTCTTTCAAGACTTCTCTCTGAAGGTAAGTATCTCCACTTGCAGGAATGCCATTCAGATCATTGAAGGAATTCATAACGGTTCCAATACCATTTTCTACCAATGTTTTGAAAGGTGGTAATACGATGTTATGTAAGGTCCGGCGGCTAAAGTCTACGGTATTATAATCGCGTCCACCTTCCGAAAACCCATAACCTGCCAGATGTTTTGCTGTAGCCAAAATGGTGTTTTCATTTGACAGATCATCCCCCTGAAAACCCTTCATTCTGGCTAAGCCAACCTGAGATCCGAGGAATGGATCTTCTCCGGCACCTTCCATCACACGTCCCCACCTTGGATCCCGTCCAACATCTACCATGGGGGCAAAGGTCCAGTTTACTCCGGCTGCTGAAGCTTCGATAGCGGCTGTTCTGGCAGATTTCTCGATCATATCGAGGTCCCAGCTTGCGGCTTCACCTAACGGAATAGGAAAGATCGTTTTGAAACCATGAATAACATCAAAACCAAATAGCAATGGAATTCCCAAACGACTATTTTCTACGGCTAATTTTTGTGCTTCATAAGTGGCTTTTGCACCGGTAACATTTAGAAGAGAACCAACCCCACCGTTTTTAAGCAGGCGGGCCCTTTCCGCCACATATTCATTATCTTCTGGAATGGGGCCGGTTACATCCCATGAACCACTATGTTGATTCAGCTGTCCAACTTTTTCTTCCAAGGACATTCTGGAAAGCAAGTCATCAATTTTTTCTTCAATCTCAGGTTGTATAAGCACGTTTTGTGCTTGTATGCTATATGGCGTTAAGAATAATACAAATAAACCCAGTGCTAATAGTATCTTCTTTATATTCTTAATCATTATCATGGTAAATTATTTAAAATTAATGTCTTGTTATCTTTAGTATGATCAGCTGTATATATAATGTACAACCTGCCAGATAATTTGTATGCCAAACTTATATACTCCAACTATGGCAAGTCTTATTATATGAATGAAATTTTAAATATGTATAGTGAGAAAAATTTTCACTACCATGATATATTCATGCCAATTTCTGTTATTTCATTAAGACCATTTTTCCAGTTTTTATCATATCGCTGAAATGAAGGCGATAAAAATAGATCCCACTTGAAAGTCCCTTTGCGTCAAAGGTTACCGTATGCTGCCCCGAGTTGAGCGGTTCATCTACAAGTGTTTGAACGATTTGACCGAGCATATTATATACAGATATATTCACGTCTCCTTTTTCGGGAATGCTAAATTCAATTTTGGTACTTGGATTAAATGGATTAGGATAATTTTGCTGAAGGGAAAGAGTTCCCGGGTTATCATTAGTTTCTTGATATTCGTTGGAAACAGTAAGTAGATCAGTATCGGGTCGGAGGTAATCCATATGAATTACCTGTTCCGGATCATTTCCAGACCACCGTAGAAAGACTCCGGCAGAACCACTCCGGTGAACATACTCCACTTTTATGGTATGAGCTTCCCCCTCCGTAAGTGTTACATCTCCATTGCTGCTGATTACATTGATTATTTCTTCATCATCAATCCACACCCGGGTATTACCGTTGTAATCACTTACAGATAAGGTATAATTACCAGTGGTGGGAGCTACAATTTCCCCTTCCCAGCGTACACTAAAATTATTCTCTGGTATACCTTCCATTGGGGAATCAGAAGCCCAGTTCCAGGCGATCATAGGCTCTTTTCGTATGCTGGGGCTACCACTGAAATCCGTACTTCCAAAGTAGGAGGCAGCCAATCCCTTTAAAGAATCCTGATCGTTTTTTGCGATTCCTTTACCATGAAATTCCATCCAGTTCAGATTGCCCAATCCTACATTAGCTTGACTATTTTTAAAGATGATGTAAATATCATGAGTGCCCTCTATATCTGATATATCCGTAGTAAAATAATCGTATTCTTGCCAGGCTCCGGTTGCCTCGGTATAAAATGTAGCGATCAATGGCCCATTGGTTGCGTTTGCTCTGACTTCAACTGTCGCAGTGTTTGATAATGAGGCGTATCTAAGCGTCATATAATCAATATCCTGAAAATTTAAGGGAGAGTATTTGAGCCACGAATTATGGTTTATAAAGCCTACATTTTGCCCTCCACCCATATAATCGCCCGTTGATTCTAATTGAGTATCATTCGTCTCTTGATAATGCTGTGCTTGTTTTTGTTTGCGCTGTAAGATAGCAGAAGCTTTAGCAGTAAGAGGATCTCCGATCTGTCCTCCATCATCAGTAAACTCAGCATTTAGAACATAGAATACATTATCAGGTCCTTCTCCATGACTTTGAGCGGTAAATGAACCCTTACATCCATTTTCCGCACCTACACCATGAGCATGGTCATCATGACCAATTGATGGTTCCACTGTCACAGCATTACAGTCAATATTATCCTGATCAGCATCTGTGACACTAACTTCGTAATCAATGATATCAGCTGCCTTATAAAATCCTCCGTTCACTGGTTTCAGAAGACTGATTTCGGGTTGTGTGTTTCCAGCTGTTATCTCAATTTGATCGACCGCTGTTTCTCCCCCGGAATCGGATACGGTGAGCTGGGCGGTGTAGGACCCAACTTCTTCGTAGGTGTAACTGGCATTTTCTGTGGTAGCATCCACCGTACCGTTTCCATCGAAATCCCAGGTATAGCTTAGTTCATCTTCGGGATCGGGATCACTGGAATTACTTGCTGAGAATTCCACATCAAGTGGAACACCTCCATTTGTTATAGAAGCTGAGGCTCGGGCTATGGGAGGTCGGTTTGCCAGATTATCAACGAATTCTATTCTGATTATGCGTGCATCCTCATTACCACCATTAAATCCGGTTCCCCATTCAATAATATAAATTGCTCCATCTGGACCAATATGCATATCGATCGGTCGATTAAAATTCAGATTCGAAAGAAATGGGTTGATCTGGAGTAAATTTCCTTCACTATCTAATCGTACTTCACGGATCCAGTTTCTGGTCCACTCAAGTATAAAGAGGGTTCCGTCAAAATATTCCGGCAGTCCTCCGGTATCAGTGAAAAGAGAGTCGAAATGATAGAAATCACCGCCTATGGCTGTCCGGTTTGATTGATTTCCAAATTCTGGCCTTTGGCCAAAATAACCATAAGGGTAGTAAAGCCAAGCTGGGCGGGCCGGTGGAAGTTCCGTAGCACCAGTATTGTTGGGTGAATTATTGATCAGATTTAAGGGATCAAATACGCCTTCTGATGATGAGCTTGCAAAATCCCATTCGTGATATGCAAAATTGTCGCCTGAAACAAAAGGCCACCCGAAATTCCCGCTTGTCTTAGTTCGGTTGAATTCATCATATCCCCGTGGCCCACGATTGTTGTTATCGGTATTTGCATCGGGTCCCACATCTCCCCATACCAATTCATTATTGATTTTATTGACTGCCATACGAAATGGATTACGAGTTCCCATGACAAAGATCTCTGGCAAGCCGTCCTCTTCATTTACAAATAAATTGCCTTCAGGAATTGAATAGGTCCCGTCATTTTCTGGATGGATGCGAAGAATTTTTCCACGAAGATCGTTGGTATTTCCAGAAGTACGCTGAGCGTCAAAGGCCTCACGTCCATTTCGCTCATCGATGGGAGCATATCCGTCTGACTGAAATGGATTGGTATTGTCACCGGTTGCCAGAAAGAGATTTCCGTCTCCGTCAAATTCCATATCGCCACCACTATGGCAGCATTCGTCTCGCTGCACTGGAAATTCGAGCAAGACTTTTTCAGTTCCCATATTCAAAAATTGATTCTCATATGTAAATCGAGATAAACGTTGTATAGATTCAGTAGATGGGGAATAAAACAGGTAAACCCAATTGTTAGACTCAAAATCCGGATCGAGCGCGATCCCAATTAACCCATCCTCACGTCCGCTATCCACTTCAAGTTCAGCAGCTTCATGTACGAGGCCGGTACTGTTACTTCGAAACTTTACAACACCACCGCGTTCTATATACAGCAGATCCCGGTTTGGCAGCACTACCAACTGCAGGGGGTCGATGGGATTATTATCAAGCACCGTAACCTGGTATTTATCATTTACAGTGGCTTCGTAAATACCATTATCAACTCCTGCTGCCCACCGAATTCCACCAAGAATATGAAGCAGAAAATTTTCTTCACTGAAACTTTCAGTAGTATGTCCACCGCCGGTGTACCAAGCACGACCACCATCATAGCTATGCATCCAGCTTATAGGATGATCGTAACCCATGTTTCCACCACTGTAAGTTTCTTCAGCGAGTGTGGCTAAGACGTGAACATCGCCACGTGGATTGGTACCAAAATTGTACCATTCATCAGTTCGTACCCAGCGATCAGGCAGGAAACTGGTGGAAGGGTGTACTTTATCTGCAACTTCAATGGTAGCTTCCTGTATTGATGGGTGACTGTCAAAATACGCACCGACTAAGTCACCGTACCAAGACCAATTGTATTCAGTATCAGAGGCGGCGTGGATGCCAACATATCCGCCACCATTTTGAATGTATTCTTCAAAAGCGGATTGCTGTGTATTGTTCAGCACATTACCCGTTGTACTTAAAAAGATGACAGCATCGTAATTTATAAGGTTTTCAAATGTGAAATTTGATGCGTTCTCGGTAGCATCTACTGTAAATTGATGCTCTACCCCAAGTTGTTCTATAGCCGCAATGCCATTAGGTATTGATTGGTGGCGAAAGCCTTCTGTTTTTGAGAATATGAGAACCTTGGTGTCTTGACCATGTAGAACTACAGGTAAGGCAATTGCAATTAATAGGAAATGAATAAATTTCTTCAAAATATCATTGATTTAAATGGTTAAGCTAATAGGTATTAGTGCAACATCTATGAC
>JAVLBT010000001.1:0-76619 GCA_031580945.1 Gracilimonas sp.
TTGACTAAGTATTAACGACGCTGCGAAACACAGCGTACAATAATTTTTCGACCTTGAAACCTGAGTTCGAATTTATGCTTTAAGAATTTGTCGGCCTTATAGATGTTATGTAATTCGATGACAAGATTTTAGGTCTGTTCCTAAATAATAGCTTCTCTTCAGTATGAAAAAAATGAGCCAGAAAAAACTTAACAGTCCCAAATAATTGTCATCCCGAGCGCTTTGAAAATCTATCCAGGATATAATTGTTGAACGCGAGTGATCTCAAATCATTAAAATGCTTGTGATGTTCTTCCTCTTTTTTCCCGATTTGATCGGGATCGCGCGCCAAGCATGTGAACTTTTGATAATTATTAGACGCTCAGAGTGACAACTATGTCTATTTTTATGTCATTATCAATCGAACTCAGGTTTGAATTACTATCTATTTTCGCCTGACTACTTATTTCTCAGCAGAGGTTTCAGCATCCTCTGAGCCGTGTTTTATTTCCTCATCCTTATCAAAATTTAAGCCGGAACGCACATGCAGGTCTCGTTGCGGGAACGGGATCTCGATATCGTATTCGGCAAACTTCCTTACGATCGCTTGATTTAGCCGGTTCAACACCTGATACCGTTGTTTAACGTCATGGATCCATACAAACAACTTCATATCCCAGGAAGAATCCCCAAAATTTCGAAGTTGTACATCATGGGGCGGGTCTTTCATAACGTCATTGCTTTCTTCGGCTACTTCATTGAGTGCTTTCAATACTTTATCCAGGTCAGAGGAATAAGAAACACCAACATTCACACCGAGTCTATAGGTTGGATCACCATGTGAAAAATTAATCACATCCTTTGATACAAACTCCGAATTTGGCACTATGATGGATATATTATCCAAAGTCTTTACCTTAGTAGAACGGATATTGATCTCTTCAACATCACCCTCAATATTACTTACTGAAACTCGATCACCAACACTGATAGGTCGTTCAAAAAGCACGATCAAACCTGAGATAAAGTTGGATGTTACATTCTGAAGGCCAAAACCAATACCAACAGACAGAAAACCAAAGATCACCGCAAGCCCCGTCATATTGATTCCCAAAAATTGGAATGAGATAAAGATCCCAATCACCACTACAACGTATTGCGTCATTCGTGAAAGTGTATAACGCAGGCCGCTATCCTTTACAAAACGAGGCAATATCCTGTTTCGCAACATTCGTTTGATAAATGAAGCTAAAAATGAGAACCCAATCAGCAACAGCACAAAAACGATCAGCTTTAAAAAGGTAACAGGAGTATTCTGAATAGTGAATAATTGTACTTGTAACAAGTCCCAGATATACTGAAATGTGTCCGTAACCGTATAATCTGCAGGATTAGGGAGTTGTAGCGCAGAATCAGCGGTGATCAAATTTGCGCCGCTATCCGGTGTTAAAGAATCTACTTGTGCAGGTTGAGTAGTAGGTATTTGCATGTTGAAAATTATTGGATTGAATCAGGGAAAATAAGGCGACTTAATTAATCATCAAAAAGTAAAGATGGAAGTTGCTTCGGCAGTCATTCAAAATTTGTATCAACTATGTACAGGAAGAATCACAACGGAAACTATCCTGAATTGTATTTCTATTTTATTTTCATTATATCGCTTATGAACAAGAGTTTATCGGGAAAAATGAAAAATATATATTTGATTTTTCTTCTTTTATATTGCGTTACAGGATGCGGGATACTTCAACCAAGAGCTGTATCTGTCAGTGAATCGGATGTCATTAATAATGAGAATTTAGTTGAAGTATCACAAGACACCTATTTTGAATTCATTGGATTAAAAAAGTACTCCGCTAGACAAATAGTGGATTCTATGCAGGCAAAACAAACTAAAACGTTGTCAGGCAATAATGCTTTACATGCCTGTAGTTCCATAATGAAAAAGAACCTTGGATTTGAATATGTTTCCCCAAAGTATGTAAACCCCAACTATAGTTTTATAACGGTTGTAGAGTCAAAAAAAGAGTATGGAATCACCGAAAAGGAATGGCCTCCTGACTCTCTTGAAACTAATACAGAATGGAATATAGAGCACAAAACCCTGCACAATTTTTCAAATAAAATGGCGCTGAGTTTTTTCCTTCAGTTTATCAGAACGGATGGCAACAAACTTTCTATGAAAATGAAGTTGCTATATAATCAATTTGCCTCTGATGCAGACAAAAAGTTTTCTGAGGGATTATTGGCACACCTTAATAGCCTTGACTTAAACAAGGAACTACCATTAGCTCGTAAAACCCTCCTATCAGATGGAAACCGTGTAAACCGATATTGGGCACTACTTATTATGATGCGCACCAAACCAACCGATGATGACTTAGCTCTCATTTTTGATCAATTTAATTACAATGATCCTTCTCTTAAAACATATTCAACCTACGTTCTGCGAGAGACATTAAAACTTCGGGATGAGATTGATTGGAAACGTTATAATGATGATCTCAGAAATATTATCAGTGGAGCTTCAGTCGAAAATTATGATCAACTTTTAAAAATCTTGAGCAATGATTATTCTAATTCGAAAAATAGTCACTCCGTTTTAAATCCCCATTCTCCATTATTAAAGGACTATCTGAATGCCTACCGAGAGGAAATGAGTAAACTTGCTTTTAATTTTATCCAGCAGATTAGTCCTGAAAAAATAGAAAATAAAGAAGAAGCCAACGAGTGGTTGGCCTCTCAGTATCAGATAATCCATGCGATGAACGATTAAACTCAGTCTTTCAAACTTACCTTTGGCGCTTGCCAAATTTCATCGTTGTAATCATTAATAGTTCGGTCACTGGAGAATTTCCCGATATTAGCCGTATTAATGATGGCCTTTCGGTTCCATTCATCCTGTTTTTTATAGGCCTCAGAAACTTCGTCTTGTTTACTGACATATGCTTCAAAATCAGCCAGCACCATGAAGTAATCTCCTTCATGGAGCAAAGCATTGATAATGGGCTCAAATAATGACTTATCACCATTACTAAAGAAGCCATCCCTGATCTGGTCTACTGCTTTTTTGAGTTCTTTATTAGCGTTGTAATAATCCCAGGGGTTATAACCTTGTCGTCGTAATGCATCGATCTCTTCTTCCTCAAGGCCAAAGATGAAAATATTATCATCCCCAACTTCCTCTTTGATCTCTACGTTAGCTCCGTCCAGCGTTCCAATGGTAAGTGCTCCATTCAGTGCAAACTTCATGTTCCCGGTACCGGATGCTTCCATTCCTGCGGTTGATATTTGTTCAGAAAGGTTGGCTGCGGGAATCAGTTTCTCTGCCAGTGTTACGCTGTAGTTTTGAAGGAATACACACTTCAGCTTTTGGTTGGTCTCGGGATCATTATTCACAACATCTGCTATACTGTTGATCAATTTGATATGCAGCTTCGCCATGGTATACCCCGGAGCAGCTTTTCCGGCAAAGATCACCGTCCGTGGAGAAATATCCAGATCCGGATTTTCTTTGAGTCGGTTATATAGTGTGATCACATGCATTGCAGCCATTAGCTGACGCTTGTACTCATGAATACGCTTGATCTGAATATCGAACATTGAGTTCGGATCCACATCAACATCATTATGCTCTTTGATATATTCTGCGAGTCGCTTCTTATTCTCTAATTTGATGTCAACAAATTTCTTACGGAATTTCTTGTCTTCCGCATACTTATTGATCTTCTTAAGCTCATCAAGATCAGTGACCCAGTCTTCTCCAATTTTATCAGAAATAAGCTCAGATAGTGCTGGATTACACTGCTTTAACCAACGGCGTGGTGTAATTCCATTGGTTTTGTTTGTGAATTTATCTGGATATAGTTCCGCAAAATCCTTGAACATGGAATCCTTGAGTAACCTGGAGTGCATAGCAGCTACTCCGTTTACTTTTTTAGCTCCTACAATTCCTAAATGAGCCATATGAACCACCGGATGTTCTCCTTCACCCACAATACTCATTCGGTTCAGTCGATTTTTATCGTCCCCCAACTCTATTTTAACTTTGTTAAGAAAACGTCGATTTATTTCATAGATAATGTTTAGATGTCGCGGTAAAAGGTTTCGAACCAGTGAAACGGGCCATTTTTCCAACGCTTCCGGTAGCAGCGTATGATTGGTATAGGCCATAGAATCTACCGTAATATCCCATGCTTTATCCCAGCTCATGCCTTCTTCATCCAGCAGATAGCGCATGAGTTCCGGAATAGCCAGGTTGGGATGCGTATCATTACATTGTATAGATACTTTTTCAGGGAATTTAGTGAAATCATCGCTCTGTTTTTTAAAACGCCGGATGATATCCTGCATGGAGGCAGAGACCAGAAAATATTCCTGTTTCAGCCTCAATTCCTGACCCACAAATACTTTATCATTTGGATAAAGTACACGGGAAATGTTTTGTTCAAGCTGATTGTCTCGAACCGCATCAATATATTGACCCTGATTGAAGCTCTTGAGGTCAATGGCCGAAGAAGACTCTGCTTTCCACAATCGCAGATAATTCACAACTCCATTATCATATCCTGGAATTGGGGTATCGTAAGCTACCGCTTTAACCCTGTGAGTATTTTCCCAACCGTATCTTGTATCTCCATTGCCGCCACTTACAATCGCCTGATTTCCATAAAACTCAACCGGATATTGAACTTTAGGCCGTACCAGGTCCCAGGGATTGCCGTATTTTAACCAGAGGTCGGGGCGTTCTACCTGATAACCATCCTGTATTTTTTGGTAGAAAATTCCATAATCATAGCGAATACCGTGGCCTATGGCTGGAATTCCCAAGGTAGCCATCGAATCCAAAAAGCATGCCGCAAGCCTTCCCAAACCTCCGTTTCCAAGTCCTGCATCCCATTCCTGATCTCGTATATCTTCATACGAAAGGTCCAGGTCTCCAAGGGCCTCAGCCACCAGATCTCTTACATTTAAATTCACCAGCATATTGTCCATCAGCCGGCCAATCAAATATTCCATAGAAAGGTAATAGACTCTTTTGGCGTCTGTTTTATAATAATGTTTCTGAGTCTTCAACATATGGTCGTTCAAACGATCCATGATGGTGAGTGCTACACTTTTGTATTTATCCCAATTGGTAGTAGAATACTCATCTTTGGCCAGCGTGTGTCGTAAATGTAGTTTTATATCTTCGCGAAGTGAATCTTTGTCCATACCGGATCGTGTATTCACATTAGTACTTTTTTTCTTACTCATAAATCTTTTTAATAAATAGTGATATAATGAAAGATGATATAGTGATGGAATTGGTTTTCACCATTCAAAACCTGATTGAATAATCGAAATAGTAATATACGATCTTTGAAGATTGAATCGGTACCCTCATCAAATCACTATATCATCTTTCACTCTTCTTTTAAATAAATTCCTGTATCCGGATTAAAATTTGGCCTGGTTAGGTTTGCCGGAAATCCGAGTTTATGAAACGACTCATATGCATTAATTGCAACAAAATCCTGTTCAAAAATTCCAAAAACACTGGAACCGCTTCCACTCATGCTGGCGTATTCTGCCCCAAATTCATAAAATTGATCCTTAAGGTTCCCTACCAAGTGATTGCGCGGAAATACCACCTTTTCCAGGTCGTTCATTAACAGATATTGCCATTCATCTGGTTCTTCCTCAAGAAGCACATTTTTTAGTGAGAAATCTGGTTCAGGATTCGGTGTACAAAATTGATAGGCTTCTTCTGTACTGCTTTCGATGTTCGGAAAGGTTGTAACGATCCAGGCACTCGGCTGTATATCGAGCGATTCAATTTCATTCCCTAAACCTGTAGCAAATCCGGGTTCTCCTTTAATGAAAAAGGGTACATCTGCACCAAGTTGCTTTCCCAATGTAAGTAAGTCATCAGCCGATAAGCCCAGATTAGCAATCTTGTTCATCATCCTGAGTATTGTTGCGGCATTGCTGCTCCCGCCCCCAAGGCCTGCTCCCACTGGTATATTTTTTTCTACTTTAATGTTGTATTCATCATTCAACCCGGCTTCTTGCTGAAGTAAACGAATTGCTTTGACAATCAAATTTGATTCATCTACTGGAATCTTAGGGTCACTCATCTCCAGGTGCATACGCCCAGGCTTCACTTCAAAGCGATCGCTCCATTCTATAAAAACGAAACCAGTTTCAATATTGTGATATCCGTTTTCGAGCTTTTCGAGCACATTCAGCCCAAGGTTGATTTTTGCGTAAGCGTTAGAGATCCAAAGTTCAGCCATCGTTTAAAAAGTCATTTTTGTGTTCCATCATAAATGCATATGCCGCATCGTGTTCATTGGGGATATCCCCATTCAGGATCGCCTCTTTCACAGCATCCTTAACATCACCTACCGTTCGGCTGGGTTCAATATTTAGCGCCTCCATGATCTCCTCACCCGATAATGGGTTCTTCCAATTTCGAATACGGTCTTTTTCTTCTACTTCTTTGATCCGTTGCTCCACGTAATCAAAGTTTTTTTGATACCGCTCCTGTTTGTATTCATTTTTAGTTGTAATATCCGCCCTGCATAGCTTCATCAGGTCATCAACATCATCTCCTGCCTCATAAATTAGGCGTCGAATTGCAGAATCCGAAACTTCATCTGAAACGAGCGCAATTGGCCGAAGGTGAAGTCGTACCAATTTCCTTACATATCTCATTCGCTCATCAAGTGGTAATCCAAGCCTCCTGAATATACGTTTGGTCCATTTTGCGCCCAAGGCATCGTGACCATGGAACGTCCATCCTGCTTTTTTGTGAAATCGTTGTGTTGGAGGTTTGGCAATATCGTGCATGATCGCAGCCCATCGAAGCCATATATCAGCTCCAAGTTCGATCACATTATCCAATACTTTCAGAGTATGCCAAAAATTATCCTTATGGCGTACCCCTTCAATTTCTTTGACCCCATGAAGTTCGTGCATTTCAGGAAAAAATTCCCTGAGCAGTCCCGTTTTGAATAGCATTGTAAACCCAAGTGACGGGTGTTCACTCATGATAATTTTATTCAACTCTTCTATGATCCGCTCCTTGGAGATAATATTGATGCGTTCAGACATCTCCGTAATGGCTTCAAAAGTTTTTTCTTCAATTCGGAAATCAAGCTGAGACGCAAAACGAATTGCTCGCATCATCCGAAGCGGATCATCACTAAATGTTTGATGTGGGTCGATAGGAGTTTTTATGGTTTTGCTCTTTAGGTCTTCCATTCCATTGAACGGATCTATCAGCTCTCCATAGTTTTCTTTATTCAGCGACCAAGACAAAGCGTTGATGGTAAGGTCACGACGAAGTTGATCATCTTTCAGCGTACCGTCTTCTACAATGGGTTTTCTTGAGTTTTTACGATAGCTTTCTTTTCTGGCGCCTACAAACTCCAGTTCCAGATCGTTGGTTTTCACTTGAGCCGTTCCAAATTGTTTATATACAGCAAGTGTAGAACCTTTTATCTTATCGGAAACTTTTTGTGCGAGTGCAATACCAGAACCAACGGTAACAAAGTCGAGATCCATTTCTCCTTCTTGGAGTCGGTTTAAATAGTAATCTCGAACATAGCCTCCAACAACGTATACGGGGCAGCCGGTTTCCTGCGCAGCCTCGCTAATGACGGATAATATTTTTTGGTGAGAATCGGGTATGTTTTTCATGTGTTTCACAGCACCCAAAGATAGGAATGTTCGCAATTGCTTTCAGAGGATAACTAAGATATTTTAATCCAGCTTTTAACTTCAAATTCATTGCTGTAAAAATGCCGTTTAAAGCATTGCTTTTTAGTCTCTTTTGTTTTTTGATTTCTTGTGCACCAACAAACCAAACAACTCATACCCTTAAAAAAGGAAAGGTTTGGGATGAATCTAAAGATTTTGGCTACAAAGATACGGTTTATTCGATTCCAGAAGTTTTTGCCCGTCCTAAAAAGGGAAATAAATATGTGATGTCTGACTTGAGAAATACATACCGTAATAAAGCATGTGAGAAGGGGAGTTCCAAAGTGGTTTTGCGACAAGTTATTTCTCCGGAGGGCTCTGTAGTTGGGCTTCATCCGATTGGCTTTGTACCCCTTAAATGTGCATCTTTGTTAAGAGAGACCCTAAGCAGACATGAATATTATCCGGCGAAACATAAAAATAAGCATGTTTACATGATTTTGGCATACACCATAAATGACAAACGTCAAAAATAAATTTTTTAGCATGAGTAACACAAAAAAATGGGTGATCGCAACCAATGGAACTAAGTATGCCAGCGAAGCGGTTAAATATGCTGCTGAGCTATTTAGGGACCTTCGGGTAGAGCCAGAAGTGTATATCTTGGTTGTAGCAATAGATGATGAATCAATAACGGAAGCAAGAGCGATCACTGAACTGGCCAAATTCACTTTTGAGGACATCGCGGGAAAAGAAGGCCCTCTTTCTACATTAGTAGAAGTTGGAGAGCCCGGTGAAGTAATTATTGAGCAATTTAAAAAACTGAAGGCCGATCACCTTTTCATTGGGGGTGCTGATTTTAAATGGGATATTAATGAAGATAGGCCTGGCGGCATAAGTAACTACATCATCGAGCATATTGCCGGTGGAATTACCCTGATAAAATAAGACTACTTTAACCTACTTATGCAGGTTAAATAATGCAGTGGTATTGCACCATACTTTTATTCCTTTGCACTTCAATCTGCTTAAAAGAAATTTAGGAGCTCTGAACTAATGATCAAAATAGATCTATTTTTCAGTCCATTTTTTCTTCATTTTTTCCCACCAGGATTTCTTTAAATCCCGATTTGGAAATTCTTCGTTATGATGCACTTTACAGCTTTGGCAGGCCCATTCATCCCCGACTTCGGTTAACTCTACTATAAAACGACCAAGTGGCCGAGGTTTTCCTTCTTCCGCCCCGCAAAAACTACAAGTTTTAATATTTTTGTCTAATTGACTCAAATCAAATCGATCTTTTAAACGTTAATACGAAAACTTTTAAAAATTAGATTTATTTTCCATTTATACCCCGTGAGGTAAGTTTATGTTCCCCCGATCTAACGGATTAATTACTATAATCTTGTTAAAATTCTCATGATTTTATGTAAATGTATAATATTTAATAATTAATAAATTTGCCATTTAAAAAATTTTACGCTCCTATAACTGTATAAATTTATGCTTTTATGCTTGGAACTCTCGTATCCCACTCCCCCTCTGAATAGGTAAAAGCTTCGATATTAAGCCATATATATGACTTATTTTTGATTGGATTTTGCGTATATGTTTCAGCTATTTTTAATTTTTTCACAGCCATCAATTAAATTTTCGTGTGACTTTAGACCTTTTTGAACCAACGGCTTTAACCCAAAAACAGCGCGTAAATTCTGCCTTGGGCGATGAATTGCCACCCCATAGTCCGGGCGTTTACACCATGTACGATCGGCATGATCAGGTTCTGTATGTTGGGAAAGCTAAAGACCTGCAGCAACGGATTACTTCATACCGCTATTCAAAGTCAAAAAAAACGCAGCGAATGATCGCACACCTCGAGCGAATTTCCTACGAAGTCTGTAATACAGAAACCGATGCGATACTGCTCGAGAATCTGTTGATCCGGTCATTACGCCCACCGTTCAATCACGCGAACAAAAAACCGGAAACGTATTACTATATTTCTACCAAGCGCAGAAAAGAAATCCAAGAATTCCGGCTTTCCATGCGGGTTTTGGAGGATTACGAAAATGTGTATGGCTGTTTTAAAGGACACTTAAAGACAAGAAAGGGACTGGGAGCCCTTCTTAAACTACTGTACATCTTTGATCACCCGGTTAACAGTGCACATTATTTGCCAAGTCAGTTATTGAATAGGATTACCCCTCAAAAATTTATATTACCTCTGGATCCGTCCACCCATATATTGGTAGATCAGTTTTTGACCGGGAGTTCAGGGTTACTTGCTGACGAACTGGAAGCACGTATTATGGATATAACCTTCAAAGACCGGTTTACGGAAAATTATTTTGACAACGAGCTTGAACAGCTTCGTATGTTCTTTACGCTGGGGCCTAACAGAAACTTCCGGCTAAAAAAAGAACTTGAATTGGATTCTGTTCTGATTGACCAAGATGAGATCGATGACTTAATGGCTGTAATGAAGTCGAAGCCCATACCTTCTCAATAATTATTGGTTATTTGAGTACTCTTTGATCTGTGCCCAATCCATAAAGTCTTGAACCGCGCCTCTTTTATCCACATTTTTTCCCTTCTTGGTCTCAGCCGTTATGGGATAGTCCTCTGGAAATAAAAATATAGCTCCCAATAGAATTTCTTGAACTGGAATTCCTAAAAATTGCAATACTTTCTTTTTTCTTAAAACCCCACCGGATGACCAATAGGCATTGATTCCCCTGGATGTTGCAGCAAGCAGTAGATTCTGAATCGCTGCACCTGTCGCAGCAATATGCTCCATGTTCTTTAGGTTTGGGTAATATTTTCCAGCTCGCCTTCTGGATTTTTCAGGGAGCCAGGTTCCAAGTATCAGTCCATCTGCTGCAGCCAGCATTTGCTTGATTCCTTCCGGCGTTTTTTGGGGTTTATTTTGTTTGAAAGCTGCAAGTACCTCACGGCAAGTTTCCCCACTCAAAGCATGAAAACGCCATGGTTCTACCCCATCTAAAGACTTTGTACGCTGTGCTTTAGCGCTTTCATAATGAAAAGGAGCCTGCCCTGCCAGCTCTATCAGTTCCTTCATTACTACTTTAAAATGCTCTCCTTTAGTAAGCGGAAGGGGCTGTTTTGGATCTACCCGTACTTTTAATGTTTTACGTACTCTTATAGCCTCTTCAGTGTTCATATCTTTCATTCATTATATACATCTGGCAGATCGTTTTCATAGAGAACTATATCCCCAGGACCTGCATGTTTTTCAACTAAATCATTTGCTTCAAATAACGATTTCACCACCCGAACATTCATCGCAGTTGAATCATGCTTTTTAATTCCTTCAAGGATCGGTTTCGATCGTTCTTCTCCAACCAATATTACAAGATCTAAATTGGCCTGGCCGATCGCTTCTCCAAACTTTCGGTTTTCTTCTTCTTCTATTTCTCCTAATTCGATCATTCCGGGGGTGATAATAATTCTCTGGCCTGAGTCGAACTGAGATAAGATCTCAACCGCATTTTTTGCCCCCACAGGGTTTGAATTGAAAGCATCATCAATCACCACAAGGTCTCCCCTTTGCTTTAACTCAAGGCGATGTTCTACAGGTTCTATTTTTGCCGCGGCCAACGCCATTGTTTTTAGTCGAAGTCCAAAGTGGTGGGCAACTCCTACAGCCAGTAAAAGGTTTTGCACATTATGTGCCCCAAGCAGTTGCATTTCAAAAAGCTCGGTTTCTTCTTCAATTGTGACTTTAAAGTTCATTCCGCAGGTATCATAGGAAATGCTATCCGCTCTTATATTACCAGATTCGAGCCCAACCATAATTCGCTTGATCTCTTCACGTCCCTCTCCCATTTTAGAAACTCTTGGGTCATCAGCATTTAGAATGGCAACATCGCCTTCCTCAAGCACATCCACTAAATGGCCTTTTTCGCGAGCAATGACATCCTGTGAGCCGAATGTTTCCAAATGCGCTACACCTACATTTGAGACAACTGAAATATCTGGTTTGGCAATACCACAAAGCTCTTTGATATTACCCTCATATCGTGCTCCCATTTCCAGTATAAGGATCTGATGATTGGATTGAAGATCATTATTGATCACTTTGCAAATCCCCATCGGAGTATTATAACTACCCGGTGTTGAGCATACACTGAAGCGTTCTTTTAGCAAGTCACGGATCATGAATTTTGTGCTTGTCTTACCGTAGCTGCCAGTAATGGCTATTACTTTCAAGTCAGGCATGGAGGCCAGCTTCTTGCGTGCCTGCTTTTTAAAACCGTTTTGGATAATTCGTTCTATGGGCTTTGTTATTAATCCTGCGAGTAAAATAAAGAACGGTACCATCATAGCTCCAAACGCCCATCCAAATACAAGTATCAGCAGATCGAAACTGAGCAATCCGCTAAAATGATTTGGTAAAGCATATCCGTAAAATGGAAGCAGTCCGGTAAAGCTCATGTACGTAAAACTAAGCGGCAGGATGCCAGATAAGAAGATATATGGCACCGACAAACGCCACACTCTGGGTGTAAAAACAAGTGGCTTTTTTACTTTCGCTGATTTATATCTGGAAACAGACCCGAACCAGAAAAAACTGAATATCAAAAACACCAATACGAGTGATGTGTACGTAAATCGATCAAGGAGCCACTCATCAAACCACAATAACAGGAAGATAAGAATATTGATGAGGGCAAGGTCTGGTGGAATGATCTTTTCATCCCATTGTGATTTCATCCATTGCCAAAACTCATTGTTTTTATACCCCACCTGCTGATAGTTATGAAGAAAATACCGCATACGAATCCAGGTGTAGCGTAAAAAAATGAGACAAAAAAGAATAGCTCCTGCATTAAGCAGGGTATAATACCAGTTCAAAGTATTCAGGATTATTTAGAATTAATACGGTTTCTTGTTTCTTGAAAGTTATGAAATTCCCAGGAATTCGAAATCGGTTCAGAACCTTACTATATTCACCGCGCAAACATTCAAATTGTTTCAATAAAACGAAGAGAAATATATGAAATTAATAATCCCAATGGCCGGACGGGGTACTCGCGTTCGTCCTCATTCCCACACCGTTCCAAAACCACTTTTACCCGTAGCTGGAACCATGATCGTGGAACGCATTATAGAAACCTTCAATCGCACCTTAGACCGTTCGATCACTGATATTGTGTATATACTCGGACCAGATTTTGGAGAAGATATTAAACAGCCTTTACGTGAAATGAGCAAACGCCATAATGCCAACGCGCTTTTTGAAGTACAAACTGAGGCGCTTGGAACAGCACATGCTGTTGCTATGGCTAAAGACCACCTGGATGGTGAAGTGATCATTGCATTTGCAGATACTATTTTTGACAGCGAAGAGCCGTTCGATCTTGGTGATGCCGATAGCGTGATATGGTTGAAGAAAGTTGAAGACCCTTCCCGTTTTGGAGTTGCCGTACATGAAGGAGATACCATTACCGGTTTTGTAGAAAAACCCGAAGAATTTATATCGGACCTGGCGATCATTGGAGTGTATTATTTCAAAGATGGTAATTATTTCAAAAAACAAATTGAGTGGGTGCTGGATAATGACATGAAAGGCCCGGGTGGTGAATATTTCCTCACTGCCGCGCTTGATAAGATGATTCAGGATGGTAAGATCTTTAAAACGGCAACTGTGGATGAATGGCTTGACTGCGGAACTCTGCCCGCATGGCTGGAAACCACTGGCCTGATCACTAAAAAAGAATTTGACGGTGTTGATGAAAGCAAATACCCCGGTTCAAAGATTATTCCTCCCGTATTTATAGGAGAAGGTGTGAAAATAGAAAATAGCACCGTGGGACCAAAAGTCAGCATCGAAGAAAATACCGTAATTAAAAACTCTAAAGTGGAGAATACGATCATTCGTGACAACACTGAGATCGAAGACTCAGAAATCGCCGGTTCAACCATTGGTGCATTTACCAACCTTAAAAATGTGAAAGGAAAAGTAGATGTTGGCGACCACAGCAGTTTGAACATTGAATAAGGAACATTGAACATCCAACGCTGAACGATTAAGGCTCCTTTTGGAGCCTTCTTTGTTTGAGGTTTGAAATGCTAACCACGGAAGGGTTGTTTTTAGACTATGTCACTTTTTTATTCTTCAAAATTTTATTCAATAAAGTCGGAGAAAATCGTTGAACCCAAAGTGCTAACCCTTCTTTTAAGCCTGTTACATAGATCTCCTCTTTTTGGGATTTGATCTTAGGTAGTACCTTTTCGACCATCTCATCGGCAGTCATGGCATTAGAATGCGCATCGCCCATTTTATTGAATTTGGACCCATCGCCCGTGAGCGCATTCTTAGAAATATTGGTTTTAATGAAGCCCGGGCAGAGCAACGTAACCGCTACCTTATGCTGATACATTTCCTGTCGAAGAGAATTAAAAAAACCCTGAACAGCATGTTTGCTCGCCGCATACCCTGATCGATATTTGGTTCCAATTTTTCCTGCTACGCTGCTTGTTACAATAATATGTCCACTTTTTCGCTCCACCATATGCGGCAATACCTGCTTGGTTAAGCCAACCGCTCCAAAGTAGTTGATCTCCATCAACCTCCGGTAGGTTTTCATTTCTGATTCCATGACTGTGGCTCGCTGACTTACGCCTCCGTTATTCAACAATACATCAATTTGGCCAAAGGCTTCAAGTGCTTCCTTTGTTTTTGCGGAGAATGAATCGGTATCATTTAAATCCAGTAACACCACTTTCACATTTGAAGTCTCCGGACCCAAACTTTTCTTTACTTCAAGCAAAGCTTTTTCTCGGCGGGATGATAAGATCAGATTAGCTCCTTCCTTATAAAAAGCTCGTGCAAAAGCCTCTCCAATCCCAGATGATGCCCCTGTAATCCAAATGGTTTTTCCTTGGTAATTCATGTCGAAATATTATTTTTGAGTAAAGTTAAGCATTTGGGATTTATAGAACAGTTTATCTTGATCTAAAAGAAAGCAGTAACATAATATGGAAAAATATGTATCAAGGGTTTAAAGACTTAAAGGTTTATCAATTATCTTATAAATTAGCGCTGGAAATTTTCCATATATCAAAAAATTTTCCTAAAGAAGAAAAGTATTCACTTACAGATCAGATTAGACGATCATCACGATCCGTACCAACAAATATTGCAGAGGCTTACAGAAAAAGAAGATACCCAAAACATTTTGTAAGTAAACTCACAGACTCAGATGCTGAATGTTCAGAAACAATAGTTTGGGTCGATTTTGCATTAGACTGTGGATACATTAACCCAAAACAACATCAGTTTTTCAATCAAAAATACGATGAAGTAGGAAAAATGCTTGGCTCCATGATTCAGTCGCCTAAAAAATTTACATTGTGAAAACTGCTTACTGCTTACTGTATATTATATTTACGGAGAATACTTTAACGCAAAACGGACAACATGAGTAACAAACACACCATTCTCTTAATGGAGGACGAAGAAGAATCAGGAGAAATGCTCGCAAATTTTTTGGAGTTGAACAATTTTGAAGTCCTCTGGGCCAAGGACGGTAAAGAAGCAATTCATTTTATTGAAGGTAATGCCAATGATATTCACCTTGCAATATTGGATATTATGGTGCCCCATCATGATGGAAAAGAGGTCTGTAGTATTATTCGCCAACATCCTGTTATTTATGATATTCCGGTTTTGTTTTTAACCGCACGCGATGAAGAAAAGGATGAAATTGAAGGACTTGAATTAGGCGCTGATGACTATATTAAAAAACCAGCCAGTCTAAACCTGGTTAAAGCTCATGTTGAAACACAACTTCGTCGCCGCGCTCCGGATAAGAGTAACTGGATTCAATATGGAAAAGTATATGTGGACCTGGATTCCAAAGAAATGTATATCAATGATGAATTACTTGATCTCACGCATACGGAATACACCATAGCTGAGATGATCTTTCAAAACCCAAAACTGGTGTATAGCAGACAGCAAATCCTGGAAAAAATATCTGATGAGGAAAAGTATGTTTTTGATCGAACGGTGGATGTTCATGTAAAAAACCTGCGTCTTAAAATGGGTGATGAAGGTAAACTTATAAAAACATATCGTGGCGTTGGTTATGGTTTTAACAAAGAATTCCTTCACGCATGAAAATTAGATCTAAGCTTGCATGGACCTATATTATATTGCTAATAATTGGGATCATAACTATAAGCGCCTATTCTATACTCACTATCCGGAGTTTTTTACTTGATGAGGGAATTAAAGAGTTTGAGCGGGATGCGCTTTCTATGGCTCTTGCAGCAAGCAGCTTTGATGATAACGCTCTTTTTGATGACAAGATCACACAGCTTGCCGAATTATCGCAGTACGAGATCGCTGCATATAATGAGAATGGAGAACGTATTTTGACATTTCCTGAACATGCTTTTGTGGATGTTCAGGAGACACTTGCAAATGAATTATTGGAAAGTTTAGAACGCAGGGACGGCTCCCCGATCATTCAAAATGAGGACAGTTCTGAAAAACTGGTAGCCTACGTAGACCTTGGGCAGTCTGAGAATGCAGGGCAGTACCTGAGAATAAGTCAAAATAAGGCTCAGTATTATGCCGCAGCAGCAAGTATTCGGCATATAATTTATGCCGGTATGTTCTTCTCTATCGGGGCCGTTATTATCGTAAGTTTTCTTTTTGCCCGATATATGGCTGCCCCCATCATGAAGTTAGATGAAGCGGCTAATGATATTGCACGGGGAAACCTTGACCGAAAAATTGATCTGAATCGTAACGATGAATTTGGCACTTTGGCTGACTCCCTCAACGATATGGCCGGAACACTTCGTGCCGATAATGAAAAATTGAAGTTGCTTAACGAAAAACAAAGCCAGTTTTTTGCAGACATTACCCATGAGATACGCAATCCTCTTCACACCATCTCTGGTTCACTTGAAATGATTCAGCTTGAGCAACTTCCCGCTCAAAAAAAGCAGCAATATATAAATACAGCACAAAAACAGATCAAAAGAGTTGCAAGGTTGTTTGAAGATATAAAAACCATACAGCGTTACGATTTTGACGAAAGCTTCATCAACCGGCAAACTTTCGACATGAAAACCATTGTCAATGAAGTAAAAAATGTATATCAACCTCTTGCGGAAAAAAAGGGGTTAAAGCTTAAAACAAATAATATTTCATCTTGTAAGGTGCATGCTGATCCAGATAAGATTGAGCAGGTTCTGGATAACCTGACCTCCAATGCCATTAAATACACCAACGAGGGCAGTGTAGAAATTGGCTTTAATTTTCAAAATGATGAAATTGAAATCTACGTAAAAGATACGGGGCCAGGCATCGGAAATGAGCATCTGGGCCGGCTTTTTGATCGGTTTTATAGAACTGACAAAGCACGCTCACGGGATAAAGGAGGGACCGGTTTAGGTCTTTCCGTGGTAAAAGGGATCCTAAAAGCTCACCGTACCGATATCAATGTAGAAAGCGAAGAGGGGAAGGGAAGCCGGTTTTATTTTAAATTCCCTATTCAGGGAAAAGCCAGTTAAATAATAAAGCCGCAAAAGTGCCTCCGGCAAGTGGGGCAACCGTATAGAGCGGAACCTGCATATATGAATTTCCTCCGTTTATAAGATCCACTAAAGCCGTTCCTATTGAAATAGCCGGGTTTAAAACACCGCCGGAAACGGGTGTTGCCACCATCAACATACCAGCAAAAGTAAGTCCAATTATTAAACCACTGATCTTATTTTTTCGCTGGATACTTGTACGGGAAAATATCAACATCACTAACACAAATATCATCGTAAAAAACACTTCTGAAAAGGCTTGTTGATATATATTTGTTGTTGCGGGCGTATCTATATAGAATGCCATTTGTGCTAAAAAATATAAAACTACGGAAGCCAGAAAACCACCCAGCAATTGGCTTAACAGATACGCCAACAACTGCTTTGCGGTTAATTTTCTTTTCAAGTAAAACGCCAATGAAACTGCAGGATTAAAATGGGCACCAGATATAGATTCAGCAATATATACCAATGCCATCAATGTAAGTCCAACTGCTAATGGATCTCCTGTAATGCCATAGACCAACACTACAAAAAAAGCCCCAAGCGCTTCTGTAAAGTATTTTTCAATACCCTTATCGTGTATATTCAATTATGTCTCCAAGTGTCCTTCCTTGCCGTTGAAACTACCCGCCGGCTCAAGGAATTGCAAGTTGGGTTTGGTTTATTTTGTAAAAATATTCTTCTGATCTTATTTCGAATTCTGCTTCATATAGGCTGATAAAAACCCTATTTTCAAAACTTAGCAGTTATTTTATGAAATATTTCAAAAATTTAAAGTCAAAGTGGAACATTCAAAGCAATTGGCAGATCTTTATCATATTGCTGGTTTTTTCAATCACCGGACTGAGTGCTGTTTTTGCGAGAACATTGATCTTTAACTTACTTGGCATCACCGAAACGGATCCTTTTTGGCTGAAATCTGTTGTTTGGTTACTTACCATACTTCCTATTTATAATATTTTTTTATTGTTATACGGAGCACTTTTTGGGCAGTTTGAATTTTTTTGGGGCTTTTTTAAGAAAATGATGCGCCGATTTATTCCCTGGAAATCCACCCCTTAACTATTTTTTAGCCTTAACTTATCTTTTTTTGGGAGTTTTTGAATCACAAGTTCATACGAATGATCAATTAATTCTTTTATGAGCTCATCACTTAGTGAACCCTTCATACTTATCGTATTCCAATGTTTTTTATTCATATGATATCCTGGCTGCACCTCCTCAAAACGAGTCCTTAATTCTATAGCCCGAACGGGATCACATTTTAAATTGATACTTGAAAAATCCTCTACATCAGTCAGAGCAAACATTTTACCACATACTTTAAACACCAAGGTATTCTCATCAAATGGGAAATCTTCTTTTGTGCCAGGAAACGCCAAACAGTAATGATAGAAGTCTTCAATGTTCATAGGTCATAAAATGATCCTTTTTCTTTTTTAGTTGATCATAAGCCGTTTTGAATTTACAGGGCTCTTACAATCGGTCCAAATCACGGTTATGGATGTTGATTGTTCGTCTACACCATATACTTCTTTTATTGGGATCTCCTTCATCTCATATGGAGAAAGGTTCGGTTTAAAATTGTCGCAAGGGTCTGCCATATTTATTCTTGCTAACAAATCCGTTTCTATGGCAAGGAAGAATAATGGCTCAATTGTTTGGTTCTTTATCTGAAAATTCGGTGGTGTTAAACGTACATCAACAACGGGGTCATACTGCGAATCACAACCCCCTGTTACAAATGCCAAAAAAATAATGCCGCCGAATAGTATTTTCATGGGCTTTAATTCTTTATTCCCTGTGGCAAACAAATATTAGTGAAGAAAATGTACCTCATAACCCTTTTTTAAATACCTGTACAGCCAATGTAACCCACCCGGCGATGAATGCAACGCCACCGATTGGTGTAATAGCCCCTAACCAGCTAATTCCAGTCAGGCAAAGTGTATACAAACTTCCCGAAAAAATAATAATTCCAACAATCAGGAGCGATGCGGGCCATGTGACTTCAAAGCCAAAGTGTGACCCTGCTATAGCGATCAAAAACAATCCCAGTGCATGCCAAGCATGATATTGAACAGCTGTTTGCCAGGTTTCGAGACGCTCTGCAGAAAGGACATTCTTCAATGCATGAGCACCAAAGGCTCCGGCTGTAACTGCAATAGCTAATAAAATGGCCGCAAGGACAATGATCAGCTTTGGGTTAGACATAGGCCATAATTTAAATTGCTAACATGGACATTTAGATTACAAGAAATCCATAATACTTTTTAGTTACTTTTAAACCCTATTTTTTTATGAGATCCATCACAAAAGGGTTTTGTAGAAGAACCACCACATCTACAGTAACTCATTTTCTTACTACATGTTTCCCGGCCTGTTTGCTTCCCAACCAGATCATAATTTCCCTGCACTAAGAAAGGAGCATCTTCATATAAAGTAATAGAAAGCTCTCCTCCTTTCCCTCGAACTGGCTCTGTTCGCAAACGTTCAACATTATAGGTGGAATCTGCCTTGAAATTAGCAGAAATATGAGAATTATCGCAAAGAGGCTTATTCTTCGATTTTCCACATCTGCACATCGCCACACGTGTATCTTCAAGTACAACATTTCCATTCAAATCTTTTATCACCACTTCTCCATGTATGTAAAGCGGTCCATCTTCTATGATTTTAATTACATTTTGCTCTGGAGGTTCCTCCGCTTTTTCTGAATTTTTTACCTCATACTGCAATGCCCCCGTGGGACATCGTTCTATTACCTTCGTTAATTCACCAACCGTTGCTTCCTCAGGTTTAATCCATGGTTTTCGTTCCGGGTCAAATACATCCGGAAGTCCGCGTACGCATTCTGCTGCATGAATGCATCGTTCTTTATCCCAGGTTACTTTGATTTCTTCAGATGTATATGGCAATATCTTTTCTTTCATGGTCCAAACTTTGATGAATGTTTCACAGATTATACCAAACGCTCCCCTCCAAACCAAGTATTACTACTCAGAACATATATCAGCAGCTTCCTTAAGTACTTTCGCGATCTTGACGTTATTTAAATCCTGTTCTCTTAACACCGCCTCATTTTTTATTAGCTGTTGGCAATGAACGATATTTTTATCAAGAATCTGTTTTTTCTCATTTTTAGATAGGCAGGATATACTTGTTATGGGATAAATTTGAGTTTCCTCAAGTAGGTTCTTTAACCCCTGTCCCGCTGGGTAGTCCCAGCTAATCAGTACCATATCCTTGCAATTCGCATACTGAATAGCATCCTCGGTAAAACGCGTATTTGTTATCACGTAACATTTTTTCTTCTTTGATCTTAATTGCTCAATTTTATTCCATTCTTCTGCTATATCCTGAAACCGTGCGTGCACATACAACGGAATGGTAACATTAGAATGGTGGTCTTGCCGATTATGAAATTTACATTCTATCATAATTATACTATGTGCATCCTGAGCAATCACATCCACTTCATGAGATAGGCATTTACCTTCCACTATTCTTCCGACCGTTGTTTGATAATCCAGGGCTTTAAACATTTCGGAAATCAATACTTCAAAAGGATAGCCTGATGGACCCATCTCCAATAATGATTCCTTTAGTTTATATCGGCTTGCTACCTTTTTGGATTTCTTTTTTATGAACCGGTAGGCTTCAGTGTAAATCTTCTTTGTGGTGGTTCCATCTCTAAAGAAATTATTTTCAGCAAGATGTGATATCACCATCTTTATTATATGTGGTTCGGCACCAGCACTTCTTAGCGACTGTTTTAGCTTATGTAATTTAAACTTTTCTCTACCTCCAGTAGCTTTTACAACCTCAAATGAATGCATATGATCACTATTCCGTATTGCTTATTAAAGTGTACTTAAAAATTGGAATTTCCCTTCTTTACTAACCATAAAAAGCAAATATATCTTTGGTTCTCCTAACTTCGATACAAACTTTCACACGCTATTTCTGTTTCTTGTTTTAATAATGAATACTATTTTGCTCCGTCTATAAATCATTAAAGCCCATGAATCATATGCGTTTTTTCATTCTTCTGAACTTAACTTTAATTACCTTTTTGGGTTGTTCAAGAACCCCGGCAGATCGTGCTGCAAACTCTATAAATAAAGATTCACTATTAAGGCACATAGAAACCCTTTCTGATGATAGCTTTATGGGGCGGGGAACAGGTACTGAAGGTGAGCAAATGACTGTAGATTATTTGATCTCTGAATTTGAACAAATTAACGCAAGTCCTGCCGCAGGAGATGGAAGTTACACGCAGGAATTTCCTTTGCTGGGACAATCTACTTCTAACGCAAAAATGACTGTGAGTACTAATGGCCGCGCTCCTTTTGCACTTCAATATTTTGATGAATTCATGGCATGGCCGGCAAATCAAGCCGATCAGGTAAATGTGCAAAATGCGGAACTTGTATATGTAGGGTATGGCATTCAGGCACCGGAAGAAAATTGGGATGATTTCAAAGGTGCAGACGTTGAAGGTAAAATCCTCGTTATCAAGAATAATGATCCGGAATATGATGAGGACCTCTTTGCGGGCAGAACCAGATTATATTACGGCAGGTATAATTATAAGTATGAAAAAGCTAAAGAAATGGGTGCGTTGGGGGCTATTATTATTCACACGGATAAAACGGCTGGTTATGGTTGGAATGTTGTTGCTAATGGGTGGAACAGAGAGCGTTTTTATCTCAAAGGGAGTGAAAGTCAGTCCCAAACTACTACAGAATTCAATGGTTGGTTGACGGAGGAAGCAAGCCGAATTTTATTTGACGAAGCCGGACTTAACCTTGACTCCATGATGCAAAGGGCTGATAGTGCCGATTTTGAACCTGTTCCCCTGAATGGGGTTCGGCTTAATGTGAGTATGGATGCAGATTATCGGGAAATACAGTCACAGAATGTACTTGCAAAAATTGAAGGCAACGATGCTGAACTAAAGGATGATTATTTGGTGCTCACAGCACATCTTGATCATCTTGGGATCACAAATTCGGTTGAGGGAGATTCGATCAATAATGGAGCCTCCGACAATGCTGCTGGTGTTGCCGCCCTGCTGGAAATGATGCGTGCCTACAAAGATATTCAACCGGTGCTAAAGCGGAGTGTTCTGGCGCTGGTGGTAAGCGCTGAAGAAGTTGGTTTGTTAGGGTCTCAATATTGGGCAGAAAACCCCACTGTGCATCCTGGAAACATAACCGCTAATATAAATCTTGATGGTATGAACGTTTATGGCAAAACGAAAGATGTAGTTGTGGTCGGATATGGCCGAACTACCCTTAGTGATCTGCTTGAAAGTGAAGCAGAAAAAGTGGGCCGTTCTGTAAAACCCGATCCATATCCTGAACGAGGTTATTTCTACCGATCTGATCATTTCAATATGGCAAAAGTAGGTATTCCTGCAATTTTTCCTAATCCCGGAACAGAATATATTGGCAAAAAACAAGGCTTTTTAGCCCTGCGGGATAGTTTGGCTGATGCTAATTATCACACCGTAAATGATGAAATTAATCAATATTGGGATCTTAGCGGGGCAGAAATTGATACCCGGTTGTTTTTCTTAACTGGTTTCAAAGCTCTGAACGCTGATGATTTACAAAGCTGGAAAAATGGGGATGAATTTGAAGCTACCCGGCTGGAAATGTTGGAGGAAAGGCCTTGACCTGTTCTCTGTTCGTTCTTAATAATTCCTATACTTAAAATGCATATATTTTTATTCTTGCTTTAGGTTAAAGAACATTTGAAACGTATGTTTCATTTATTAGAATGAGAGGACTGTAAAATGGGATCACATTCTTTCTGGAGATGGAATATCAAGGAAGGTCAATTTAATATTGGTCCAAAATTTTGGGAGTGTTTACTCGAAACTTTTTCGGATCATTTTTCATCCATTGGACAGGTGAGAGGTTTTTTTCTTGAAACAGAGTTAGACTTGGTAAAAGATGCTATTAAGAAAACCATACTAAGATCTGATAATGACCAATTTTCCCTAACGACTTCTCATCAACTTAAAGCACAGCAAACGAGCTTTTCACTAAGTTGGAAAGGGGAGGTTTTTGGAAGACAAACAGCTACAAGCGACATTGAGTCTATAATTGGCGAAGTCTCTCTCTTAACCAAATCATACTTGCCCACACTGCAAATGCCGGATCACCCTGAGTTTTATCAACAACTCATGGATAATTTACCCGATAGTGTTTTCTTTAAGGATCTTGAAAGTAGATTTTTAGCCATCAATAATGCCTGCGCTACAAAGTTTGGTCTTGATGATCCTTCCGAAGCAATAGGAAAAACCGATTTCGATTTCTTTAACCTTTCCCATGCACAGCAGGCTTTTGAAGATGAACAAGAGATCATCAAAACCGGTGAGCCTATCATACATAAAACAGAGAAAGAGATCTATTCGGAAGAAGATAAAGAGCCAACCTGGACCTCAACCAGTAAACTTCCCCTGTATAACTCAGATGGCCTTATCATCGGCACATATGGTGTTTCTACGGATATCACTAAACAAAAAAGAGCTCAGGAACAAAACGAGCGCTTAAAAAGCCAGCTTATATCGGTCTTAGATTCTGCTCCTAACCTTATTTTTGTAAAAGACAGAAAGGGAGAATATGTATTGGTTAATCAGGCTACGGCAGATTTTCATGGGCTTTCTAAAGAAGAAATTATCGGTAAAACAGATTTTGAACTCGGTGTCTCTGAAGAAAACGCCGAGTCCTTCTTAAAAACCGATCTTTATGTGATTGACCAAAATGAAAATGTTTTTATTCCGGAAGATTCTGTACTCGATGAAAATGGAAATAAACACTGGTATCAAACCATTAAAGTTCCGTTCCAGTTAGTACATTCTGATAACAATGCCGTTTTATCCATTGTTACAGATATTACAACGCTTAAGAAAAAGCAGTTAGAGCTCAATGAAAGCTTAGACCTGATTAGCCATCAAAACCACCGGTTGAAAAATTTCACTCATATAGTTTCTCACAATCTCAGAAACCATGCGGGGAGCATTTCATTACTGATCGAACTAATGGAATCCGAAGAATCACCAGAGCAATTGGAAGAATATATGGACCATCTCAAAATTGCTTCTGATAGATTAAACGGAACCATGAGTGACCTTAATGAAATCATTGATGAGCAATATAAAAACCGAAAGGTTGTGCGAGAGGTCAATTTAAATTCTTTCGTTGCCAATACCATTCAAATCTTATCCAGAGAAATAAATAGCCATAATGCTTCTTTTGATCTGGATGTGCCCAATAAATTACAGTTCACATATAACCCCGCTTATCTGGAAAGTATATTACTAAACCTATTTTCAAATGCGATAAAATATCGCCATCCAGACCGAGATCCGGTAATCACCGTTAGTGCTTATAAAAAAGCAGGGCATATTTACCTTGAAGTACACGACAATGGGCGGGGTATAGACCTCCAAAAGCATGGTGATAACCTATTTGGCATGTATCAAACATTTCACAATAACGAAGATGCCAAAGGGATCGGCCTTTATATCACCCAAAATCAGATAGAGAGTATGGGAGGGGTTATTAATGTCGAAAGCACGCCTGGCAAAGGAAGTAGTTTTTACATCCGCCTGAACTAATCCATAATAGAGCATCCTTATACTATAGATTATCAAATACAATCGTTTGTTAATATTCAAAAGTGCAGATAACACGTATCTTTGTGTTCTCTAACTTCACTCACTTACAAATATCTAATACCTTTGAGTTATCTTACTTTTGTACTTCAAGAGAGAAAAGTGCTAAGCTTTGGTTTGTCTTTTACGTTCTTTTCCAGTTTCGGACAAACTTTTCTTATTTCACTTTTTGTTCCCTTTTTTCTAACGGATTTCAACTTGTCTAATGCCGGTTTTGGCTCAATATATTCCGGGGCAACTTTGGCGAGCGCTGCAATCCTGCCATACTTGGGAAAATGGATTGATATACTTCCCATCGGTAAATACAGTTTGTATGTAGCTTCTGGGTTATTGACTGCAGCTTTAATCATGGCTTTTTCCTGGCATATTGGGTTCCTTTTTATTGGAATTTTAATGCTGCGGCTTGCCGGTCAGGGGCTTAGTGGGCATACTGCAGAAACCGCCATGGCTCGGTATTTTAATCTTCAGCGGGGGAAAGCATTAAGTATTTCCAGCTTAGGTTATCCCATTGGTGAGGGCGTTCTGCCTGTAGCAATTGCCACTGTACTGGCCATTACGAGCTGGCGGATGACCTGGGGAATCATAGCTGGAATCATAGCCTTCATCTTCATTCCATATATTTTCTACGTTTTGCGAAAAACGGAAATTGAACAAAAAAATCATTCCGTTAAAAAACCCTCCGATAATGCGGACCCCAAATCATCCAACGCTTACGGGGAAATTATTGGCGAGCCAAGATTCTGGTTTATCTTACCCTCCGTTCTGATTCCGCCTTTCTGGGCAACCGGCTTATTTTTATATCAGGTGTCCATAGCAGAACAATTAGGTTGGACCGCCGCCATCATTGCTTCCGCATTTATCTTTTTTGCTGCAGCACGGATTATTAGTTCCTTAGGTATTGGACCTGTGATTGATAAATTGAGCGCTCAAACCATCTTCCCATTTTATCTTATCCCGCTCGGTTTGGGTTTAATAATGGCATTCTTCCACCCCGGAATCTGGTCTGCTTTTGTTTACATGGCACTGATTGGAATCACAATGGGTTTTGGAAGTACTACAAAATCTGCTCTCTGGGCTGAGCTATATGGTGAAGAGATGATCGGAACGGTTCGCTCATTATTTGCCTCTGTGATGGTTTTTAGTACGGCCCTGAGTCCTTTTTTGTTGGGATGGATGATTGACCAAAACATTGCTATGGAAAGCATCCTTTTATCTGCTATTGGTACTGTGATTGCCGGTAGTATTCTGGCATATTTAGGATTACGGGATCATTCACTCTTGCTAAAGGGTTGAGGGATAACTGGTTCATGAATGTTATGCCGCATAAATAAGTTTTCATGTTTAAAAGAAAACTATAAATACAAACGTATATGAAAATAGATATTTGGTCAGATATTGCATGCCCATTTTGCTATATCGGAAAAAGACACCTTGAAAAGGCTCTGGAACAACTACCTGATATTGAAGCTGAAATCAACTGGAAGAGTTTTGAGTTAGACCCAAATGCTCCCGTTGATACTGAAATGGACATCTATGATACTTTAGCTAAAAAATATGGGCGTGACCGAAGTTGGGCCAAAGAAATGAATGCAAACATGGTAGAAATGGCCTCTAAAGCAGGACTCGATTACAATATGGATGCTGTGAAACCAACCAATTCTTTCAATGCCCATCAGTTATTACACCTTGCAAAAGTATATGGTAAACAAGATGAAATGAAGGAAGCTTTACTTTCAGCGTATTTTATGCAAGGCAAACACGTGGGTAAGACAGATGTATTGGTAGAAATTGCAGAAACGGTTGGCTTAGAAAAAGAAAAGGCCCGGAAAACTATTGAAGAGAATAAGTACTCTAAACAAGTGATGGCAGATATTGAAAAAGCACATCAAATTGGTGTTCAAGGCGTTCCTTTTTTCTACATTAATGAAAAATATGGGCTTTCCGGCGCCCAGCCAGTTGAAGTGTTTACAGAAGCGTTAAAAAAGATCAGCAAAGAGCCAAATACTACTGTTTCTTAGTCTCTTCAGGCCCAAATAGTTCGCTTTTAAGAATCTCGCATTTTGTAATATCCTTGAATTAGAATCTTTTTCAAATCAAATTCATGTTATGAAAAAGTTAGCACTTATAATTTCTGCTACTATATTATTCTTTGCAGCTTGTAGCTCACCAGATTATTTAGATAAAGGCGCATTCGTAACCTTGCTGGGTAACGATACCTTAGCTGTAGAGGAGTATATAATAACAGACTCAACTATTACTACGCAGGTTGTTTTACGAAGCCCGGAAACTCAAATTTCGACTTATTTATTAGAATTTGACGAATTTGGAGGCATGGAGAGCTTGCTTCAAACGAACCATGCTCCCGCTGTGGGCTTCTCTGATGAGGGGGCAACCGCCCGATACATTACCAAATTAGGAGATAGTCTTCGAGTTGATGTTTTTTCAGATGATGGCGATATGAATAGTTATACCGCGCCATATGAACCCGGGACATTACCGTTTATTGATATGGTTCATTGGCCATTTGAAGTCGCATTTCAAAATGCAGTTGAATCTGGACAGGATACGGTAAATCAACCTATGCTTTCTGGGAATAGAATATCCAATTTTGTGATTGCCGCTATAGAAGGCGATTCAATGACTATCCGACACCCTTTCCGTGGTGTAATGGGAGTTAATGTTACTAATCAGGGTGGGATTCACCACCTTGATGCAGGATTAACCACCCGAAAATTAAGGGTACATAGGGTTAAAGATCTGAATATGCCTGAACTTGCTGAACGTTTTGCCAGAAATCCGGTAGGTGAACTTTCTGGTGCCATTTCAGCTGAGTTTCAATTTAAAGGTACAAATTTCCGGGTTGAGTTTGGTTCTCCACAAAAACGTGGCCGGGATCTATTTGGTAACATTGTGCCTTGGGGTGAGCGCTGGAGAACAGGAGCTAACAGGGCTACCCATTTTTACACGTCTAACGATCTGATGTTTGGTAATCTTAAAGTGCCCGCCGGTGAATATACTTTATTCACCATTCCGGAACCCGATGGAGGCACGCTCATCATTAATAACCAAACAGGCCAAAATGGACGCTCTTATGACCAAGGTCGGGACTTGGGGCGTGTGCCAATGCAAATATCCACAAAAGATGAGGTAACGGAAGCATTTACCATCTCAGTTGAAGAAACTAAGTCGGGTGGACAGATCGATTTAATTTGGGGAAATACGGTCTTCTCAACTGATTTTACTGTTCTTTAAACAAGATTGGCAGTCTTTAAAAAAACTCCATTTATAAAAAAAGGGAAGTTGCAATAACTTCCCTTTGTTACTTACACCATCGTATATAAATAGTACGGGTCAAAAGGTTAATTCTTCTTTTGCATTATCAAAGAAAGACTGATCAACCACAATACGTCCACTGTTTTCGTCTATAATAATCTTGTTTTTGCGACGAACTTCAACTTGAGTTTGTGGCGGTAAGGCCATTCCAAGTGCGGCTCCCCGATCCATCGCTACAACAGCCATTCCATTATTCAAACCATTTCTTAAGCGGTTGTAGCTGCGCAAATACCGGTTCTCAATTTCTTCTTCTACTTCTTTCCTTTTTTCAAGAAGCTTGTCTTCCTCTTCCTGAGTAGACTTTACAACATCATCTAAGCTGCTGCTCTTTTCTTCAAAAGCTTTTTTTGCATCTTCAAGCTCTTCCTTAGCTTCCTCAAGTTCCGGCCCAATGGCTTCTTTTCTCTTTTCAATTTCTTTCAATCGCGATTCGGCATTTTCAATAACCTGTTTCTGCGCCTCTATTTCTTTGGTAAGCGCATCATATTCACGATTATTGCGCACATTAAGCTGTTGGTCCTCATATTTTTCAATCTTTTCCTGAGCACTTTTAAGATCCAGCTGTAGCTTATCATATTCTACGGTAAGATTTTGGTCCTCATCTTCCAGGTTACTTAGTTTTGCTTCTTTTCTGGCAATATCAGTTTCAAGATCTAAAACTTCTTCCGGAAGGTCGCCTCTCAATTGCTTTAATTCATCTATTCGACTGTCGATATATTGGAGATTAGCTAATTTTTGTAATACTTCTTTCATGGAGTGAGTTTCAACTTGGTTGAATAGTTTTCGGTTCGGGGTCCGACACATATATTTGCATCGGGTTGGTTTCGGTTCGGGTCACAGTGACTTCAAGTTCTTCAAATGCGGATGTCAATTCATTTTTCAGGGCTTCTGCAACGGGAAATTCGCTTTCATAATGACCTACATCGAGCAACAGGAAGTCATCTTTTTCAGTGAAATAATCGTGATATTTTATATCTGAAGTTACAAAGGCATCCGCCCCGGCGGCTATTGCTTTCTTTTTTAAAAACACTCCGGCTCCACCACAAACGGCTACCCGTTTAATGCGCTCCACATTTCCAGAATATCGAATTGCGCGTACATTTAATGCTTTTGAGACAAGGTGTAAAAATTCATTTTTTCCTATTCCGTTTTCAGGATATTCCCCAAATACACCCATTCCAAAGTTTTGTGATGTTGAGGCAAGATCTACTACCTGAAAACTTCCCTCTTTAAGCATTCCTTCATTCTTCAGGGTCTTTTTCAATACCGAAACATTATGCTGGTCAATTATGGCTTCAAAGCACTTCAAACCATCTTCGCGGCTATCCACTTCAAAATAGTGGGCTTCTTCGGCAGAATGATAATTCAATAACTTGAGGACAGTATCGCTGTCTTCGTAATTTGTTATTAACCTGATCTTTCGGCTGATATCATAATTCTTATCCAAAAAGCGGAGATTATCAAGACCAAGCATATTGGCCAGTACAAATGATACTCCATCAAGGGCTGCATCTAAATTTGTGTGTGCTACCAGTAAGCCAATATCGTTTTTGATGAGTTTGTAGATAATGCGGCCTTGCTCGTCAGTGGGATTGATGCTTCCTATCTTTCCAAAAATTAGCGGATGATGAGCAACAATGAGCTCGCAACCTTTTTCAATAGCTTCTGCAACAACGGCTTCTGTTACATCAAGGCAGGTGAGGACTGATGTAGTCGATGCATTTGGATCTCCTACAAGTAACCCGACATTATCGTAATCCATTTTCACCTGAGGCGGTGCCCATTGGTTGAGGAAGGTAGATATTTGCCGGATTCGAGTCGCCATGCTATCTATCCCCCTGGTGTTTAAAACCTGACAACCTGGTGGAGGGTGAAATTATGAATCTAAATTTTGTCAATATGAACAATTAACCAGTAATTAAGATGTCTTTAGAGCTTCCAAAAATAAGGGTTATTCATGAATGATAAAAGCTTATCTTGTGCTTTAATTAATGAATCTTTCAAAAACACCACTTTTTTGTCATGAGTGACCAAGATATCTCTAAAAATCTAAGAACCATTCAGCAAAGAATTGAAAAAGCAGCGAACGCTTCTGGAAGAGATCCAGGTGCTATCTCATTGGTAGCCGTAAGTAAGACCAAGCCTGTTGATGATATTCTAACTGCAGTTTCTGCGGGACAGCTCCACTTTGGAGAAAACCGGATGAAAGAATTAGAGGATAAAATGGCAGAAATCAGAAATCCGGAGGTAGGCTGGCATTTTATTGGCAACCTGCAAACCAATAAGATCAAATATATTGCTGATCGCGTAAATTGGATTCATTCTGTGGAAAAAGCTAAGTACTTAAAAGAGATCGAAAAGCGCGCAAAGAAAGCAGATCGTGTTATTAATGCTTTGATACAAGTGAACATAAGTAATGAAAAACAGAAGGGAGGATGCAAACCTGAAGACTTGGCGGGTATCCTTGAGTCAGCAAAAGGATATAAACATGTCCACGTTCGGGGATTGATGGGTATGGCAACTTTCACCGATGACCCTGAAGAGGTCCGCCCTGAGTTTAAATTATTAAAAGACTTATTCGATTCGCATCAAAAATACAATGGAGACAGTGTTCAGCTTGAACATTTGTCCATGGGTATGACCAACGACATGGAAGTAGCCATTGAAGAGGGTTCCACTATGATTCGAATTGGTAGTGCCATATTTGGAGAGCGTAACTATGATTAACTTGACGCGTATTAAATTTCATTGTTAATTACACTAAACAAAATCCTACAAATATGTTATTTGGACTTCCTTGGTATGCTATTGTTGCCATCATTTCTGTAGCTGGTGGGTTGTTTTATGCTTACAAAGAAAAAGAGATGGAAATGGAAAGTAAAAGAATGGGCGGTGCCCGCGAGTTAAATGAATTGCGGCAAATTGTTCATAACCTTAAATCACGGGTTGAGAACCTTGAGGCTATTGCAGCCGAAGAACAATCTCAGGGTTCAAACGATTCTTCTGACCCTTTAGGTGAAATTGAAATTGATGATAAAGATGAGGCTAATTCTGGTAAGTCAAATCATTCCGGTTCATCCAATATCAAAAATAATTTAAGGAGCTAATATGTCTTTTGAAGAAATGGTGGTATCTGTCATTGCTATTGTTGGCGGCTTAGGATTTGCTGCTTTTCTTTTTTGGGGTATATATAGCCTGATCAAGCAATGGATCAATCGGAAAAGTGGAAATACAGATCTGGATCCGCAATTTTTCAAAGCTCTTGGAGAATTCAAAAAAACGACAGAGCGTCGTATTTCTAATCTCGAAGCTATTATCTCAGATATGGAAGAGGAGCAATACCAACTAAAAGAATCTGAAGAACATAAATCAATGGGCGAAATTGAAATTGAAGAAGAGAAAGTCCGCACTGATAAGAACACCGATAAAGAAAGCGATAGCAATCTGCGTAACATGTTAAATGAATAAATGTTATTTTGATTACGCTTTAAAGACGACTAAAATCACCGTTTTATGAAACTCACTCCGCTTGAAATCAAACAACAGACTTTTGAGAAAAGCCTTCGGGGATATGATACTGCCGACGTACAAGCTTTTCTAACACTGGTTTCCAATGAATTTGAACACCTCCTGAACAAGAATAAAGAGCTTGAACAGGAAATTGATAAGTTAAAAGAGCGTGTAAAACATTATGAACGGGTTGAAGACGCCCTTCATGAAACGTTACAAACGGCTAAGGAATCAATGGAACAAAAAGTTTCGGGGGCACGACAAGAAGCCAAAAACTTAGTCGAAAAAGCAGAGATGGAAGCGGATGCTATCATTCAGGATGCAAATCATAATCGGCAACAGATCCGCCAAAGTATATTACGGTTACTGGATCGCAGAGAGGAGATCATTAACGGAATTACCAATTATCTTGAAAATGCCCATAAGTCGGTTGAACAGTTTAGTAAAGATGAGATGGAGGTATTCAAGCTTCCAAAAGAAGAACAGCTGGAGGAAGCCATAGAGAATACCCAAGAAACTTCTTCAAAACTAAAATTTATGCTTGATGAGAACGAGGAAGATTCGAAAAATGCAGAAAATACCTCCAATGAGCTGAATGAAGAGGATGAAGACCACGCTTTTCCTCCCGGCAGTGACCGACTTGACGATATTTTAGATGAAATAGATTAGTTTTCGGTTTTTTCTATCGGCCTAAACTAATCCCTCCATTTTTTTAAAACGCTTTATGAATTACGATACCGTTGAAGAGTTTCGAGTTAAAAGAGATCAAGCAGTAGAGTGCATAACGAATCAAACAGATTTCCAACCAGAATATTTACTGATATTGGGTACTGGCCTTGGACAGCTTGCTGACGAAATAGAACCCATTCATACTATCAGTTACAAAGATATTCCACACTTTCCCGTCTCTACAGTTGAAAGTCATGCAGGTAAATTGATCTTTGGGCAGTTGGGAGGTAAAAATGTGGTTGCTATGCAGGGGCGCTTTCATTATTACGAAGGCTATACCATGCAACAGATCGTGTTTCCAGTTCGAGTTGCCAAAGCCATTGGTGCTCAAACGCTATTGGTCAGCAATGCCTGTGGAGGGTTGAATACCAATTTTAGCAAAGGTGATATCATGCTTATCACAGATCATATCAATTTTCAGGGTGATAATCCCCTGATCGGGCCTAATGATAATGAACTTGGCCCGCGTTTTCCTGATATGAGTGAGCCTTATACCGAAAGACTTTTAGAACTGGCGGAAAATGTAGCGCTTGAACATTCTATAAAAATGCATCAAGGCGTTTATTTGTCCGTCACGGGCCCTATGCTTGAGACCAAAGCTGAATATAGATACATGCGTAATTTAGGTGCAGATGTAGTGGGCATGAGCACCGTGCCGGAAGTTATTTCAGCAGTACATATGGGGATGGATGTTTTGGGGATTTCTGTAATCACAGACGAATGTTTTCCTGATGCCCTTGAACCCGTTGACATTGAAGATGTTCTCGCTGCTGCCGCAATGGCTGAGCCAAAATTGACGCAAGTAATAATTGAAGTTTTAGAGAGACTCTAACAACTTTTTATCCACAAAAAGCGTTACTTTTCCACAAAGTATTGCATTCCTACATACAATTTCTTTTCTATAATAAACAACAACCAACAGCTTGCCTATATGCACCAGCATTTTGATGGATTCGACGATGAACAGTGGGATGAATTTAAATGGGAAGCTCACCTGAATGAGGTAGAGAGAAAAAGCGAACAACTCCGCAAATTCATAGCCTCCGATCCCAAAGGAAATACCCCGCGCTGGCTCACCCTGCTAAAAGAAAGCCAAAACGAAGATGACGCCTTTGAGGCTTACGTAGAAGAAGAATTACTAATGGATGAAGCATATTTCCCGGAAGACGAGGACGACTGGGATGAAGATGATGAATGGGATGATGAAGATTTCCTATTTGGCCTTGATGATGAATTAGATGGTTTTATGAACGCTGACGAAGACGAGTTTGACGATTTTGATGCAGGGGACGAATGGAAAAGCTTAAGTGATGATTATATATACTCAGATTATGCAGACCTGGATGATCTTGGTATTTACCTGGATGCAAAAGACCTTGCTGTTGACATACTCAGACTCACTGAAACATTTCATCCCAAGCATCAGACAAAAGAATTCCAGGAATTTGTTGATGAGGTCTTGAAAATTGGGGCTAAAATTGCTGGAGGACATTCTTTTGGCTTCGAGCCGGACTACATTGGTGCCAATATTGCTTATTCCAAAAAAGCCCTAAATTGCGCTAATCACTCTCTTGAATTGCTAATGGGCTTTAAGAAAAATCTCTTCTCCAAGAAGCTCTATCAAGAAATGCATGCACGTCTTTTTGAGCTTCGGAATGATATTGGGATCTACGTTCAGGTATTGAGGGATCAGTTTCGGTTGGGTTTGGAGTAGTAGTCATCCAAGAACGCAGAGTTACTTGGTATTGCCTACTAACAAAAACTCGTACTCCATCTGACCGATTACCGGTCTGATGGATGGTTGACTCGCTGCAAATATTCCCAACGTTCATGACCATGTAGTTTTAAGCGCTCGTCTATTGACAGTATTGGCATCGGCTTATAAATTCTTTTTTTAGGCTATTCAATCTCTGAACCGTGATTTTCAGGTTTTTTTGATTGGCAGGATTTTTTTCAATCTAACCACGCAAATTTGCTACAAAATTCCGCGGGCTGCTGAGGTGGAGTTAGTAGTAATCAATATGTTCGGGCAAAAAGTAGCAACGCTGGTTCACAATAAACAATCCGCCGGTTGGCACACCGCTACTTTTGATGCTTCGGAACTTTTCAGTGGGTTCTACATTTACCGTATTCAAGCTGGGAATTTTGTTAATACAAAATAGCTGATGTTGATTAAGTAGAATTCACCAATGGAATAGAACCCCGACAAGCTTGTGCGGGATTCTGTTCCATTCAGATGTTGCCACCAAAAAATAGGGCGAACAGCTTGTCCGGCAATCGAAGGATTAAATAATTGACTCTTTGATCAAGGGAACGGGCAAGCTGTCCGTTCTTCACGGTCGTTGTTTATTCTTCCCAAATGCCCACTTCTTTGTTTCCATCAGAATCAATTGCTGCACGAAACATAGAACCGGTATTGGTGTGCATAGAAAAGTTGCCGAATTGATCCACAGCAATAAAGCCAGCATCGCCTGGATTTAAGACTTCATCTACTAAATAATTCATAGAAGCTTGTAGGTCATTTCCATCAAACTGATAGTGTGTTGCCAGTGTGTGAGCGGATACATTCAGCATGATCTTCTCTCCCCAGCCTGTTGCCGAAACAGCGACCTGTTGGTTCGCATAAGTTCCTGATCCAATGATAGGCACATCACCAACACGACCAAATTTCTTATTAGTCATCCCGCCGGTGGAGGTCGCTGCTGCAAGATTACCATTCTTATCTTTAGCTACGGCGCCCACTGTTCCATACTTCCAGGCTTTATCTTCCGCATTTTCCAAATGATTGCTCGATTCTTGCTTTTCCCGCTCCAATGCTCGTTGTAGTGACTGATATCTTCTCTCGGTATAAAAATATTCTGGGTCCACACGCTCTACATTCACTTGGTCCGCAAACGTTTCGGCTCCTTCTGCTGCAAAGAATACATGACGAGATTTCGTCATCACTTTTCGGGCTAATGAAATTGGATTCTTTACCGTGGTCACTCCGGTTATTGCGCCTGCGTTCAGGGTTGAACCGTCCATGATGGCGGCATCCAATTCATTTTTTCCTTCAGACGTAAAAACCGCCCCTTTCCCAGCATTATATAATTCATTGTCTTCCAGGTAATTCACAGTTTTTTCTATAGCATCGAGGGCTGAACCTCCATTTTCCAGAATCTCTGCTCCAATCGCGAGTGCCTCTTCAAGAGATTCCATATAAGCTTTTTGTCTTTCCTCCGGCATATCCCTGGAAACTGCTCCAGCACCACCATGTAGCGCGATAGACCATTCCTTTATTTCCTGATTGGTATTATTTGTGTTTTCTGCAGGCTGACATGCAACCATCAAAAGCAGTATTAAAAAAGTATACAGCGTATTAAATCTTCTCATAACTATAATTGGTTTTGTTTCGAAAGATTATACCACGGTTTTTTTCAAGATTAAAGAAATGCTTCCCCGATTTACTCATTTTAATCCCCCAACCATAATCCAACAAAACAGGATAAACATATAATTAAACAGTTTTTTTAGTCGGTATTGTCGCCGATCTTTGTCAGGTGACTGCTTTATTAAAGGGCTGAACTTATTATTTTTTATATATCAGTATAACCACTCGCCGGGTAATTAGATTTATTCTTTGAAGATATATTTTCCGGTCTCGGTTACGGTTTTCTTTGGCTACTTCTCGGAATGTAAGATTTCCAGTTAGTTCATAATCATTACTATCGGTGCTTTTGAAAGAAGTAGACTCAAATTTCATTTTTGGATACACATCAGCATGGAAAAAGTAATCTGATTTCAGGTGAATATCGCGGTCCTTTTTATTTGTGTCAATACTATCGATTTAAGCCTCAAACCTTACACTTGATCCGCTAAATGATTGAAAATAACCTGTGACGGTAGAGATCACAAGATGTTTAACTTTAAATTAAATTTCTGAATGTGTGGGCTCAATATTCCAGGTTGCCACAAATGTATGATTCAATTTTAATTAATGTAAAATAGTTTAATATTAAACAAAAACACCCTTTTTAACCTCTATAACACCAATTAAAGTTCTCTCTTATGCAAATGATCTAAAAACTAAGATCCATTTTTAAAGACACTTCCTTTAAAAATTAGCTTTTTTAATTTAATCGACTAATTTTTTTAGTTTTAATTATATTTATTGCACCTTATTTGTCAACCTTTCCAACATTTATATTAATTAGGTCCAATATTTTTTCTATATGAATAAACATCGAATTGGTTTTATTTCAACGCGATTTTCCGGAACAGACGGGGTATCTCTGGAGGCCGCTAAATGGGCTGAAGTTTTGGAATCGGAAGGCCATACCGTTTTTTGGTATGCGGGCAGGGTCAACCGCCCAAAAGAGCGCAGTTTTTGCGTTCCCGAGGCTCATTTTGAACACGCTGAAAGTCAATGGTTAAATGAACAGATTTGGGGTCATTCTAAAAGGACTCAATTAGTTACAAATCGTATTCGAAATGTATCCCATTATCTTAAGGAAACGCTTCATGAGTTTGTAGAACAATTTGATATTTCCGTTGTCATTATTGAAAATGCCGTAACAATTCCTATGAATCTGCCTCTTGGAGTAGCTATAGCCGAGTTCTTAATGGAAACGGAAATTCCGGCTATTGCCCATCATCATGACTTTTACTGGGAACGTTCAAGGTTTATGGTGAATTCGGTAAGTGATTATCTTGAAATGGCTTTTCCTCCCCGTGACCCTGAATTACAACATGTGGTCATTAATAAAAATGCAGCCGATTCACTGGCCTGGAGAAAAGGAGCCCTTTCAACATTGGTGCCTAACGTTATTGATTTTAATGCTACCCCACCCGATGAAGACGAGTACGTAAGCAGTATGAAGGAGGAACTGGGTTTTAAATCAGATGACATTGTTTTTCTTCAGCCCACACGCGTAGTTCCAAGAAAAGGAATTGAACATGCCATTCGGTTGGTAAGTATGCTCGGCGATGATCGGATAAAACTTTGTATCACACACGATTCCGGAGATGAAGGGTTTTCATACGAAAATATGCTCCGGGAAACAGCTGTCCGTGAAGATGTGGACCTGAGATTTGTAAATACAAAAGTAGGAGAGACCCGACAGCGCACACCTGAGGGTGAAAAGATCTACTCATTATGGGATGTATACACTTGCGCCGACCTCGTTACTTATCCCAGTTTATACGAAGGATTCGGCAATGCTTTTTTGGAGGCTATTTACCTGAAAAAGCCTTTACTCGTGAACCGCTATGATATTTTTATGCGGGATATAGAACCAAAAGGGTTCAAAACCATCACTATTGACGGTTTCGTCACTCCTAAAACTGTTGAACAGGTGCAAAAATTACTGGATAACCCCGACCTTCAGCATGAAATGACTGAACACAATTTCCGGCTGGGAAAGAAATACTTCAGCTATGAAGTTCTGCGGGATAAACTCCGCTTTTTACTAAGATCCTCTACAAGACAATAATTATGAAACGGTCAAACCAAAGCGATTTTTTCGAGATAAATAAACATCGGTTAGAATTTTTATATGGAGATGATGCTGCTAAAGCCCTAAAAAGGCTAAGAATGCTCATCGAGCGGTACGGCGTTGGTTTCGAAGCCAATGGTGGCAATGGAGAGTGGACCGAAGAAGACTCTGTCGTGATCACTTATGGTGATACGATTTCAAAAGAGGGAGAATACCCCTTACAAACTCTGCAAGATTTTTCAACTGAATATTTAGCGGATGCAATAAGTGGAGTGCACATTCTTCCTTTCTTCCCATATTCATCGGACGACGGTTTTTCGGTGATTGATTACCGAACTGTTCGCGAAGATCTGGGTGATTGGTTTCATATTAAAAGACTTGCGCAGCGATTTCGACTCATGGCCGACTTGGTGATCAATCATGTGTCCAGCAAAAGCACCTGGTTTAAGGATTATCAGAAGGATGTTGCCCCAGCTAATGAATACTTTATAGAAGTGGAAGAAGGAGTAAACCTATCTAACGTCACCCGGCCCCGGAGTTCCTCCTTGCTCACCGAAGTGAAAAAAGCAGGTGAAGTAAAAAAAGTTTGGACAACTTTTAGTGCCGATCAGATTGACCTGGATTTCTCAAATCCAGATGTATTATTTGAGTTTCTGGATCTCATCTTGTACTACATTTCGCAGGGAATCAGCGTTATTCGATTGGATGCTATTGCATATCTGTGGAAAAAACCGGGTACTTCCTGCATTCACCTTCCCGAAACGCATGAAGTTGTTCGGCTCATACGTAGCCTTCTCGATAAAGTAGCTCCTCACGTAACGCTGATCACAGAGACCAATGTGCCTCATAATGAAAACATTCAGTATTTTGGGAACGGCAACGAAGCCCACATGATCTACCAATTTAGCCTGCCACCACTGCTGCTCTATACGCTTCTGAATGGCAATGCTTCCTATCTCACTGAATGGGCCGACTCCCTGGATAATCCTCCTTTGGGTTGTACCTACTTCAACTTTACTGCTTCCCACGATGGCGTCGGTGTTCGGCCTATTGAAAACCTGGTTCCTCAAGAAGAATTTGATTCACTGGTAAAGGCTATCAAAGACCGCGGCGGATTGATTTCCATGAAGAAAAACCCGGATGGCTCTGAAAGTCCATATGAATTAAATGTCAGCTATTTTGATGCTATGAAAGATGCGCCGGAATCAGACAAAGACCTGCAAATAGAGCGTTTTCTATGTTCACAGACTATACAAATGTCGCTACAGGGTGTGCCTGGTATTTATATGCATTCACTGACCGCCACCCCAAACGACCTAAAAGGCGTAGAAGAAAAGGGCCATAACCGAGCGATCAACCGAAAACAATGGGATCATGATGAGCTGAATGCACTTCTTGAAGATGACACATCTAATACATATGCCGTTTTTAATGCCTATATCAATCGACTTAAAATTCGAAAAGAGCAACCGGCCTTTCATCCTGAAGGAGAACAGACCGTGCTTGATTACGGCTCTGATTATTTTTCATTGATCAGAACATCCCCCGAAAAAGATCAAAAGATCTTATCCATCAGCAATATTACGAACGACGAAAAAAGTATGAAGATCAGCGATTTTGGCGATGCTTTAATAGAGGATACCAATTATAAAAACTTGCTGGGGAATGCAGTTTCAACGGAAGATAAAACAATAACTTTTGAACCCTACGAAACCAAGTGGCTGGTCCTGGAATAGTGTAATTTCTATCTTTCAGCGAATATCGGGTGATGGAGATGGGCCAAGTACACCGTTTTTATCCTTAACTCAACCCTTCCAGGGTTATAAAGATCAAAAATAATACTTCGAACCCAAGGTAACCCTGGAATGGTTTCGTTATCACAGTAAACTTAAAGCTGATTATTTCTTTGAAATTCGAAGTTAAATCCAACACCATCCATCACCCCGCCAGATTCCCTTACCGAACTAATAGACCTACCAAATAGGCGGAAAGATGGGTTTGTAAAATGCATCTTTCATCAAGACAAGTAATTACAGACACTCCAAAATTTGGACAAGCTGAGTTATTTGAATATCAGCTTCGATGCCTTTAACTCGATTGTCATCTTCTCTCATTCTCAGGGAGCGTTTATCTCCTCCGAATAAAGCCGTTTTAAATCCAGCTTTTTGTGCCGGATACACATCATTCAACATGTCATTTCCAACAAATAATACTTGATGAGTTTCGATCGAGTATTCACTTTGTAATTTTTTCCGGGCTATTTCATAAAAATGAACGGATGGCTTTGCAATATCTTCATTGAACGACCAGAATAGTAGTTCCTTATCAAATCCCATTTGCTCCAACGATTTTCCGGAAAGAGCCTCAAGAGTCAGTGGAGTATAAAATTGCGAGTTTGAGATAATCCCGATCTCCAGCTTTTTTTCCGTAAGATCTTCAAGAACTTCCTGAAGATGCGGCATCAGCCATGGCTGATCATTTCGGGTTACAAAATCAGTTACCATCTCAGCAAGTTCTTCTTCCGGATAATCTACAATCCAATGCCCCTCTTTTAGCCTTGAAAGCATTGTCCTCCATACGGAGATTATATCAACTTCTGGAAAATCCTTTCCCTTGGCTTTCTTTTGTTTATGTACTTCTGCCACTACTTCATGCAGCAGCCTAATTCCCTCTTCAGGAGCTTCATTTTTATATGAAATATCCCAAGCATTGAATGTTTCCTCCAAAGCAGTGTATTGCAGGTCTTTATTCTTCTGCTCCATCGGTTCTGCACCTGAGATCAGTATGGTACCATACACATCAAAAAACACGGCACGAACATCTTCCAATGAAGCTAATTTAATTTCGCAATCCGTTGAAATCGGTTTTTTAGGTTCCGAAAGTGAAGCAATAATCGTCTTTAACCGTTTTTGTTTATCCTGATCTATAGAGCGTTTCATAATGACCTCATTAACTTCTTAATAATGAAAAGTTTTGGGGAGACTGAAATTTATGTAACAGCGATTTAGCATTTATATACTCCAAACTGCCAGCTTTGTTTTTTTCGATCTGCTTATATAATTCAGCTAAGCGGTCCCCATATTTTGATAGACTAAATTCCTGCTCAACCCGTTTTTTATTCGATTTTATAGTGTCATGTGAAGGCTCGGTCTCGGTGAGATTGGGCGGTAAAATTTCAGCTCTTAATTTTGGGTTCCCGATCACTTTTTCAATAACCTTTTGCTGATATTCAGGGTCTAATTTACCAAAGTCTACTTGATCATCTGCAAGTAGTACAGCAAACCAATCCTGTAATAGCTGCGCATCTATTTTTAACCCATATTTCTCAAAATTCTGAGTTATGCTCATCCCAAACCTATCTTTTAGTTGTTCTTCACCAATCCAAGACACCGGAATTTTCAGTTGGCTATACATCCCCGGAAATGCTATTCCTTTATTTTTAAAATCAGCCACAATATCAGGAAGTATTCGTCCCAATAATGGACGCTCAGCCAGCCAGCTTTCCAAATAGATAAGCCCAAATCCTTCCGCTATACTCGTTGACATGAATGCATCCGCTCGCTGTAATAATTCAGGGAAAGTCATGCCCAACTTATCGCCTGCCTCAAAAGTAACGGGCAACTTGTGCTTACTCGCAAAGTTTACCCAATCATTGTATCCGGATCGGTATTTCTCATTCTTTGGTGCCAGCGTTACCGCAAAATGTTCCTTCTTTTTAGCTAAAGCTGCCCAGAGCAAAAATTCCCCAATATTCTTTCTCGGAATTACTCTGCATGGGTATAGGATCAATTTTTCAGCATGATCGCTTTTCTGATTATCCTGCCTATTAACCATTAAATTTACCGGATTTGAAAGTAAATGCAGGTTTTCAGCATAAAATCCGGCTTCCCGTAAATATTTCTGATCCCGCCCATTTAACACTGCATAATGAACATGAGGTGCTTGTGGATATAATATTTCTATAAGTCTTTTATTTGAAGAATCATCCTTTCCCTTGCTTAAATACTGGTAATTTTCGGCTCGGTTATCTTCTGCGAAATCATGAATATGAAAAAGCACCGGCTGTTTTTGTTTTGCGAGATGCAGAAAAGCTTTGGTCGCCTCCGCGTTCTTCCCCAGGGAGTGATTGTGAATGTGCCAAAGATCAGGTTCGCCTCCCAATAATTGTGATGCCTTACTCCTGATATCACCAAATAATGCTTTGGCCTCTCGGGGGCTATTTTTCTTCCCATATGAAAGCCCCTTTACTACTCCGATCTTTGATTTGGGAATGCTGAAATCTTTGGGTGCTGTTTCGCCGGTTATCACGCACAGTTCAATAGGCTCTTCCTGTAATGCCTGGAATGTATGCTCAATAATGCGCGTAACACCGCCTCCACGAAGATGATAGTGCAGAATGGCAACCCTGAGAGGCTTCATCAATCAAGCTTAAATTTTTTCCGGTACTCTGGTATTTCTATCATAGGTGGACGTTCATCTTCGTAGATCTCATGCTCCACCAGCTCAAAGGTTTCTTTGCGGGCCTGGAACTGTCTCAAAATGGTGTTGTACTCTTTTTTCACTTTCAATACATCCTGATCGCTGGCCCGCGTCAGGAACGTTTGCAATAATCCAAAAGCCATTCTCCCTAAGGCCTGCGTGGTCTGATTACGATGCACTCGTTTATCCAGATCCGTTTGTGCAAAGGCTTCTAAACCATGTTTGTTGTACACATCAATAAGGTGTGAGGTTTCCACGCCATACCCAATGGGAAACGGAATTTCCTGAAGCACATCTCTGCGAACGGCATATTCTCCGGATAAGGGCTGAATGATAGCCGTAAGTTCCGGGTAAAAGAGCGAAAACAATGGTCGTGTTAAAATTTCAGTAACCCGACCTCCACCTGATGGACGAATTTCATCAGATACAGCCAAAGGACGGTCATAAAAAGCTTTAACGTACTTAATTTCTTTTCGATATATAAGAGGAGCCACTAATCCGTACACAAAACGAGGGTGAATGTTTTTGATATCAGCATCCACATAAATAATGATGTCGCCCTTAAGCTGATAAATGGCTTTCCACAGATTTTCACCCTTTCCTTTTTTAGGCTCCAAGTCAGGAAGAATCTCACTGGCAAGGTAGGTGTCGGCCCCAAAATTAGCGGCAACTTCCAGCGTTTTATCTTCCGAGCCTGAGTCAATAACTGCTATTTCATCCAGTAAAGGATAGCGATTCACTAACTCAGATTTAAAAAGCACAACTTCTTTTCCAATGGTGTCTTCTTCATTCAGTGTTGGGATGCAAAGAGAGATCGAAAGGTTCTGTTTTTCCTTTCGCTCTACCATTTTTTTAAGATCCCAAAAGTCCGAATGATGGTATGTATTCTCCGATAGCCATTTATCAATGTTCATCGCAATATCCTCCGTCAATAGCTAAAATGATTGAAACAAGTTGGGCAATTCCTTTGAACATGGGCTCTATATCTATGTACTCTTCATCCATTTGAAGATATTTACCAGATGATATGCCAAGCGTCAACGCAGGTATCTTGTAATCAATAAAACCTGATAGCTCTGATGTACTGGGTTCATATCTTGGGTTAATTTCAAGAGATTTCAATATTTGTCTTGTGCATCGTACCAGCGGGTTTGAGAATTCAATTCCCCCGGGCTGTCTTTTCGCAAAGATGTCTAAATTGATGTGGTCTCCGGTCTTGGAAGCAACTTCAGCGACAGCTTCTTCCAGCCTGAAGCGGATATCTTCAACTGCCTCTGCCGACTCTGACCGTATTTCAAAACCTAATTTTGCCTTTGTTGCTCTTTTATTGAAATCTGCTCCTCCTTCAATTTTACCTAACACAATGCTAGAGCGGGGGCGTTTGGGAAGCGGAATATCATTGATCTTGTTGATCACTTCATTAAGCGTCAAAATAGCACTTGCATCCCCAAAACTGGTCCAGTCGTAATCGGTGGGAATTCGGCAAACTACTTCACCTCGCAACATTCCAATTGATTTATGACTTAACCGGCCCAACTGAACACCTTCCACACAAAGGCCTGCTTTAATGGGACGTTCATTATTATCCAGGAAAAAGCGAAGTCCTTCAATATCACCGCGGCCGAGGCTTTGGGCAGAACCCATCAGAACGAGATTGTGTTTCAGTTTTATATCCAAAACCTTGAGGATATCGGGCAAGGAAGCAATTGTTGCCAAACCAAGAGTATTATCGGCAACACCAGGACCTGTTACTACATCGGGTTTAATGGTCAGGGTGTGGTCCGTCTTCTCTGAAAAGATCGTATCAGTATGAGCTAAAACCAGTATATCCTCATTGCCCTCCTCTCCGGTTAATATTCCAAAACCGTTATTTTTTTCATCCAGAGATGTATTTAGTAATCCTACTTCACTTAAGCGATTTACAAAAATTTGGTTTCGGCGTTCTTCATTAAAAGTTGGCGCCGGTACTTCCCCAAGCAATATCAGGTTTGCTAATATTGTTTCCCTGAGCCCCTTTACTTTTGATGTAAGCTTAGGTAGATGCTCCTGAATTTCATTAAATGTTTGTTGCTGAAGAGGTTTGGCTGAGCTTCCCATTTTATTCGTTTGTTCAGAAAGGCTGTTCCGTAATTAGTTAATCCAATTATTATAATCACCTTAATAATACAGTTTAGTTAACGGTTTTATCTTTTTAATGCAAATCAATCTGTAATTATTAATCCTTTTGTAATAAGTATTCCGTTCTTAAATTCTTAGTAACTTCTTTCTATTCACCAAGAACCCTCCATTTCAGCCATGTTCAAAAAACTATCGTCAACGGACCCAAATAAGTTTATTGATCTCAACTATGCTCTCTTTTTGCTAAGATTCGGAGCTGGAGCACTCATTTTTACCCACGGCCTGCCCAAGCTTATTAAAGTTTTTTCGGGTGATTTTTCTTTTGCCGACCCCATAGGAATTGGACCTGAGCTTTCTCTCATATTAGCCGCATTTGCTGAGGGTATTTGTGGAATTTTTGTTGTTGTCGGACTCTGGACACGCTTATCTGCATTTATCTTAACAATTAATATGGCGGTAGCCTTCTTCTTTGCTCATGCAGGCGACCCATTTAGTGCTAAAGAAATGTCTCTGCTCTTCTTGTTGATGTTTGTCGTTATTCTGTTTACCGGTTCTGGCAAATATGCCGTTGATGAAAAGTTGAGCTGATTTGATTTAAGGTGTTATCAGATCGGTTTATTTACACGTTGTAATCAATGCTATGGGTTAGAGATGAATGAGCTTTATTGCCACCACCATGCATGAGCAGGATATCATTTTTCATGTTTTCACTTATATTCCCTGTTCATTTAAAGGGTAGCAATTGCAAAAAAAAGCTAAAGCTCTCTCTTCATTAGTTTTATAGATAAAAAATTATTTAGTTGGTCAACTAATCAGAACAAAACTCCATGGATATCAAAAATAAGATTACAGCTATAGTAGTACTGTTAATATGGGCCTTTCATAGTTTGGACGCACAGGCACAAATGGTCTTTTGGCCGGAAGCAACTTATAACCCACAAGTAACTTCCCCAGAAGAATTTCTCGGATATGAGGCCGGTAGTTTTCTTACCGATCATTTTCAAATGATTCAGTATATACATTTGCTGGAAGAGCAAGCTCCTGACCGTGTTAAGATTATCAAAATCGGGCAGTCGATGGAGCGCAGAGACATGTACTTGGTGGTTATTAGCTCAGAAGAAAATATGGCTCGCCTCGAAGAGATAAGAAATAAAGTTAGCAGCCTTAAAGATCCTATAAATACTTCCGTTTCAGAAGCTCAGGAAATTGCTTCAAATACCCCGGTTATATCCTGGATGAATTATGCTAATGACGGGGATGAGTCTGCCGCCTTTGAAGCCGGGCTTCAGGTTGCCTACCACTTTGCAGCAGGAACGGATGCAGAAACGGAGTCAATCTTAGATGAATCGGTTATAATAATAAATACGGCTCATAATCCAGACAGTCATCAACGGCATGTAACCTGGATGAAAGCTTCGATCGTTGGTGGTGGAACCGCTGACCGTATTGCATCTGAGCACGCCGGCGACTGGCGGATGTCGAACAGTAACAGTCTTTATCAAATTGATATGAATCGGGATGGTTTTGCTTTAACACAGGACGAAAGCAGAATTGTTTCAGATAATATGCAGCATTGGAGCCCACAAGTTTGGGTTGATTACCACGGCGAACCCGAAGAATACTTTTTTGCTCCCTATGCCATTCCTGTAAATCCGAATTATCCAGGTACTACGGCTGAGTGGGCAAATGAGATTGGGAAAAATAACGCCAAAGCTTTCGATGAATTCGGTTGGACTTATTATGCTCGCGAGATTTTTGATCTCCATTACCCGGGCTATTGGGATTCTTATCCTGCATTTAACGGTGCCATCGGGATGACCTATGAAACCAATGGCGGTGGAGATAAAGGATTGGTTTACCGCAAACAAGACGGAACGCTTTCTACCCTAAAAAAAGCGATTCACCACCATGTAGTGGCGAGCATCGCTACGGCTAAGACCACAGCAGAAAATCGGGAAGATATGCTCATGGATTATTACAATTTTTTCAAAAGTGGGATGGATGAAGTAAAGGATGAGGCGGTTAAACAAGTGGCGCTGTTAACCGGGAGTCAGGGAAATGATGTGAAGGATTTAGTGCGCTTGCTGATGGACCATGAAATAAAAGTTTATAAGACTGATGAAGAAAAATCTGGAGAAGGAATCAACTATCTCTCAGGTGAAAATGAAAATATCACGCTACCGGCCGGTACCTATGTTGTACCGATGGCTCAACCCAATAAACGATTGGCAAAAGTCCTTTTAGAACGAAATACAGACATTCAACAGGAGTTCCTGAATGAGGCTTTGGAAGCTTATGAATACAATAAATCAGTAGGAGAAAATGCTCCTAAACTGTCATTGGGTTTTTATGATGTTACTGCTTGGTCGCTGCCCTTAACATATAACATTACAACCAGTGGTTTGACACGAGCTATTAGCGGGCTTACTGAAGTAACAGAAATACCGCAAAAGAAAGGTGGGGTTGTAGGAAATAAAAAAGCCAACTATGCCTATTATTTCGATTATCAATCGAATGATGCAGCACACCTCATGAATCGATTAATGCAGGAAAATTTCAACGTATCCATTGCTTCAAAGCCGCTAACTCTAAATGGAAGTGATTATAAACGAGGAGTAGTGATAGCAAGAACACAGCGAAACCCAGAGAACCTCCACAGCAGAATCGATGAATTAGCTGAGAAGATTGGAATACAGGTTGAAACAACGGATGCTGCCTGGACTGAGAAAGGAATTTTGCTTGGCTCAAGGAATGTAGTGAGCCTACATAAGCCAAAAGTGATGGTCTTAATGGAAGAGCCGGTTAGTGAAAATGGGTTTGGTGCTATCTGGTTTAATCTTGAGAAAAGGTATGGACTTGAATTTACAGCGGTTCGTGTGGAGTCTTTTAATCGGGCAAATTTGTATGATTTTGATGTTATCATTTTACCGCCAGGCTCTTCATCGGGGTATCTCTCTGAATTAGGTGAGCAGGGAATCTCTTCTCTGAAAAACTGGATTTCTAACGGCGGCACTTTCATAGGTATTAAAGAAGGAGCTGTATTTGCAACCAATGAAAATGTGAACCTTACAAGCTCCAGATTATTGGGTGACCAAGAGGAAGTGGATTTTACACCGGGTGCCATTTTGAAGGCAAACTTAGACCTTAATCACTTTTTAACTCTTGGGTATGACGAAGAATTACCTGTGCATGTATTTAGTTCAAACATTTTCACACCAAGTGAAAAGGGCGCAAACGTAGCAACATTTGATTCGGATGCCCCGAAAATTAGTGGCTTTATCTTTGAAGAAAATGAACCCAATTTTAGCGGGAATGCTTATCTGATTCATGAGCCTACAGGTCGCGGTAATGTCATTTTGTTTCCAGAAGAACCCACATTCAGGTTGTACTGGCGAGGACCGGAAAGACTTCTTATCAACAGTATTTTATTAACCAACAGTTTTTAAACCAAAAGATATTCAATCAAAGTAAACATAAACTTCTAAAGGTTTTTTCTTGTGATTGCTCGTAGCTCTTGCGGGTAATCCATTCGGTGCTAAGAGTCTAAAGATTATCAACATCACACGTATTTAATGATTTTTCCCGAGAATTCGGGAATCGCGACATACAGCTATTCTTAAAAAGCTCTTTGAGCACTCTGGATTGTAGATGTTATGTACTTATTTAACATTTACAGAGTTTTATAGAATTAACATTACCCTCGAATGGCAAGTCCTCCATTGTGGGAGGCGGAGGGTGTTGGTGCTAAGGATGGCATTGTTTCCAATTTCTAATTTTATCTTTGGTTTAAATGCTCAGTGATAAATACATTAAAATCCTTGGCGACAACACCCCTCCTGGCTAAAGCCGTATTCCCCTCAAAGGAAGGCTTTTCTTTTTTAAATTTTGTCCTTGAATTACCTAACATCTACAAGGAAGACACCTGGTGGACTCTTATAAATCAAACATAGTTGGGCTATTTAAAGCTTAGTTGCTTTAGGCCAGCATCTTACAACCCACTAAATTCTAAAAAGGAACGGCTTTTTAAGAATTGATCTCCCTTCTAAGGGAGTCTGACTCCTGTACAAAATTAGGATGGAATCTAACAATTGAACCGTATTAAGGATCTCCGAAAGCTATGCCTTCAGGAAAAAAGCTAACGGAGGCTTTGCCTCAAAAATAGGATTTTTGTGTTTGGGATCGACCCTGTACATCTCTTGTTCAAGTCATACTGAGCCATTAATATTGCTCAAAGTGAGCAATGCCCTTGAGAGGTGACATTTTAACTACTTACAACCATCCAGATCATAAAGTATTTGTTTTTACTTTTGTCTTGATACAAAAGTAAGAAAAGATCAAGGCGGGCGAAAAAAGAGCTAAAGTTGACTCCATTTCACTAAAAGAAATCAATGCTCCTTCTCGGGGCTTGCCATTATATCCAGAACCGTGCGCCCCGAGAATTCGGGGTTAACGCTTCATTTCGTCCCCTTCTTAGCGCTCTTTTTTCTAAGGCCGATGAAATTTAAAATGGTGAGTGTAGTGAAACTCGAATTTAACAGACCTCAAAATGCCATCTGTCATTGGTAGGCTACTCCTGAAGCATCTTCACGAGTCTTTTTTACTTATTAATGAGATAATAATACCACATGTTGTTACCTCTTCAGTAGTGTTGCCCAACTGAGGCAAATTAGTGGGTAAAAGATGACAACCTCTCATGACTTATAAATCAAACTCAAGTTTTTAAGTTTGTAAAATAAGCGCTATTCCTACCCACGCTTCAGTTTTGCATCAAACTTGGGTGTTATCTTAAATGCGTAATGAAACTACTTATCGTTGAAGATAACACTGATTTGCTGGATAACATCCTCACTTACCTAAAGCGGGAGGGCTATCTCTGCGAAACAGCACAGAATTACGACGAAGCTTTCGATAAGATCATGTCTTTCACCTATGATGTGGTTTTAATTGATGTCATGATTCCGGGAGGCAATGGACTGCAAATTTTGCGAGAGCTTAAATCCGCCCATCCCGAAACCGGAACGATCATTATTTCCGCCAAAAACTCCCTGGATGATAAAGTACAGGGTTTGAACCTGGGTGCTGATGATTATCTAACTAAACCTTTTCAGCTGGCTGAGCTTCAGGCTCGTATAAAAGCCGTAAACCGTCGTAATAACTTGGGTGGTACTGAAATTGTCCATATTAATGAGATCTGCATTAACACAAAAACCATGGAAGTCACGGTAGACAAAGCTCCTGTAGACCTCACTCCCAAAGAGTATCAGCTGCTGGTTTATTTTGCCTCCAATAAAAATCATGTACTCTCAAAGCAAACCATTGCCGAGCACCTTTGGGGAGATTACGTGGACCATCTGGACAACCTCGACTTTGTATATCAGCACATCAAAAATTTACGCAAATAGCTGGTGAATGCCGGCGCTCAAAACTACATCGAGAGCGTGTATAGTATTGGATATAAATTGAATACCAAACCACATGCTTCATGAAGCTGATTACCAAATTCATTCTCATCTATCTCTTTGTGAGCCTGATCGTGCTTAGCATTGCCGGAATTTTGTCCTACCATATTATCAAGGATGAGATCGATAAGGAGCTAAAATGGGAATTCCTTGATCGCATCGACCGGATAACCTATTTAATTGAAGAGGGTAAAACCTTTGACAGTAACAAGCTTAATTCCGATGAGAACCTCCACGTAGAATCACTTATTAATTACCGAGAAGATAATGTCCGAGTTACCGATACGCTGATCTGGGACCATCGGCTGGAGCAGGAAGAGCGAAATGTTAAGGTCTCTGCCTATCGGAATATTGGCGATACCACTTATTTCATTTCCACCTATGGAAATATGATCGAATCAGATGATATAACTGAAGCCGTTGCCAAAATTCTGTTGTGGATATTAGCCATGCAGGTGATCGGCGCACTGGGTATTGGTTATTTTGTATCCGGCTCACTTTTCAAACCTTTCAGAAGTACGTTAAAACGAATTCAACAGTTCAATCTAAATGATAGGCAGTACCTGGAAGCCGAACCGACCAATGTTACTGAGTTTGCTGACCTCAATACCTTTGTGGAAGAAATGACTAAAAAAGCCGTTTCTGATTACAAAAACCTCAAAGAGTTTGCAGAAAATGCGTCGCATGAACTGCAAACTCCGTTAGCTATTGCAAAAGGAAAACTGGAGCTACTGGCGGAAACCGAACTTACTGCCGAGCAATTTGAATACGTGGAGAAGCTGGAACGCAGCCTCAAAAAACTTTCCAGGCTCAGTGAGTCTCTCGCGTTACTCACTAAAATTGAAAATCACGAATTTAAGAATAGTCAGGAGATTGACTTATCTGAAATGATTCAGGAGAGCATTGAGTCTTTTCGTGAATTCACCGATCTCCAACACTTGTCGGTTGAAACAGCTATAGAAGACCATGTAAAAATTAACATTCACCCCGTATTGGCTGATATTCTTTGGACCAACCTCTACCATAATGCCATACGCCACAACATTGAAAAAGGCACCATTCGGATTTCCCTTCAAAAAGATCTTCTTAAAATCTCAAATACCGGAGAAAACCTGTCTTTTGATCCGGAGTTATTGTTTGAGCGTTTCAAAAAAGCCGATCAAAATTCCAACTCAATTGGTTTAGGCCTTTCCATCATAAAACGGATATGTGATCAACTGGGTTATCAGATTTCCTACACTAATGATAATGGATGGCATTCCATCGAAATAAGATTAAAGAGTGTAAAAACAGGCTAATCTTCAATATTCCTTCAGGTTTCGCTCAAATTTCAGGCATGATTGTAGCCTAATTTTCATTTCAAGACATGACTATTCAAATAGATAAGAGATTAAAAAACAATCATGAGCAAGTTATTTACTTTATTTCTTATTGCCGCTTTTCAGTTGGGGTATATCATCCTGAGCCTCGCACAATCCGGTGAGATTATTGGAACCGTTATAGACAATGAAACGGAACCTCTGGTCAATGCGACTGTAGCCTTATATGAACCAGGTGGAGATGAAATAATTGAAGGAACAGCAACTTCCGTTTCCGGAAATTTCTCACTTGAAGTGACTCCGGGCACTTATAACCTTAAAATTACTTTTTTGTCTTTCCAGGAATTTGAGCAATTGGTAGAAATTTCTGCAGGCCAAACATTGGATCTTGAAACCATTCAGCTCACACCAAGTCAGGAGGATCTGGGCGATCTTGAAGTACAAGGTCAGCGTTCTTATATGGAGATGAATTTCGATAGCCGCAGTTTTAATGTAGAAGATGATATCACCAGTTTAGGCGGCTCTGCTCTTGATGTTTTAGATAATGTGCCCTCCATTTCTACTGATTTTGAAGGAAATGTTAGTTTACGGGGCAATCAGGGTGTGCAAATATTGATCAATGGCCGTCCTTCAAATTTAGTGCGTAATGGAACCGATGCGCTCAGCAGTATTCCTGCCAGTTTGATCGAAGAAGTAAAGATCATTACCAATCCTTCGGCTCGCTATTCTGCAGATGGAACCGGCGGAATTATTGATATCATTTTGGTAGATGATGCTCAGCTTGGCTTTAATGGGAGCATACGTGCAAATGCGGGTTGGCCACAGGACTACGGATTAGGTGCAAACCTGAACTATCAGCGGCGGAAGATAAACTGGTTCCTGAATACAGAAATTGAGTATGAGAATGAACCAGAAAACGGACGGACCTTTCAAAGTTTTAGCCGTGACACTACGTATCTCTATAATGAACGTTCTGAAACCGATGAGATTGAACGTGAGGCCAATATCAATTTTGGAGCAGATATATTCTTACCCTATGAACAGGTCTTGACGGTTGAGTCCCGAATTAATCTTGAAAATGAGGTCGAGGACCGGATTTCACGTTATACCGACTATCTGCCGCCATCCAATAGTGAGATCTACCGTACTATTGATGAAAACTGGTCCGTTCTGCAACGCACTAATCGGGATATCTATGAGGATCAGCGTGAAAGTGATTTTGATGTCCGCGCCCAATATGAAAAAACCTTCAATGAAAACAGAGATCATCAGTTAGTGGCAGATCTTGATTTTGAGTTTGGCGAGGAAAGCGGTCAAACTGACTTTGACCAAAGCATTGCGGCTGGAACCGGAGATGAGCTTCAACAGCGTTCTTTTTCCGGAGAAGTTTACCGGGAAGCTCGCCTGGATGTTGATTATGAGCAACCTGTTGGTGAAGAAGGGCGACTTGAAGCCGGTTTTCGCCTCAACTATGACTGGGAAGACAGTGACTATCGGGTAGAGGATTTCCGGAATGGAAACTGGGTAGATTCACAACAAGATATTGGTATTGCTGAAAATTTCATCTACCTGGAAAGCGTAAATGCAGCTTATGCCATCTATTCAGGGGAACTAAAACCGTTTACGTACCAAGTTGGTTTGAGAGCCGAGAATACGCTTATTGAAACAGAATTAGATAATTCCGGTAATACCAGCTCCCAAAACTATACCGATCTTTTCCCCAGCCTGTTTTTATCCTACACCCTTAATGAGTTGAACTCTTTTCAAGCAAGCTACAGCCGTAGAATTTCGCGGCCATGGTCTGGCGAACTGTTACCTTTTATAGAAATTCAGGACGACCGAAATCGTCGCGCCGGCAATCCCAACCTGGAGCCCGAATTCAGCGATTCATACGAACTCGGATATCTTCGATACTGGGAAACCGGTTCGGTACTTACCAGTGTTTATTACCGCCATCGTACTCAGGTTGTGGAAGATGTTTCTATTATAGAAAATGGAATCACTACCAGAACCCCCATAAACCTTGCAACAGAAGATGCCTGGGGTATTGAATTTTCTGCTGATCAGGATCTTTTTGAAGGGTTGTCGCTTTCAGGAAGTTTAAACATTTATCAATCATATCGAGAAGGCGAATATCTGGGCCAAATTTATGATAGCGAGGATGAAACATTTACGAGTCGAATTCGCATCCGGTGGCAATTTATGGAAGGATGGAATTTCCAGTCCTACATTTTCTTCCGAGGAGCTCAGCAAACCACTCAAGGAACACGCGGAGCTCGGTCTTTTGTAGGAAGCGGCCTCTCCAAGGAGCTGATGGATGGCAAAGCATCTATCTCCCTTAATGTTCGAGATCTTTTCAACTCTCGCAATAGTGATCGTGAGATCATTGAGCCTTTTTCTTACACCAATAGTAAATACAGCTGGTCCAGCCGTAGTTTTCGCCTCAACTTCCGATATAATTTCGGAAGTGAGGATGACAACGGCAGAGGAAGAGGTAGGTAATCTCTATTTTTCTTTGCTGAAGAGCAGGTTGAAGGAAGTTCCGCTGTCATCACTTTCATAGAAATACTGGGCGTTGATCTGTTCAGACAACATATCTATCAGCTTTAATCCCAGAGAGGAGCTTTCTTTTGGGTTAAAATTTTCGGGTATCCCAACTCCATCATCCTCAATGCAAAGTTTCATATAGTCCTCAATATCGGTCTGTGTCAGTGATATTGTGATTCGTCCTTTTTCCCTTTCTTCAAAGGCATGTTTATAAATATTAGTCAGCACTTCGTTTACGATCAAGGAACAGGGTAGCGCTCTTGGAACCGACATTTTAAGTGGTTCGCATTGAAAATTTAGCGAGACATTCGTTTCGGTCTGGATCGTTTTATGAATACTCTGAGCAAGCAATTGAATCCTTTCAGCAAATTCGACTTCTCCATATTCGTTTGATTTATACAGCTGGTCATGTATACTCGCAACCGTATTTATTCGGGCAACACTATCGAATAAACGCGTCATTACTTCTTCATTATCTTCACTGGCGGCCTGCATTTGTAACAGGCCAGTTAAAACGGAGAGATTATTTTTTATTCGATGGTGTACTTCTGCTAATAACGTCTCTTTTTCCTTCAGAGATTGGAGAATTTCTTCCTGCTTGATCTGTCGCTCCGTTACATCTCTGGAGTTTGCCACATATCCTTTTATAGCAGGGTCATCACTTAAATTAGTTATTGTCGATTCTACCCAACGCCAATTCTTTTCTGAATCTAAAAACCGAAATGGTTTTAACTGGGTTGTATCCTGGTATTTTAGTGAATCAAATTGTCTTCTCAGGCGTGGCGCATCATCTTCATGGATGAATTCGAAAGCATTTTTATTGAGAAAATAATCCGGCCGAATACCTAAAACATTTTTTGCTGCAGGGCTGACATACTTGTAATTAGCCTCATCATCTAAAATAGCGATCATGTCCATTCCATACCGCACCATTGCTTTAAAGCGGCGTTCATTATGCTCAAGATCTTCTTCCGCTTTTCTTCGGTTCGTCACATTTTGGCTGATCCCGTAAAACCGAATGCATTCTCCCTCTTCATTATACTCCGGTTCCCCCGTCGCACGAATCCAGCGCTCGTCTCCTTTCCCACTCACGATCTTGAGCTCAACATCAAAGGGAATCTCTCTTTCTATTGCATCGGTTGCAGCCTTTTCGAAAGCATCCCGATTATATCCTTCTTTAAATAACTGAATGGTACTTTCTACATCAGGTTTATAGTCCGGGCCAAAACCGTGCACTTCTTTTGTCACTTCCGACCAATGCAAATCATCATTGATCATATCATATTCCCATGTTCCGATATGAGCGAGCTTGTATGCTTTATCAAGTAAAGCCTGTTCCTCTTCCAGTTCAAGGCGAGCTATAATGCGGTTCGTTTTTGAGGCGATGTTTTGAACAAGCACCTCGGCAAGTTTGGTCTCTTCCTCCAAAAACGCCCGTTCCTTTTTACTACATATTTGAAGCTTTAATTTTTCTTCATTTTTAACTTTACTACATACGCTAATGAACCAATCACTTTTTTCAAAGTCATCTCCGATCCATTCTTTTTCATGAAGTGAGAATGCTGCTGAAATTTCTTCTGGATAGATCCAATCCGCTGCGATCAGTTGAGCCGCCTCTTTTAACAATTCCTTTACTGTAAAAGATTGTTCGTCGAGGTTAGATATATCGTGAAATAATTTTGACTGTTTTTTAAGGAGAGCTCGCAATTCCTCTCGCGAGGGCGCATTTCTAATGTCCATTCATTTTATACTGTGTGTATGATTATCCCTGCGGAAATGTAAAAAAATTGTTTCTAAATCATAATTTTCTCTTGTACTTCAATCCGGGTATACAACTATTGTGTTCGAACGGTTTATAACGCTATAAAGTTATAAAAGAGCCTAAGATAATTATCCATTACATTTACTGTTAATATGGATCCAAAAAAAACGATATTAATTTCTTCGCTCATACTCGTCGGGGCGGCAATGACCATACTTCTAATTTTTTCGACGGAACCGGAAGCTTCCCGCGAAACGGCTACCAAAGAAACACCGATGTTGGTACAGGTGATAGAAGCTAAAGAGGGAGCATTTAAACCAACAATTTCAGCTACAGGCACGGTTATTCCCTCGCAGGAAGTTATGCTAAGTCCCCGAGTCAGCGGGCAGGTGATCAACCGATCTCCCAATTTCACCCCTGGCCGATATGTAGAAAAAGGAGAGGTCATCCTTCAAATTGATCCTTCTGATTATGAAACTGCTCTTATTCAGGCTCAATCAAATTTTCGGCAGGCCAAGTCTGAACTTCAACGGGAATTGGGACTACAACAAGCTGCTCAGCGAGAGTTTGAATTACTGGAAGATAGCCTTTCCCCGGCCAATCGTGCCCTTGTGCTTCGTGAGCCACAACTTGAAGCAGCGAAAGCAAGGGTAGATGCGGCAGAGGCCGCCGTTAAACAAGCCGAATTAAACCTTGAGCGAACACAAATTCGTGCACCGTTTACGGGGCATGTATTGACTCGAAATATAAATGTAGGATCGCTCGTATCGCCGGGACAAAATCTGGGGCAGCTTGTGGATGTCAGTTCTTATTGGGTTGAAACCACGGTTCCAATCTCAAAATTGCGCTGGCTCAATTTTGAAACAAATCCGTCAGAGTCAGGCTCAGCAGTACAAGTAAAAAACCGATCAGCTTGGGACATTAATCAATATCGTTCAGGATATTTATATAGCCGCATAGGTTCCCTGGAAAATGAAACCCGCATGGCGCGGGTCTTGGTTGCGGTACCAGATCCCCTTGCACAAAGTCCCGAAAATGAGGGAATGCCTGAACTCATTATTGGTTCATTTCTTCAAGTAGACATGCAAGCATTTACCCTTGAAGATGTCATTCGGTTAAACCGAGATTATCTTCGCCAAAACTCAACTGTTTGGGTTATGCAAAATGATACGCTCAGTATAAGAGAAGTGAATATTCAGTTTCAGGATGAAAAATTTGCTTACATAAATGCCGGCCTTGATCATCGAGAAAAAATTATTACCACTAATTTGGCTACTGTTAGAAATGGGGCTCCATTGCGTTTAAGCGAAAACACCACGATGTCTTCTGAAACTGAAACAGGACAGTAGTAATGAATAGTAATGATCCTAAGGAAAGCAGTTTCTATTCCGGGCCAATAGCATATATGGCACAAAACTCCATTGCCGCAAATTTGATCATGATCATATTGCTGGGCGGTGGTATCTGGACCATGTTCAATATCCAAAAAGAAGTATATCCAGAATTTGCTTTGGATTATGTGGATGTAAGCGTGGTATATCCCGGATCATCTCCAGCTGAAGTAGAGCAGGGAATTCTACGGCCGGCTGAAGAGGCTATTAGTGGAGTACAGGGCATTAAAGAGATCACATCCGAAGCAAATGAAGGTTCTGGTAGTGTCGCCATTGAATTAGTTGCCGGCTCCGACCGAATGCAGGTTTTTCAGGATGTGGACCAGGCCGTAAACCGAATCACAACCTTTCCTGACGATATTGAGGAACCTGAAGTGCGTCTGCGCTCCAATCAGCGGGAAGTGATGGAAGTTGGAATCTATGGAAATTCAGATATTTGGACGCTTCGAAAACTAGCTGAGCAAATACGCGATGAGTTGTTGAGTACAGATAACATTACGCAGGTTGAGATCGGCAATGTTCCGGATTATGTGACTCACATCGAAATATCTCGTCATACGCTTCGTGAGTATGATCTGACCTTAGGTGAAATTTCCGAGCTTATTTTTAATTCGAGTGAGGACATTCCGGCAGGAGCTGTTGAAACAAGTTCCGGAGAAATATTACTGCGAATGCAGGAGAGAAAACAGTTTGCTGAAGAATTTGAAGAGATCGAAGTCATACGAACTGTGTCAGGAGGAGTGGTTACTCTGGGGGACATTGCAGAGATCAGGGACGGTTTCGAGGAAACGGGTTTTCATGGACAATTTAATCGTCAGCCTTCAGTAAGTGTGGGAATTTACAGGATTGGAAATCAATCTCCGCTGGACATCGAAGAGACCGTATTGAAAGTCATGGAGACTGCTAAAGAAACTTTCCCTACTGGAGTTCAATACCGGGTAGATAGTAATACCGCCCAGGATTACAGAGAACGATTAGGACTGCTTACAGAAAATGGAATGCTTGCGATATTGATCGTCCTCACAATTCTGGCTCTTTTCTTAGAGTTTCGTTTGGCTTTTTGGGTAATGATGGGCATGACCATCTCATTTGTAGGAGCCGTTTTGTTTCTGCCTTTGGCCAATTTAAGTATCAACATGATCTCGATGTTCGGCTTTCTTGTTGTACTCGGAATAGTAGTGGATGATGCCATTGTTGTGGGCGAGAATGTCTATGAATTCAGACAGCAGGGAATGAACCACCTTGATGCCGCAATTGCCGGTGCTCGAGATATGAGCAAACCGGTTACTTTTAGTATCATAACCAACATCATTGCTTTTGTGCCTCTTTTATTTATTCCCGGCGTTACAGGAAAATACTGGTGGCCTTTGCCTGCTGTTGTCATCATAGTTTTGGCAGTTTCTCTGTTTGAAGCCTTATTTGTATTGCCGGCTCACCTGGCTCACACCAAAGAAAAGAAGACCGGCAAAGCAGCGCAAAAGATCGAAGAGTGGCAGCAGATCTTTGCAGCCAGGTTTAAGCATTTTGTGAATACTCAATATCGTTGGTTCCTGGATATCTGCCTTCGGAACCGATACATCTCGATCAGTACTGCGGTTGCGTTGTTATTTGTAGTGGGCGGCTATGGATATAGTGATCACATGGGATTGGTATTAATGCCCCAGGAACCAGCTGATGAAATTGAAGCCGGTGTTTCATTGCCTGTGGGAACGACTAACGATCAGGCTGCGAGGGTTGCTGAGAGTATCACCAACTCCACTTACCGGATGTTTGAGGAAAATAATCTATTTGACGTGGCCGAAGGAATCAAAACCAATGTCCGCGGTCAGGATTTTATCGATGTGGAAATTGTCATGAGGCCACCTGCAGAACGCGATATGTCAACGCCCGAACTCATACAGCTTTGGCGAAATGAAATCGGTGACTTGGAAGGAATTGACCAAATAACATTCGAAGCAGAACGGGGTCCATCTGGATATCAACAAGATATAAGTGTGGACCTGAGCCATTCAGATATCAGTGTGCTGGAAAAAGCGAGTTCAGCATTCTTTACGCGCATGGAATCATTTACCAATACTCGTGATGTCAACGATAATTATAACCGAGGAAAACAACAGTTTAATTTCAAGCTTCTTCCCGAAGGACGAAAATTAGGTCTTACCTCAGATGAGATCGGACAGCAAGTTCGGGATGCCTTTTATGGTGCGTTAGCAAAACGACAACTTCGCGGAACCAATGAAGTCGAAGTTCGGGTAAAACTTCCCAAAGAAGAACGAAAGGATCTATATAATTTAGATAATTTTGTGATCCGAACCGATGATGGCATGGAAGTTCCACTGTTAGATGTAGTTGAAATTGAAACCAGTGAAGCGTTTACCAGCATCAATCGCAGAGACGGCCGGCGTGTAGTCACCGTTGGAATGGATGTAGAGCCTGCAAGCGCAATCAATCAGGTCATCCAATCCATGGAAAACGAAATCCTACCACAGCTTCGGTCAGAATTCAGCGGCATCACCTGGAGTTTTGAGGGAAGTCAGGCCGAAATGAGAGAATCAACCCAAGCGCTTTGGGGTGGATTTTTCATGGCTCTTTTAGTGATCTATGCTTTGCTGGCTGTGGCTTTTAAAAGCTATGCTCAGCCACTTATTGTGATGGGCGCCATTCCATTCGGCATCGTGGGAGCTGTGATCGGACACATTTTACTGGGCTACAACCTTTCTCTTGTTAGTTTGATGGGAGTAATCGCGCTTTCGGGTGTAGTACTCAATGATTCGCTAATTATGATCGACTATGCCAATAAAAAGCGTAAGAAAGGATCTTCGGTTTATGATGCTATTCATGAGGCCGGGTTGCGCCGTTTTCGTCCCATTATTTTAACTACGCTTACCACTTTTGGCGGATTGACTCCTATCATCCTGGAAACTTCAATCCAAGCCACCCAGCTTATTCCAATGGCCATTTCTCTTGGCTTCGGAATCGTATTTGCGACCGCAATTATTCTTGTCTTGGTTCCTTGTTTGTATCTGATTTTGGAAGATGTGGTTTCTTCATTTAAAGAATTTACAGGGACCAGAAATTCAAGTTCTATGAGTGAGACTGTACCGACTTCTTGATAGCTTTGGGTTCAAGATGAAATTAAATCTTTTGATAAGTTGATGTTCTTATCGTGGCCAACCCCTGATAGTTAAAATAAATGTGCGGTAGTAAAATTCAGACTCACTTCTTCAAGGGAATGACGAGCATGTCAGATCAGAAGAACTATTTTTAAACAACCTACAATCTTTTTAAAGGTCATTCCTGCGCAGGCGGGGATCTTCTTATCGATTTAACCTCGATGTCCTAATGAAATTTAGCACATCTTCACTCCCCTCAATCCAGAATATAATTCTTCGCTACCTGCTTGTATCCTTTCACTTCCTGCTGAACCAAAACTTTAATTGATTAAGCTAAGCCTTAGTTGTCACCCTGAGCGTATAGAAATTTGAATATGGTTATTCTGTATTTCGCGAAGGGTCTCAAAGTTGGAGATGCCCGATAGTATTAAACATTGAGATCCTTCGCGTTAAACAACATGCATAAAATCAACCTCACGTTTAAATATCTTTTCAAGCCAAAAACTTCATTCAATAATGTAATTCTTCGCTACCTGTTTGTATTCTTTCACTTCCTGCTCCACCCAAGCTTCATCTTTTCCGAATTCACGGGCGAGTAACCGGCCGACTTCCGGTGCCATTTCTACGCTGGCTTTGGCATCCAGCAAAAGCGCTCGAGTTCTACGAGAAAGCACATCTTCTATCGTTTGTGCCATTTCATTCCGTACCGCCCAAATCACTTCGGCTTTCAAATAGGGAAGATCTGGATGAAGTTTTTCTCCCAACTCAGGCTCTTCTTCTATCAAATTCTTCAATGCTACTTTATCTGAACCGTACACAAAGAGGTGGTCTTTGCGATCTACATTTTTAAGCCAACCATGAATACGTAATTCCTTCGTTGGCGTTTCTTTCACATCCAGCCCGGCAACCATGGCGGCCTGATCAACGGTATCTTCTGCCATTTTTCGATAGGTGGTCCATTTTCCGCCCGCAATAGTAACCAAACCAGATTCAGAAACCTGGATATGATGACTTCGGGAAATTTCCGAGGTATCTTTAGCGTCCGGTGGTTTTACCAGGGGACGAATTCCGGCAAACACGCTTTTCACATCATCCCGATCGGGATCTTTAGTTAAATATTGAGCCGCATGCCGTAACACAAATTCGATTTCTTCCTCCAATGCGATCGGTTCCAACGAAGCTTTATTCACCGGTGTATCTGTTGTTCCTACGATCACTTTATCGTGCCAGGGAACGGCAAATAGTACACGACCATCGTCGGTATGAGGAACCATAATCGCAGATTCGCCAGGTAAAAATTCCTTATCTAATACCAAGTGAATTCCCTGTGCATACTGTATGATCTTTTGGTGACCTTCCTCATCCATTTCCAGGATATCATCTGAGAAAATTCCGGTAGCGTTAATAACCACCCGGGCGTTGATCTCAAAATCTTCCCCATTCAGCATATCGCGGGCCTTAACGCCTTCAATAAAACCCTTACCGTTTTTCTCCAGCCCAACCACTTTCATATAATTCAGCGGAAAGCCGCCTTCATCATTCATGGTTTGTGCGAGGTTGATAGAAAGCCGGGAATCATCAAATTGGCCATCGTAATAAATAACTCCGCCACGTAGACCTTCAGGTTCTAAGGTTGGGATCTTTTCCAGCGTCTCTTCTTTGGACAGGTTTTTAGATTTATTGATTCCAAGTTTTCCGGCCAGGGCATCATATACTTTCATTCCTACTCCGTAAAAAGGGCCGTTCCACCATTCATAACTTGGTACTATAAAAGACTGGTGGCTCACCAGATGAGGAGCGTTTTGTATCAGTAATCCCCGTTCATGCAGCGCTTCGATAACCAGCGAAACATCGCCCTGCTGTAAATACCGAACGCCACCATGCACTAATTTGGTACTGCGACTTGAGGTGCCTTTCGAAAAATCATGCATTTCCAAAAGTAAGGTCTTGTATCCTCTGGCAGCAGCGTCTACGCCAACACCGAGCCCGGTTGCACCACCACCGATTACGACCACATCCCAGTAGTCATTGAAGTTTTTAATGTGATCTAAAAATTGTTCTCTATTCATTTCGTATTCTCCCGTTCAAAATATTCTTGTTAAATATGTCACTATAAAGGATGAATGGGAAATTAAAATATTACTGCTATCTGAAAACAAGTCAACACATTGAATTCCCTATTTCTTATTGACTGGAATAGCTGTATAATATAAAGACTTAACCGGTAACTAATTGTGCGGTTAAAGCTTCAAACCAACAACAAGTTCTATGACGCACTTTTCAACATTTGGAACCCATTTTTTCTATCACATCGGACTTGCCATCCTATTTATAGTTTCAAGTTCCAATCCTTTATTCAGTCAACAGAAAAAGGTCGAAACCTTGAAACATGGTTTGATTGCAGCAGAAAAAGAAGATGGATTCTATTTATCCTGGAGACTCCTTGGAAATGAATCTTATGATACCGGCTTTAATGTTTATCGGGGAAGTGAAAAGCTGAATGAAAACCCTATTACCGGAACTACGCAATTTTTTGATGATCAAGTAGATACTTTTGAAAACTATACAGTGCGTGCGCTGATTAATGGAGTTGAACAACCAGCATCAGAAAATGCAAATGTGCTCTCAGCAACTCAGGATTATGAAGCAGCATTTTTTGAGATTCCTGTAGATCAACCAAATGTTGGTGAGTATAGCGGAACTTATAGCCTGAATGATTTTTCGGTCGCAGATCTAACCGGAAATGGGGAATATGAGATCATCGTGAAATGGGATCCTTCAAACTCAAAGGACAATTCACAATCAGGCACAACAGATAATGTTTATCTCGATGCTTATACATTGGAAGGCACGATGCTTTGGCGCATTGACCTTGGTCCAAATATTAGAGCAGGAGCACACTACACACAGTTTATGGTGTACGATTTCAATGGAAATGGTAAAGCAGAACTTATGGTAAAAACAGCACCGGGAACTCGTGATGGAACCGGCAGTTTCATCTCAAGTGGTGCTGCTGAAAACGCCAATCATCAGGCTATCTATCGAAACAGCAGAGGGTACATACTTTCTGGACCAGAATACCTTACCGTTTTTTCAGGTGTAACTGGTGAAGAGATAGATACTGATTATTATATCCCTGCAAGAGGTAATGTAAGTAACTGGGGTGACAGCTATGGAAATCGTGTCGATCGTTTTTTAGCTGGTGTTGCTTATCTGGATGGAGAGCATCCTAGTGCTATTTTTGCACGCGGTTATTATTCCCGGATGACGGTCGCTAGCTGGGATCTCGTAGATGGGGAACTGGTACATCGCTGGTTATTTGATACGAATGAACCCGAATATAATAGCAGATGGACGAGTCAGGGTAATCATCAGCTTTCCATTATTGATGTGGATAATGATAATAAGCAGGAAGTTGTGTACGGTTCTGTAGTTATTGATGATGATGGAACAGGATTGCATACCACAGGACTTGGCCATGGAGATGCTTTGCATGCCACCTATATGGAAAAGGACGCCGATGTTCCATACATCTTTATGCCACATGAAGAAAATATACCCGGGGTTTCGCTTCGTCGTGGAGATACGGGCTCCATGGTTTTTCGTAAAGATAAAAACGGCGATGTAGGCCGGGGCGTTGGTGCTCATTTAGATGTGGATTATCCCGGTTTTCAGTTTTGGGCATCGAGCGACCTTGGTTTATACAACACCTCAGGTGATCGTATTGGAAACATTCCTAATTCAATTAACCATGTAATATGGTGGGACGGAGAGTTGAGTCGCGAGCTATTAGATGGAACTTCTATCACCAAATGGGATATTAATGGTGGTAATGGAGAACGACTTTTTAGAACTCTAAAAGGGTTATCCATTAATTCAACCAAGGCTAATCCAAGTTTACAAGCAGATATTTTTGGAGATTGGAGAGAAGAAGTTTTACTGCGTAGCGGAAGTAATCAACGGATATTGGTTTTTTCATCAACTATTCCAACCAACCACCGTTTGTATACCTTTATGCACGATCCAACATACAGAGTGGCTATTGCGTGGCAAAATACAGCCTATAATCAACCTCCACATCCGGGGTTTTATGTAGCTGGCGATATGGATTTTCCTGTGCAGAAACCCAATGTATCCATGGTTGAAAATGAATATTCGGCTTGTGCAATTCCTTCTATCAACCCATATATGTCCACTGGTGATGGGGAACTTCAGCAAATTTCGGATGCCGTTATCGAAGTTGAAGGAACCGTTACTTTAAGCCCTTCTGCCGAACAATCTGGTAGCTGGATCTGGCGCGGCCCCAATAACTTCAGAAGTACGGATCAGGAAATCACCCTTGATAAGATTGAGCCTGAACAATCTGGTATTTACACTGTTACTTTTGAAAATGAATGTGGAACCACCAACCGGCTTTCCTTTGTAGTGAAGGTCCTCAAAAACTCCTGGGGATTTGAAGATGGTACTTTTCAAAACTGGTCTATCGATAGCAATCTCGGTTCCGGATCATTGGCAAAATCAACCAAATTAGAGGGGTTTTTCTCTGTTCAGATAACAGGATCTTACGGCAGCGATTCGGTTTCTATTGATTTTCTTGAACCCCTCAAAAATTCCGTAGTAAAACCGGGTAACTGGCTCAATTTTAATGTGTTTATACCTGAATCTGAAAGGTCTGATATCACTGAGTTGGTTATTTATCACCGCCACGGCAGTGACTGGAATAGTAATGACCACGTTTGGGAAGAAACCGTATTTCCAATGGAGGGTCTTGAAACGGATTCATGGATCTCTTTATCCGGACAACTAGCCAATTCGTTCAATTCTGACAACCTCTTGGTAATGGGTTTAAAAATTAGGCAGCCCGAATCTAAATCTCCTAAAATATTTGTGGATAACATCAGCTTTACGGAAGCAATGCCAATAAGCAACGAAATTAACCCTCCAAATTTACCCACTCGTTTTTCATTGGGGCAAAACTATCCCAATCCTTTTAACCCTACAACTCAGATTCCATTTAATCTCCCAAAATCACAAACAGTAACTATCACTATTTATAATAGTATGGGCCAAAAAGTTCGCCGAATCGTAAGTAACGAACATTTTTCAGCTGGCTCCCATACGGTGTCCTTCGATGGTTCTGATTTCTCGTCAGGAATCTATTTTTATAGGCTATCAACCCATAATTTTACCAAAACAAAGAAGCTGAACCTGGTCAAATAACTGAAGATCGGTTTACTTTTTATTCCCCTATGGATTTAAGAAAAGCATCTTTACCAATTTCATAAAGTCGAGGTCCCTGATCAAAATCGAATACTCCACCCGCATTTCTTGGGATCTCGATCAGGTGATCAGGTTTATACATTTCGATCGTAAGCTCTGTCAGGCGATCTTGGGTGAAGCTAAACGTACTATCCATCAGTTCGATCAGTGAAAACGAAGATTCTTCTGCAGGCAGCTCAGCCTTTGCTTTCGTTTTTAGTTTTGATTTCATCGAATCGGGAAGCAGTTTGTCGAACCACTTTTGCATTTCTTCCAGCTTATCGGGTTCTGCTGGTTTATTGTATTTTGGGTCTGGGCGTCCATTTAAATTCACTGCTACAATGATCGCGTTCTTTTTCTTACTTACCAGATTTATTGGCAGTGGATTAAGCACACCTCCGTCAACCAGCACTTTTCCATCCTCAACAACGGGAATAAAAAAACCAGGTATAGAAACTGAAGCTCTTAAAGCCTTATACAGATCCCCTTTTTTAAAGTGAACTTCTTTGTGGTGTCGCATATCCGTAGCCACAGCTGTGAATGGTATAGAGAACTCTTCAATACTTTCATTACCCGTTACTTCAATATGTTTGGCAAATAGTTTTTCTCCTTTTACAAATCCTTGTTTGGCGAAGGTGAAATCAAGCAGATCAAATACGCCCTTTTTGGTAAGGCTAAACATCCATTCTTTGTATTCTTGCAAATGTCCCGCCGTATAAATTCCACCAACTACAGCGCCCATCGAGCAACCAATGACTTCAATAATCTCGTAACCCGCTTTTTCCAGTTCCTCGATCACCGCAATATGAGCAATTCCCCGGGCGCCGCCGCTTCCTAAAACTAAATGGACTTTTTTACTGGGCATTTTTGATAATGGTCTTCAATTCCTTTTTAAAGTCTGGAAATACATCCTCTACAACAGCCCAAACCGCTTCAATGTCTACACCAATATAATTATGTATTAATTTATCTCTCATGCCAGCTATCTTCTTCCATTCTATATGGGAATACTTTTCTCTAAAATCCTTAGATAGCTGTTTTGTTGCTTCACCAATAATTTCAAAATTTCTGATTACGGCATCTTGTACCATTTCGTTTTTCAAAAATTCTTTAGCCGAAATATTATTCGTATAAGATTCGATCTTTTCAATACACTCCAGCATGTGATTTATGTAAATGATAGGATTTTTAGTCATCCAAAATTACCTTTAAGTCTTTCAATATATATTCTCTCAAGTTTTTGTTAATTGACTTCTCTGTTACCAGGTCAACTTTCACTCCGAGCATTTCACTCAATTCTTGTTCTAAACCAACTAATTCTAATAGATTTACACGCTTTCGGAAATTAACCAAAACATCTAGATCGCTGTCCTTGGACTGCTCGTTCCGAGCATAAGACCCAAATATTCCAATCTTACTTGGCTCAAACGGCTTCGATTTCTCGATGATGATCTTTTGTTGTTCTTTCGTGATCATTTATCTGGAATTTTTTAAATAAGCTACAATCATTTCTGCCCCCATCTTTGAATGTTCCTCTTCCGTTTTTGAATGGATCATTTTTCTTTGCATCTCAATTATATGCTTCGGAGTATCTTTCATACAGTAGAACAGAAGCTAATTTTCTGTTTCATTTATATACAGGTTTGCGCGGATGATCATAAAGATGCTTTATCCTTTATTCGGTCCTTGTATTTTTTTCTAATCTCTGCTAACCGTTTTTCTCTTAATTCAGGATTTTTTTGATACTCATCTTTATGCTTTTCACGAATATCACGCATTAATTTTATAGCGTCTATATTTATGTTCTTTTCCATCTTACTCGTCATTAAAACTTAAAATTTCTCTTGGTGTACGAATTTCCAGTATCTGATAACCATTCTTCAGATTAACGGAATTGTATTTTCTGATCCTTTCAAGATTTACAATATGCTTAAAATTCCAACTTGCTAAAACATTAACATTATCAATTATTGCTAAAGCTATATGTAAAGCATCCTCATAATATTTATTGGTTACAGCTCCTTCAGTAACGTACTCATCGGCCAATTTATAACATTCCTTATCTGATAAAATTACTTCTGTATGTTTTTTTGGAAGCTTGTTGAAGTTTTCAATTACAAATTTAGGTGCTTTTGCTAACTCATCAAGTGTAATATCAGAAACAACTCCAATGACGTTTCCTAATCTTATTTCTTTAAAGAGCTTCTTAGACCATTTTGCAAATTCTCTATCAAAATAGCCTCCTATTACAGATGTGTCTATGTAAACTCTTTGTTTCATAATTTCTTTTATACTCCTAAATAAACGAAATTATCCCGTCTTTCACATCGGTAAGGCTTTCTACTTGTTTAAAGGGGTGAACCGATTCTCCTAAGACAAATAGAGGGACATTATTCCGGGTATGCGTTTTGGTGGAAAGATCTTCCAGGTTGCCGTGGTCACTCGTAATGACCAATGTGTCACTGCTTCTCTTATTTTTGATGATATGCAGTAAAAATTCATCCAGCGGTTCAAGGACAAGCACGGCATCTTCGTGTTTTTGTTTGTGGCCGGCTTTGTCCGTTAAATAATATTCGTATAACACAAGGTCGTATTCTGGTACTACATTTAGCAACCTTTTTGCTGCATCGGTTGGGGTGATCTTGGGAATATCGATTCCCAATTTCTCGCGCCAGGCATTTTGGATGATCTCTGCCGTTAGCGCTTTTTCATTCAAAACATCTTCTGTGGAATTCAATTTCATTCCCGCACTTTTGGTCATAAGTGTGGTACAACTCCATCGATTTCGTTTTTTGGCGTGTTGAAAGAAAATAGGCGGGTAAGCATTCATGAAATACGGTTTCTTTCCAGCATTCTGCACCGCATGAAAGATGCTTTTTTTCTTTAAAAAAGGCTTAATGCCGGAATGAGGAAATGGTCCAAAATGTTTTCCGATCTCTTTTGAAGCATTTCTTCCCGTGAAAAGAGCTGTTTGCCCGGTTCCACTTTGTGGTAGTCCTTCTACTCCCAAATTGGCATCAATGGGCTTAAATAGTATATCCTTTTGAAAAACCGGTTTTGCCTGATTATTGAATGAACCATCAGTCAGGATCTCAAAAGACTCATACCGGTTTTCGGTGAAGGGATTTTCGGGAACATCTTTTCCCAATCCTACGCCATCTATAAAAATGAAAATTACTGCCATTGCTAAATTTTAACTAAAATCTCTGCGATACACTGCGCTTCTTCTGCGAAACTCCGCGTGAAAAAAAGTTTATTATTACGCTGATTGTCGCAGATTAATTACTTCTCTAATATAATAGTAACCGGTCCGTCGTTTTCAAGTTTAACATTCATCATAGCTCCAAATTCTCCGGTTTGAATGTTCAGATCCGTATTGGTTTTAAACCACTCGATCATGTCTTCATACATGGGTTCGGCTTTTTCAGGTCGGGCCGCTTCTATGAAACTAGGCCGCGTGCCCTTATCGGAATTGGCATATAAGGTGAATTGGGAAACAAGTAAAATACTTCCATTTACATTTTGTACCGATTTATTCATCTTGCCTTCCTCATCTTCAAAAATCCGAAGTTTAGCGATCTTCTTACAAATCCACTCCATTTCCTTTTTGGTATCATTCTTATGAATGCCTATCAACACTAAAAGTCCGTGACTTATAGAGCCGGTGATTTGATTTTCAACGATTACCGAAGATGATTTTACGCGCTGAATGACTGCTTTCATAAACTGTGGATATGTGGATTACTATGTGGATTACTCATTGATTAAAGATGGATAACTCAATCCACCCAAAATTGTTAACAGGTTTCAACAATAAAATTGTTCTATCAACAATTCGAAAGAATAACTTTTGATGTGAATGATGTTAAGGCCACTTTTATGTTCAAAATATATAAACTTGTGGAATACTATTTTCAAAATGATTTAAAGTATTGTTTTTTATTGTCGAGTTATACACAAAACTATCCACATGTTTTAAGCAACAAAGCTAAAATTCGGGATAAAAAAGTTATCCACTTATCCACACGCTCTACTACTACTATTAAAATTAATAAATCCCATTATTGTTATCTCTTAGGTGTGGAAAAGTATGGGAAAAAGTTTCCAAAACACTCTTTCAAAGATTCTATATTTATGTGTTGTTAATATTCATTCTGGATGATTAAACATCTGTTTAGTCAGACAACCTACATCGCCATATAGTTCAATTACATTTATTGATTTAGAGAAACAGTGACCATACCATGAGCAATAAAAAGCCAATGACATACAAAGATTCCGGTGTAGATATCAAAGCCGGAGAAGAAATGGTTGAATCCATCAAAGGAGTAGTAAAAGATACTCACGGACCAGAGGTACTTTCTAATATTGGGGGATTTGGCGGTTTCTTTCGTCCCACACTTGGTGATTATAATAAACCAGTTTTCGTTAGTTCGGTAGATGGCGTTGGAACAAAACTGATTGTTGCTTTTAAAGCCGGAAGATATGATACCGTTGGTCAAGATCTGGTGAATCATTGCGTAAATGATATTGCCGTATGCGGAGCCAAGCCATTATTCTTTCTGGATTATTTTTCAACGGGGAAATTAGAGCAGCATGTTGGGGTGGACGTAGTCAAAGGATTTGCCAAAGCCTGTAAGGAAAATGGAGTAGCCCTGATTGGAGGTGAAACCGCCGAAATGCCGGATATCTATGATGAAGGCGAATTCGACTTGGCCGGAACCATTGTTGGAATCGTAGATGAAGAGAAAGTCATCAACGGATCCAATATTCAAAAAGGAGATGTGTTACTTGGATTCAAAAGCTCCGGATTACATACCAATGGATATTCTTTAGCCCGAAAAGTATTGTTTAGCAAATATAAAGTAGAAAACTATGTAGAAGAATTAGGATCCACTGTTGGAGACGAATTATTGAAAGTCCACAAATCGTACTTATCGCTCATTACTGAATTGAAAGACTTGGTTGGAGTCAATGGATTTTCACACATAACCGGCGGTGGAATTGTGGGGAACACGAAGCGAATTCTTCCCGAAGGACTTAAACTCGATATCAACTGGGATGGCTGGAAACGGCCACCGGTTTATGAACTCATACAGGAAATAGGCAATGTCCCGGAAGATGATATGCAAGCTACCTTCAACTTAGGTATTGGGTTGATAGCCGTTGTTTCTGAAAGTGAAGGGGACGCGGTTAAAGCTAAGGCTGAGGAGTTGGGGGAAGAGGTTTTTGAGGTTGGGAGAGTCGTTTAATTTAACCAATCGAATAGAACACGGATTACGCTGATTTAGAGGATAAAGACTGATTTTTACCTCGTTCTTTACACTTTGCTTAGGAACGTACTTTAGGCTCATTAATTAGAACCATGATTTTTTGGATTAAAGGATTAATAGGATTTCTGTTTTTAATCATGTAAATCCTACTAATCCTTCCAATCATGGTTCAAAAGAAGAATATTCTGTAATGGTTCCATCATTGTATTTTACTTCCTCCCTTGCAATAATAAAAGCGAGATAAAATAGGAGAATCATGGAAAAGGCCACCTTAAAAAAAAGATAAATGAACTTCTGGTAGTGCTCCGGGTATATGTCACCTGGAATGATGTGATGTACAAAATTTACGTCCGCCAGTCTATAGAACAGGGATTAAAAGATGTAGATGAGGGCCGGGTAATTTCTCATGAAGATCTAAAGAAAAAATTCGCTGAAAAACTTTTGGGATAAATGAACCTTATATGGTCTGAAAAATCAGAAAGACAGTTGGATCGAATCTACGATTATATAGCTCAGGATTCACCTTTACCCTCGCTCCACACGCTCTGCGTTGGAGCGTATTTCTTAGCATATCAGTGATTTATAAAAAATATCCATCGGTTCCAACGCAGAGCGTGTGGAACCAGATAAACCAATCAATCAGCGACTATCCGCTCAATCCGCCTCATCCGTGTTCTATTCCCATTTCTAAATAAGCCTCATCAACACTATCTTCGGGCGGAATTTCACTTCTTAAATTTCAGATAAAACATGATCAACCGATTACGGGCTTTTGTGCGGGTGAATCAGCGGTATTTACCGGTGGTCTTTTTTATGGTCGGTTTTTTGTGGGATTCGCTTACACTCGGCAGAATTGATCGGCTCTATGATCAGGTTATTTTAAGTACATATCTGACATCACTTACCATATGCATATATCTTTTCAATCTTTCCGGAGATGAAAAATGGAAAGGAACCTTCTTTGAAAAATATGAGGAATATCTTCCGTTGGCCATACAGTTTTTTCTTGGTGGATTATGCAGCGCCTATGTGATCTATTTTTCACGAAGTGTTTCGTTTTCCAAGACCCTCCTCTTTTTCATTATCCTGGTGATTTTACTATTTGCCAATGAACTTCTCAAAAAGCGAATCTCCAATAAATATATGCAGTTCAGTGCCTACTTCTTTGTGAATTTTACATTTTTCACGTTCTTCATTCCCGTTCTGGTAAAAAGCATGAATACTTTTCTATTTATGCTTTCCGGAAGTATTAGTCTAAGCATAACTTTAGGACTCATTATTTTTATCTACAATAATAGTCCTTCCACACAAAAAGAGATCAGCATAGGGAAGATGTCAGGGTTAATACTAAGTATCTACATCTTCATCAACGCATTTTATTTTCTGAATCTGATTCCTCCGGTACCGCTCGCTATGGAATCAGGCTTAGTAGCTCATAATGTGGAACGAAGTACAGAATCCAACGAATATTTGGTTACCTATGAGCAAAATCCCTGGTATGTGATATGGAGAAATAATCAATATATCTATCATTATGAAGAAGGCGAGGATGTTTTTGTTTTTACCTCTATTTTTGCTCCCACTGATTTTCAGAAATCAATACTCCACAGGTGGAAATGGTTTAGTCCGTATACGAATAAATGGGAAGTGATCGATGAGATCGGGTTTGACATTACCGGTGGGAGAGCCGGTGGATATCGTGGCTTTACCTATAAATCAAATATGATGGAAGGTGCCTGGAAGGTTGATGTGATCACTAATAATGAATTGGTGCTGGGAATCATCAATTTTGAAATTGTAAAAGATTCTACAGATCAAAATCGAAGGTTAAATACAAAGGTCTTTTAGTGATATCTTGATGCCTATGATCGACCAACAATCAGAACAGCCGGAAGAAGATATAACTTCGGGTCTTTCCACACTTAAGCTGCTTATCCTTTCTTTAGTATCAGCCAATATTTACGTTTTTTTTTCCTTTTTGATCATTCGGTATTGGCATGAAGGCAACGTATCTGATCTTTTCAGCAGTCCGTTCTCATTCCTGATGCAGTTGGGAGTGGGGTTGGGAGCTGGATTACTTCTGGCCGGGCTTGTTTATTTTGTGATAGGTAAAACACCTGTTAAAGAAGTTCTATCTGATTTCTCTGTCTTTAAAGCACTCTCTAAAGCAGAATTTTCCATTTTTGATAATGCACAGCTTTCTTTTTTTGCAGGAGCCGGAGAGGAATTACTATTTCGAGGAGCTATACAACCGCTGTTGGGAAATACAATTACGTCCATCATTTTTATAGGTATTCACGGTTATTTTAAATTTCGATCGCCTGCACATATCTTTTTTGGAGTGATGATGTTTGCCCTAAGCTTTTCATTGGGTTTATTATTTGAACATGCAGGCCTTATTGCTGCGATGGCTGCCCACGCCATTTATGATCTGGTGATGTTGGTTACTATTCAGCGGAAAAATTATTAACAGTTGTTAATTTATTGATGGAATCTATAGCTTAAAAATGCTATTGAATGATATTTCTTCAATTAATTTCAATTTTGTACATTATTAATATGGAAACAATTAAAGTGGACATATTAGACCCCAAAGCACGAAAGCTGCTTAAGGATTTGGTTGATTCAAATATGATTGCAATTAGGCCTTCCTCAAAAAAAGATCTCATTGCTGTTTTAAAACGGTTAAGATCAAAATCTGCTTCAGCACCTACAACTGAAGAAATTGCAAAAGAAGTGGAAGAGGTACGATCTCGTCGCTATAGTAAATAGTCATGCGGCTTATTCTGGATACAAATCTATGGATCAGTTTTCTAATTAGCAGTGACTTTCAAAAACTTGATGAAATTCTTTTGAAAGAAAATTGTAGTCTTTTATTTAGTGAGGAGCTAATTAGTGAATTTGTTGAAGTGATAAGAAGACCTAAGCTCAAAGAATATATCAAAGAGAGTGACTTAGATAACATCTTCGAACTTATCAATGAATTTGGAGAATTTATTACTGTTACATCAGTGATAGCAAAATGCCGAGATCCTAAAGATAATTTTCTTCTTTCTTTAGCTATTGATGGAAATGCTGATTATTTATTAACAGGAGATAAAGATTTATTGGTATTAGAGAATATTGGAAACGCAAAAATAATTCAGATAAGCCAATTTCAAGAAATACTGGAATAGTAAAACATAGCTTTTCTTACTTCCTATACTCCCTAATAATAGGCTTTAAAATATTATCCAGTCCGTTAGTTTTGATCTCGAACATGGTCGCTAAATATTGACCCAGTTGTCCATTTGGCCAGCCTTGTCGTGAAAACCATTCCAAATAATGCACAGGCAAACTGGTGATGTACCAGTCTTTATATTGCCCAAAGGGCATTTTTGCCTGAACAAGTTTTATGAGGAAGTTTGGGTCGTGCAAAGTTTAAAAATTTATATTTTTTGTTGAAGAATATGGGTATTCGTATTCGCAAATAGCAAGAAGCTGAATCTTGTGAACAAGGTTAGATTAAGAGAAAGTTCTCTTCTTGAGAAGTAGAGGATTTAGGTGAGGTCGAAGTGTAGGTCTCGAAATTATGAATTGTATCAAATATACATTTCTACCACTATATCCTACATTCATATTTTAAAAACTGAATCCAACTCCCGACCTCTTCTTTCTTCTACTTCATAAGGAGAAGAACTGGTTGAACAAATTTTAGTGCATGAAAATAAAATAATCTAAAGTACGGATGATTATATAGTTGATAAATAATAATTTATATAGATTAAAGTTTATAGCTTCCTTGGCTTTGTTGTATCCATAAAAGAGGGATCATACATAGACATAGCTATAATAAGGACATAATGTTCAGTATTTGCATCACAAACTGAAAAATAGTAATTAAAGCGCAGTTTGTTGGAGTTATAAAAATCAAAACGGGATAATTTATGCAAGCAAGCTGGGTCGCTGCTTTATCACTTTTTCTATTCTTTATTGGATACAGATATTACTCCAAGTTTCTTGCTGAAAAGATCTATCAGCTGAATCCGGATTATATGACTCCAGCTCATGAATTCAAGGATGATGTGGATTATGTTCCCGCCAATAAATTCGTTTTACTGGGTCATCACTTCACATCCATAGCAGGAGCCGCTCCTATTGTAGGTCCGGCTATAGCAGTCTACTGGGGCTGGTTACCAGCGATGTTGTGGGTAGTTATCGGAACTATATTTGCTGCTGGGGTACATGATTTTGGAACTATGGTGTTGTCGGTTCGTCATAAAGGGCAATCAGTAGGCACACTGGCTGATAAATTAGTAGGACATCGGGCAAAATTACTTTTCCTATTTATCATTTTGATCTTGGTGCTTATGGTGAATGCCGTATTTGCATGGGTTATATCCAATCTCTTTATCAACTTCCCGGCAACAGTGCTTTCTATTTTTATTCAGATTCCACTGGCTATCTGGATCGGGGTCCGGGCTTATAGAAAATCCGGTAATATGGTAATTCCGTCTATCATTGTACTTTTTGTGATGTATTTCACAGCCATTATTGCCAGTTATGTTCCGGTCCTTCAAATTGACCTGGTGCAATATTTCGGAGGTGCTGAGAATTCAGTAATATTTGGGTTAACAGGTATCGAGATGGCATTTTTTGTATGGATCACGATCCTGATGATCTATGTTTACTTTGCTTCCACCCTTCCTGTTTGGAAATTGCTTCAACCCCGGGATCTTATCAATGCGTATCAATTATTGTTGGGGTTGGGAATTCTGTACCTCGGCTTATTTATCAGTAATCCAGAGATCACGGCACCAACTACGAATGCGGAAGCAAGTGATGTTAGCTGGTTTCCACTCTTATTTATTACCATTGCCTGTGGAGCTATTTCGGGATTTCATGGCTTGGTTTCATCCGGAACTACTGCAAAACAGTTGGATAAAGAAACAGATGCCCGGTTTGTAGGATATTTGGGTGCCATCGGGGAAGGTTCTCTGGCTTTGATCACTATTGTAGCGGTGGTTACCTATTTTAATTCTACCGGGGAATTTATGGATGTGTACCACTCATTTTCGGAGGCAGGCGCAGTAGGATTGAATATTTTTGTGGAAGGTGCCGCCCAACTTGCTACGGGTTTACTCATTCCACTGGAAGCGGCTAAAACCATTATTGGCGTAATTGTAATTAGTTTTGCAGCAACCACACTGGATACTTCCGTCCGGCTTATGCGCTATATCCTCAACGAACTTGGGGAAGAATATAAAATCAAACCTTTAACGAAAGTCCATACTTCAACATTAATTGCTGTAGGAGCGAGTGCGGCGTTGGTGTTACTGCCTGAAGGCCCACGAGGATTAGGATCTGGCGGTTATTTATTGTGGCCATTGTTTGGTACATCTAATCAACTCTTAGCAGGTATAAGTTTATTGTTAGTGACCATTTGGTTAAAGCGTAAAGGCAGAAGTATTTTATACACCCTAATTCCTATGATATTTTTAATGGTGATGACTTTATGGGCCATGGTGGAACAGGTGGTGTTTGATTGGTCTGGTTATGGACCTTCTGATAGCAATATCCTATTGTTTGTATTTGGGGCTATCATTCTTGGCTTTACTATTTGGATTATACTGGAGGCCATAGCCATTATTCGAAAAGAATCTATTTAACTTTCCGATTTATAGTAGTCTATAAATTTCTGTTCATCTTCGGACTGTCCGATCAGAATAATCTCACTATGTTCCGGTATGGCTTCATTTGGGTCCGGGTTGATGACTTGTTTACCATCTATTTGATATGCTATTACGTTACAACCTGATTTGTTGCGAATATCGGTCTCAATTAGTGATTTGCCCACCAGTTTATCCGGTGTTTTTAGACTAAACACATTTAATCCCTCAGCGATCATCACGATATCATTTTCTTCAAAAATATTGAATATCG
>JAVLBT010000200.1:0-4092 GCA_031580945.1 Gracilimonas sp.
GATGCCTTCAAATACGGAGCTCCACCTCATGGTGGAATAGCTTTTGGAGTAGATCGAGCAGTTATGTTGCTGACCGGAGCGAAGAGCCTCCGTGATGTGATCGCTTTCCCGAAAAACCAAAAAGCTCAAAGTATGATGGATAATTCACCAGATTCGGTGGACAAACATCAGCTTGATGAACTGCACATACAACTCAAGAAAAACATAAAAGAACAGTTATAGTGAAAACAGCAGGAATAGACGGTTGTCAGGCAGGTTGGATCCTTATCACCTTTGATGATGGAGACGAAAAATATGAAATTCTTCGGGACCGGGAAGCACTAAAAGAGGCATTTGAGTCTTACGATATTGTTTTTATCGATATGCCGATCGGTTTAGAAGACGAAGAATATACCCGCGAAGCCGATGCCTTATTAAGGAAGAAATTAGGGGGATCCTATGCATCCAGTGTATTTAGTCCACCAATTCGTCCTGCTCTAACAGCACCTTCTTATGTAGAAGCAAATATGATCAGCCACGATTACACGGAGAAGAAACTGACGCTACAGTCCTGGAATATTACTCCAAAAATTCAAATGGTTGACGAACTTCTGCGAGCAGATGAATCTTTGAGGGATAAAGTGTTGGAATCACATCCTGAATTACTTTTTCAAACGTTGAATGGCGGGATGATCTATCAAAAGAAAAACCTTAAGAAAGGCATCAAACACCGGCTGGAACTGATTAAAGACCGCGAGCCCATTGCGGATGATTTTTTCCGAGATATTAAAGAGGAGTTCCGCCGCAACGAGGTGGAAGAAGATGACATCGTGGATGCGATGGTGCTGGCTTATTCAGCCAAGATCTCGGAAGAGAAGGGCATCAAAACCCTCCCGGAAGAATTTGAATACGATTCCGAAGGCATGCGCAAAGCTATTCACTACGTGTAGAACAACCAACATCGAACAAAGAACCTCGAAGGGAGAAGTTATTCACTACGACGCAGAGCGTCAGGAGCGAGGGTAAAATCAAATTGAAAATCGGTGCTTGCTTAAGTCCTCTGCGTTGGAGTAAAACAGTTCAATGTTGGGTGTTGAATGTTCCGTGTTCGATGTTCACTTTTTATTCTTCAGGATTTTCTTGTACTTAATGCCGGCTTTGTATACGCGGTTCATACCGTTGAAGGCGGCAATCCGGTACGCTTCGCTATAGGTAGGATAATTGAGCACATGGTTAATGAAATATCGTATGTCTCCACCCAGCGACATCACCGCTTGGCCCAGGTGAATAAGATCACTTGCGCGTTCCCCCAGAATGTGGATTCCCACTAATTTCAGGGTTTTGGTTTCAAATACAAGTTTTAGCAAACCATCCTGCTGATTACTGATATCTCCCTGAGTGATGTTTTTGTAATATGCCCGGCCCACCGTGATATCATAACCATTTGATTTCGCTTCTTTTTCTGTAAGTCCGATACTGGAGATTTCAGGGATAGAGTAAATTCCGAATGGAATTTCGGGAGGAACTTCCAGAGCCTCGATTCCAAACATGCGACAGGAAGCCAATCTCCCTTCCGAAAAGGAAGCAGATGCAAGTGCAGGATAACCGATCACATCGCCGCCGGCAAAAATATTGTTAACACTGCTTTGATAATCACTGTTTACGACGATGTATCCGTTTTCATCAAGCTCAACTCCAGCTTCTTCCAATCCAATATTTTTAGTATTAGGGGTTTTGCCCCCCAAATAAAGAACATGTTCGGTTTCGATGACACGGGTACGGCTACCTTCATTGTCGTTTCGGATGTTGTATCGAACTTCCGTTGTATTTCTGAGGCTATTGGTTTCAATCTCAATATTTTGGGCGCTTGAAAATACCTCGATTTTATCTTTTTGTAGTATCTGAGAAAGTTGATCTGATATTTCATCATCTAAAAATGGAAGAAAAGTATCAGATTCGTTTAAAATAGATACCCGGCTTCCTAAATTTGAAAATGTGGTAGCATACTCCAATGCTTGAACTCCACTTCCGATCACCAGTAATTTTCTGGGAATATGAGTGAGGTTTAAAACAGAGGTATAGTCAAATACTTTATCATGGTCCAGGTCAAATTCTGTTGGTTTGATGGGATCACTGCCAGGCGACATAAATAAAAATTCGGCTGTATATTCTACTTTTTCACCGTCACTTCTATGAACTTCAACCGTGTGGGGATCCTTTAGAATGCCCCAGCCTCTGACTGTATCGATCTCATTTTTTTTGAAATCATTTTCAACTTTGGAATTCTTACTCTGAAGGGTCTCATTTTTATACTTGAGTAATTCTTCCATTTTATGGTGCTGATAGGCTTTTTCCTTGGAAAGGTCATCAAACTGACTTTGAAAACGCTGAATGATGCGGGCAGTTTCCCTGAGAGCTTTGCTGGGAATTGTTCCGGAATTGATCCACGTACCTCCGAAAGATTTTTCGTTGGCTTCAATAACCAGCACCTTTTTGTCGAATTTTGAGCTTTGCATAGCACAGGAAAAGCCAGCAGGTCCGCTACCAATGATTATAACGTCGTAATTATACTTCATAGATTGTTGTGAGTGAGCAAATGTTATAGAATTTCATTAAAGATACTTCAATTTAGAGAGGATTTCAGAGTAACCTTTTCCGATAGTGTTAACAAATCTAAAAGATAGATTGTATTGATGGGGTACAGGAACGAATTTTAGCCTTGTTTTGCTTATGTTCAGGAACGATAAATAAAAGGCGCACATGTTGTAAGCGCCAAAAAAAAGTTGAATTAAAAAAGGAGTTAACAATGGCATACTCTCTTCCTGAATTACCATATGATTACGATGCACTTGAACCCCATATTGATGCTCGGACGATGGAAATACATCATTCAAAGCACCATCAGGGTTATACCAATAAAGTGAATGCAGCATTAAAAGGTCATGAATTTGCTGATCTTGATATTGAAGAAGTTTTAAGACGTATTGATGAAGTACCAGCGGAAACAAAACAAGCTGTAATAAACAGTGGTGGCGGATATGCTAATCACAATCTGTTTTGGACTATACTTTCTCCAAATGGAGGCGGAACACCGGAGGGAGATTTAGCTGATGCTATCAACGACACATTTGGAAGCTTTGAAAAATTTAAAGAAGAATTTTCAGCTGCTGCTGGTGGCCGGTTTGGATCCGGTTGGGCATGGCTTTCAGTGGATGGAAGTGGAAATTTAGTTGTCCATTCTACCGCAAATCAAGATAGTCCACTGATGGAAGGCTACACACCAATCATGGGAATCGACGTTTGGGAACATGCATACTATCTGCATTACCAAAACCGCCGGCCTGATTATGTTTCAGCTTTCTGGAATGTAGTTAACTGGGACCAAGTAGCTGAAAATTATAAAGCAGCGAAATAACTACGACGAATGATAATTGTCGAATGACGGTGGGTATTAGATTCCACCGTCATTTCTATTTAACAAAGGTACGAAGGGTTAAAGTAATACAGGGAAGTAGAAGACGAAAAGTATTACTATTTAGAGGATTAAGAAGAGATTCGTCATAACTCAAAACTTATTTTGGTAGAAATTTTTTGTATTTTTAAACCATAAATCAACAAAAAAACACAAAGAGATTATTATGCAGTTTGGATTTGGAATGGGACCTGACACATCTTGGATGAGAGAAGAGCTCACAAAATTTGGTGTTGAAGAACTTAAAACGACCGATGATGTTGATCGTGCCATGAAGGAATACAGAGGCACTATGCTTATGGCAATCAATTCTGTTTGTGGTTGTGCAGCAGGTAACGCCAGGCCTGGTTTAGGCATTGCACTTGAAAATGCTGAAGTGAAACCAGACCATATGGTTACGGTATTTGCAGGACAGGACAAAGAAGCTACTGCACATGCCCGGGCATATTTCAGCGAATATCCGCCATCATCTCCAGCGTTCGCTTATTTCGTGGATGGTGAGATTAAAGCAATGATTCCTCGACACCGAATTGAAGGCCGAACAAAGGAACAGGTAGCTGAAGATCTGAAAATGGTATTCGAAGCTTTTTCCGGCGAAAAAGAAGAAAAAGCAGCTGAATAGAACCCCGACAGATTTGTGC
>JAVLBT010000201.1:0-4056 GCA_031580945.1 Gracilimonas sp.
GGTGAGCATCAGGTAACATTTAACGCTAATAATTTATCCAGCGGTATATATATAGCAAGACTAAGTGTTGACCAGGTATCAGTTAGAACTATTAATATGGCCTTGATAAAGTAAAAATTAGGGTAATTCGTTTTAACAAATCAATTCTTTTAAACAGTTCTCTCCTGATTTCAAATATCCTTAGTAGGAATCAGGAGAGATTAATTTTGAAAATTCAGGTTATAAAGTGAAGCAAATAATAACAGTATCAATCGGCGTAATTATAGGTTTAGTTGGATTATTAGTATTTGCTAATGAGGAACCATCAAATGGGATAAAATCGAAAGAAGTCAAAAGAATACTGCTAACTTGGCAACAAGATCCAACCACAACAATGACCATAGACTGGCACACAAATAATGATTTGATCGAGTCTGAAATACAATACCGGGAATCAGGGAAAACAGAATGGATCAAAGAGACTGGAAAATACCATGGCTTTCCATTTACGGACCAAATCATTCATAGAGTAGAACTTGTCAAGCTTAAGCCTGGAACGGATTATGAATTTATGGTACAACCGAGTGAAATAATTTATTCTTTTCGGACCATGCCAGAGAATGCAGATGAACCTATACGTTTTGTAGCAGGCGGGGATCCAGGTGGTGGAAGTGAATTTATTAGAATGTCTGAACAGGCTGCTACTCATAAACCTGATTTTATTGTATTAAGTGGAGACTTAAGTTTAGAAAATCCAGATCCTAATAATGCGTTTTGGTTGGTTGAGGGTTTTCAAAATAGTTTTAAAGGTGACAATAATCGCCTGATCCCCGTAATAGCTGCCATTGGAAACCATGATGTATGGAAAGAAAGAAATATTCCGGATTCTGTTGAAATAGACTTTTATAGAAATGAATATGATTTACAAAATGGAGATTCTCCTTTATTTGATTCGCTGTTTGCATTTCCGGGAGTACCCCGTTACGGAGTTCTTGATTTCGGTAATTATTTAAGTTGGATCATACTTGACTCTGGACACAGATCTAAAGTTGATGGTGAGCAAGCTGATTGGTTAGATCGTACGTTAAAAGAAAGGGAAGGAAAACCTCACATTTTTGCATCTTATCATGTTGGTGCTTACCCATCAATAAGATCTTTTGAAGGTCCTGCTTCAATTATCCGTGAAAACTGGGTAAGCAGTTTTGATAAATATGGTTTAGACGTTGCCTTTGAAGCTCATGATCACATCTATAAAAGGAGTTACTTACTTAAGGAGGGTAAAGTTGTAGAAAATGAGGGTGTGCTTTATCTCGGAGATGGTGGGTGGGGAGCACCTACACGTCAACCTGATAAAACTCCACGTTGGTACCTGGCACGTTCAGTCGGAGATCGACATGTTATAGTGGGTACCATATATGGAAATCAGCGAAACTTTATTGCTATTAATGCAGAAGGCAAAATTATTGATGAGTACCCAGTCAAAAAAACTTCCCGCGTAGAAATTGAAGCAGGGAAAAGAGTAGTCCAGAGAATTTTTAAAAAAGCAGAGAAACCTGCTAATAAGTCAGATTCTTTAGCATTAGTTACTATCTACAAAGAAACCGGAGGCCGTAGTTGGAATGAGAATACTAATTGGCTGAAAGGGCCAGTGCATTCATGGGAGGGGGTAAGAGTAAAAGATGGTCGGGTGACAAGATTATATTTACAAAATAACAATCTAACTGGTATTCTACCTTCCGAGTTTACAGAACTGACTGCACTAAAACGATTATATATTAATAGAAATCCGAAATTAAGCGGTTCACTTCCAGCTGATATATTTAAGCTGGAAAACCTAAAACGAATTAGAATGCAAGGAAATGGCTTAACCGGAGAAATTCCCGATAATATCTCAAAGATTACAGGCCTGCAACAGCTATTACTTTCAAATAATCATTTTATGGGCACAATTCCTCCTGAAATTTCTCAACTTAAATACTTATCTGAATTAGATCTATCAGGAAATAATTTGTCTGGTACTATTCCCTCTGAATTAGGGGATATGGATTATAGGCTACAATGGCTGGATTTATCAGATAATAAACTGTCAGGCTCGATACCTGACGAATTAGGGAATCTTCGTTTTCTTAAAAAACTCCATCTGTATGGTAATAATTTTGATAGTGGGGTTCCTGTTACTGTGTTAGCCTTACAAAACAAGGAATTAAAAGATTTAAGCTATTAAACTATTAATCTAATTTTCATTTCACAGTATTTTAGTTGTTGAGTTCAATAAAACATAGTTTTATGGCCCAACACTGAGGCTGAATTAGATAAGATTTTCCTTGTTTTATTCTGATTTAAGAGTTGAGTCCAAAAAAATAAATGATTGTCTTTCACTGCTTATTTTGTTAGGATAAGCACAATCAAACATTTATTTCTATATGCATCTACAAACTAAGACCGTTCGGCAGGGGATCAACAAAGCGTACTTAAAGGTCACTATTAAACGGGCAGACCTTGATCATTTTAAGCAGGAAGCCACGACCTACCTGAATAATTTGGTGCAGGCCGAAGGTGAAAGTGAAGAACATCTGAAAGGCTACCTTCGGGATTTCCTTCAAAATAGTTTTTACAACAACGAAGAACGGTTGGTCAATACCAGCAATCGTATTGATCTGGGAATCTATTCCGGGAAGACAAAGTCCTCTACACTGGAAGTGCTCATTGAGGCGAAAAAGCCGGGCAATACCCGTGAGATGATCACCAAAGAGAACGCCAATGCCAAAGCACTTCAGGAAGCATTGCTGTATTACTTTGAAGAACGGGAGGCCGGCAATGAGGATATCAAGCAGGTAATCACCACCAATTACACCGAATTCTTTTTCTTTGATGCCCAGGAGATCGAGCGGAATTTCTACTCCAAAAAGTCGCTGGTGAAAACTTTTCGGAACTGGAAAAGTGATCAAAAGGTCTCTTCCAATACCGATTTCATGTATGGCAAATTCGGGGAATTCATTGCGGACTCCGATGCCAACCTGAACGGTATCTACCTGAACCTGAACGACTACAAAGCAAAACTGGCGGCTCCGGCATCTGAGGAAGACGACAAAAAGCTGATTCCGCTGTATAAGTTATTTTCACCAGAACATTTGGTGAAGAAGCCCTTTGCCAACGACAGTAACTCCCTCGATAAACGATTTTATAACGAACTGCTACATATCCTTGGACTGCAGGAAGTGAAGGAAAAGGGGAGTCGCCTTATACAGCGTTTACCGGAAGAGGAACGGCAACGGGGCTCGCTGATCGAAAATACCATTGAGATCTTACTGTATGACCAGCATATGAATAAGGTGAAAGAGGCCGATGTTCAGTATGGAGACTCTAAAGATGATCAGCATTTTGGGGTAGCCCTGGAGCTGGTGATTAGCTGGATGAACCGAGTACTGTTTCTGAAACTCATGGAAGCCCAGCTGCTGTCCTATCATCAGTTTGACGAGAAATTTAAGTTTCTCAATTTTGACTCTATTGATGAATACGATGAACTGGAAAAACTATTTTTCAGGGTCTTAGCTCTTCGAAATGAAGAACGGCCGCCTGCGATTCAGGAACGCTTTGGCCATATTCCATACCTGAATTCCTCTCTGTTTGATGCCACCAAACTTGAAGATCTAACCACACGCATTTCTGGCTTAGATGATCGGGCGTACCTGGACTTGTACTCCAAAAGTATCCTGAAGAAAGGGGCCAATCCTCCCAAAGAGAAACTGAAAACACTGGATTACCTGCTCCGCTTTTTAGATGCGTACAATTTCAGTGCAGAAAGTTCCGGCGGCATTCAAACCGAAGATAAAACGCTGATCAATGCTTCTGTGCTGGGTCTCATTTTTGAGAAGATCAACGGCTATAAGGATGGCTCGTTCTTTACGCCCGGCTTTATTACCGAGTATATGGCGCGGGAGACCTTGCGGAAAGCCGTAGCTGGTAAATTCTGGAATTACATGCATCCAAAATCCCCAACGACTCCCGCTCCTCCCTCCGCGCTTAGCGGGAGGGAGGCCAATTTCTCAAGAAGTGATGAAATCAGTGGGCGGGTAA
>JAVLBT010000202.1:0-3925 GCA_031580945.1 Gracilimonas sp.
AACTTCAGTTGGTTTCGACAAAGCGACTACCCTTGATGACCGTGGATTGAGATGCTGTTTAAGCCGTTTGATGGAGCCACCCTTGCCGGCCGCGTCTCGTCCTTCAAATATAATTGCAAGTCGTTTCTTCTTTTTGGCTATCCATTTTTGAAGATTCACCATCTCAATTTGCAACTGCTTTAGTTCAGCTTCATACCGTAATTTATCCAGTGTTTTTTGAACAGGTATACCGTTCTTTTTTGCAATTTTGATGAGATCATTTCTTGTATCTGCGTTTTTTAGGTGTTCAGATGTAAAATTCATGGTCCAGGATCGTTCCAGTTTCGTAAAACAACGGAGATGCCTTCAGTAGATGCCCCTTGTATTTCCGGGATTTCTTGAGCCGTTCAGGTAGGCTGCTGCTGTTTTAATGCTATTTGAGATTCGTTGGTTAGTTGCTGTGTATGTAGCTATTTATCTGTTTCAGAATAACGGCATATTCATTTGGTTGAATAGAATAAAATCGCCAAAAAAAGTCAAATATTCGATTTTATTCAGGGAATGAATAATAAGTTAAAATTGGAACAATATGGTGAATATCTTCTCTGGATAAAAAGTGTATTAAAACCGGGGAAGAGTTCTTCTGAATAGATTACATGAGTGGATGCATCCTGCAGATTTTCAAAAAATGGATGGCCGCAAATGTAATCACCCGGGTAATGGTGGGGTTTTGTCAATGTATCCAGCTCCCAAACACTCCTGCGTTCTTCCAGGCTCATTTTGGTGCAGAGGTAATCATCTTATTCTAATTGTTACTCTACATATTTATGTGACCGATAATCCATTGCGGACTCATTTTAATGGTTGATACGCAAAATTAGGCAGATTATTCCAGCGTTGTGTTATGCAGTTGAAACTGCTGGTGTTCAAAAATGTCATTCGTCCGGGGGCGCACTTCATGGGTAACCAACCCGCCCAATCAGGGATTAATATGTGTCATCAGGCATAGCTAAAGAGGGGTGGAATGAATATCACAACAAGAGCTGCCCAAATAGCATAGACAGGCAGGTAATCGCTTTGCCATTTTTCGAGACGATTGTAAGATCCCTGTTTTAGTATATACCGGATATAGAGCAGGGCAGACCCACTTAAGTTGATAAGGAGAATCAGGTTTAAACCCAGTGCCACGATGCGATTCGGTGTTAAGCCGAGTTCGGAAATTCTTCCGCCAATACTCCAGAGCGCAATCAAGTCAACGATTAAAGCGCTCACCAGTAGAACGATCCGAACAAAATCAATTATCCCTGGAGTAGAATCTACCCGCCGGGCTGAGATGGAATAGAGCAAAAGACCCAGTACCACCACAAGAAGCAGATCCAGAGCAATAAGTACATCACGTTCTATTTCCATGGTGCGTCCGGTCCAAATCAGCGTACCCAGGAATGAAAGCAGTACGACAGCAAAAAGTGGTGTAAAGAGTCGTGCCAGCATAGGCGCAAAGTTTTCGGCTGCACCTTTTATTATCTCCACCAGCCAGGCGGCGATAATTACAGCACCAACCGATCCGCAGGGAAGTATCCATGATTCAAAGAGAGGTTCAATATCGATGGCTATGGTTTGGAATATGAATGCCATTAATGCCATCAATACCCCGCCACCGAGGGCGATAAGGACATAGTAGATGAACAGTTCACCGGAGAATCGTATAAAATCCATACGAGCGCTAATCTGATTCCATTTACCGCCTGTATACGCTATTCCCACAAGCAACCATAGTGCTATTGGCATATTCAATGAAGTAAGTATGATCGTATCACCGGACGTTTCAAACGGATAGGTGTTGGCGAATAGAATTGCTGCCACAAAAGCAAAGGTCAACCAAGAGAGAGTTCGAATTCCAGGGCTTCGTTTCCAGGTAAAGTAAATGACAAGGAGCGGGAGAACGAAAAAGCTGAAATTCCGGATGTAAAAAACTTCATTTTGGTTTGTATCAAATCCTAAAAGATCGGGTAATTTAATGAACAGAGCCGCTGTTGTTGCCAGGGCAAAGACAATAATGGCTTCCTTGTATGTTTTTGTTGATTCGGTGAGTTGGGTTGGTGTTGACATTGAATGTATTCCATTTAGGTTTAATAAAGCTGGGCTTTATTGGTTTGTTTTCCGGCTGAATTGGGAACAAGAAGTTATTTGAAGATAGAAAGTACTTTGTAATTCAAAGTTATGATATAAATTTTTTTACTTGTTGCGATGATCCTGCTTTACAGGCTTGAGTGTTGGAGCTCTGTGAACATATGAGCAAGTATCCTTTTCAAAGATGAAAGAAAAGTGGAGCTTAACAACGTGTAAAGGAGTGACCGGTTTATTCAGCATCTATTTTTGTGATTTAATAATCTGTTCCATGAGGCCCAGGTAATCGGCGAAGGCTTTCTTACCCTCTTTAGTCATATAGTACCTGGTGTTTGGTTTGTTGTCGATAAATGATTTTTCGATCCCGATAAAGTTTTCCTTCTCCAATTTTTTAATATGAGTCGCTAAGTTCCCATCGGTCACATCTAAGAATTCCTTCAGTGAAGTAAAATCCAATGTGTCGTTCACAGCCAGGGCAGACATAATTCCAAGTCTTACGCGACTTTCAAATGCTTTATGTAGATCATCAAATGATAATTTCACTGTTTCTCACCGTTCGTACCTGAAATGCATGTAAATGCCATATATGATATGAACCAAACCAAATCCAGCTGCCCAAAATATCAAACTGTATTCAAGGAAAACCGAGCTGAATAATCCGAGGGCGATCTGGACAAACCCCATCAGCCTGACCTCAAAAATGGTTGTATTACCAGCGTTATATAGAGCAAGCCCGTAAAACAGGAGTGTGAATGGGGCGATTAGCCCAATCAAACCTTTTGATATTAAAATTAGAATTAGAATTCCACCAGTGAACAGAGGAACTGCCATTTGGGTCAGTAACCGTCGTGATGTGGCATTCCAAATGTTTTCACCATTGATGTTCGCATTTCTCCATGAAAAAAATATGGCGGTTAATAGTGCCACAACCAAAATGATGAGCGCCAGGCTCACTACATTCGTAAGGGCAGGGGTGCTGTATGAAATTTCATCCGGGTAAAAATCAAAAAAACGGTAGGCGATGTAAGCACCCGTCAGTGCATAAATACCGGTCATGATTCCGGCCCATCCAGAAAGAGATATAAATTTGGAAGATTTCTCCATCATGGAGCGTATCTCAGTGATATCTTGAATGTAGTCCCGTTCTTTATTCATGCAAAGTACTATTTATTTCAAAGTACATTCAAAATATGAATTAGTCAACAGATAGAATGAAAAAAAGAAGGGAAGGGCAGTGGGTCTATCAGATGATACTATGCGATACTTGCACATATGCTGATCAATAGTCTTCACCCAGAGAAGGAATTTGAATCTGAGGAAGCGTGGTCTGAAGAACAAAAAAACGTATTGACCGGTATGAACAAGGTAAAAGTTCTACAAAACCTTGGATTGAAGTAAAAAAAAAATGCGCAGGCACTTCTTGACCGATGAGCAAAATGGCCTTTGAACTTGATGATGCGGCAGAGGCCAAGTTTTACGATATCGTTGATTATTATAAACGCGTTTACCAGTTGAATTTACAAAGCCATAGTCGTATTCATTATACGAAGCATGTTTTATAGGCTGATCATCCCCCTGAGTCCCCCTTACATCCTACGCCAAACATGCTCACCGTAACCCTGCGCAAAGGAGAGGCTTCGGAGCACAGGTCGAATGGGGAAGATTCGGGTGCTTTTTCCCGACCGCTGTCGGGAGGAATGACAATAGCTAAAAAAGCTCATTCCAGATAACTATAGGGTTTTATTTCTTACAATCTTAACCGGTAAACGCGTTATTATAAACAATTTGATCTGACGCTTTCCTACGATTTTATTCAAGA
>JAVLBT010000203.1:0-3924 GCA_031580945.1 Gracilimonas sp.
CTGCTACCGATTGAACTCGTCCTGCAGAAAGACCCGGTGAGATCTTTTTCCAAAGCAGTGGAGAAACAGTATAACCCGCCAGCCTGTCCAGGATCCTGCGCGTTTCCTGCGCATGCACCAAGTTCATATCAATATCCCGAGTGTTTTCCAGCGCATTTTGAACGGCTTCTTTGGTGATTTCCCGAAAAGCCATGCGTTTTACCGGCACTTTGGGCTTCAGAATTTCCCTAAGGTGCCACGAAATAGCTTCTCCTTCACGATCCTCATCCGTTGCAAGAATGAGTTCATCCGCATCCTTCAACAGCTTTTTGAGCTTGGTAACCACCTTCTTTTTGGAAGAGGGAATCACATATAAGGGATCGAAACGGTCGTCTACGTTGATGCCTAAATTCGACCAGCTTTCCTTTTTATACTTTGCCGGAATTTCTTTGGCAGAAGAAGGAAGATCACGAATATGACCCATAGAAGAGTCTACCACATACCCTTTGGGTAAGTACTTCTTTATGGTTTTCGTTTTTGTAGGAGACTCGACAATGACAAGACTTTTCATGCAATATCAGGGATTAATTCAGTTGTTCAACCAGCTCTTTTAGTTCTCCGGCGTGGTCTTTCGTATTCACTTTTTCGATAGTCCCCAAAATAGTACCATCTGTATCAATAACAAAGGCCGAACGGGAGGGGGCTTCATATTCATTGCCATACATTTTCTTTTGGACCACGGAATCCGTTGCTTCTGCAAATTTATAATCTGGATCCGATACCAACGTAAAATCGATCCCTTGTTTCTTTGCATATCGCTTGTGAGAACCGCAGGTATCTTTACTGATGGCAACCAGATTATATCCCTTTTTGCTGAACCAATCCGATTCATCAGCAAGGTCTTTGGTCTGTCGGTCACATCCGCTTGTGTTGTTCTTCATATAAACCGATACGATGGTTGGTTTATCCAGCAGGTCTTGAAAATTGATCTCTTTTTCTTCTCCATCCTGTACCGCCATAACGGTGAAATCAAAGTTGGCTTTAGCTCCGGTTTCAATCATGATGCTCTATTATTTCATTTTTTGGTTGGTTTTTACTTGGATTGAATTAACTGAAAGTAGCAAAGGAATCGTTCGGTTTCAGTGATTACCTGATCTGATTTGTTGATGAGTTGAATTTGTTTGATTGATGATGCCAAAATAAAATGGCACCCCGACAAGAATTTTCGGGACAGGGACGGATGAACTGAATATTGTGGATGGGTTCGGATTTTTGAAAGATTGCGTAACTCGTTCACCATGAATTCCGTGGATCTTTTCAGTCTTGAGCGAAGCGCAGACTGAAAAGTATCAGCAAGTTCAAGTCTTCAGACTTGAGTACACCAGCTATAACTCTGAAGTCACCGCTCGATAATCATCTCTGCTAAATTTTAAATTTGGGCTCGCTCAAGACTTAAGAGATCCATGAGGGGAACTTGTACAAATCTGCGAAATCAAAAAATCAGCCTAATCCGCGCTTCCCCGCCACAATAAAAACTTTGCCACAGCCGCTACCACCAAAGAGTGATGTACGGTTCCATTGTGTACCATCTCCAGAAAATCATCCAGCGGCAACAGGTGTACATTAATACGCTCGTTTCCATCTAACTCTTGTTCCTGAATTTTTTGGCAGTTCCTGACCACATGCAAGTGCGTGTAATTCGTCAAAAAAGCGGGGTTTGAACTTACTTTCCCCAGGTAGTGCCAATCTTCCCCTCCATAACCCGTTTCTTCCAAAAGCTCTCTCTGTGCTGTTTCATGATGGGTTTCCCCGGCATCCACCATACCTCCCGGTAATTCCAGGGTGGGCTCTTCAATGCCATAGCGATACTGTTCTACCAAAACGATCTCATGGTCTTCCGTCAGGGGGATCACATTCATCCATTCCGGTGCTTTAATTATGGAGAACTGAGCTTCTTTATTTTCAGACTTTAACGTCATATCCCGACTTAAAAGTTTGAAGATATTCGTCGTATATTTGAGTTCTTCTTTCGTGGTGATCCACGGTTCAATCGAAAATTCAAAATTACGGGATTTCATAAATGTCAGACACGCTCAAGTTGGTTCAAGATCAATTTTCTTCGGAGGAAGAACTTAAAAAAGCTATCGATAAAGCGTTGGACCTGATGGAGGAAATTTATAATTCCGGGAAATATCCGAAAATGATCGTTGAGCGCACGTGGAGTAAACATAACCCGGTTATAGATGGTGAATTAGCTCAGCCCACAGCCTATCGGTGGTACCTGAAACGTGAAATTGAGCGTTTAGTTCAAAATGGAGCAACCGTTTTTATAAAACCTTCCCGCGAAGTGCTTCAACTGCACGATCCTTTGTTATTTGACAATCTTGACGAACACGACTGGAATATCACTCAAAAGAAACTCTTCCTCTTCCGGGCTGAACGAATCGATATCTCACTGGATCGGCTGCAGCATTACACAGGCACTAAACCGGAGGACTTTCAGCGTTATATTTTGTTTACTAATTATGACATGCACGTGGAAGTGTTCCTGGAAATGTTCCCCAATTGCGAAAAGCCGGTCCGGGAAGGTGTACAAATGCCCGCCTATCATCATAAAATGGATAATAATTCCGGGCTGACCCTGGTCAATATTGGTGTGGGGCCCTCAAATGCAAAAACCATCACGGATCACGTAGGGGTGCTTCGTCCGGATGCGATGGTGATGGTCGGACATTGCGGCGGACTTCGAAACCATCAGCATATCGGTGATTTCGTACTGGCCAACGGCTACTATCGTGCTGATCAGGTTCTGGATGATCTGTTTCCCATTGGCATTCCGGTTTCTCCAAACTACATCCTGAATCGATATATGCAGGAGGTGCTGGATCAAAATGATATGAACCACCGCATTGGAACCGTATATACTACTTCCAACCGAAATTGGGAATTTTCTAAAGCCAAGACCGTGGAAGAGATCCACATGAGCCGTAGTGTGGCGGTAGACATGGAATCCTCGACGGTGGCTACCAATGGTTTCCGGTATCGTATCCCGCATGCTACCTTATTGTGCGTGAGCGACAAACCTCTCCACGGCAAACCAAAACTTTCCGGCGCTGCACAATCGTTCTACCAAAATTCCAAAGAAATGCACCTGCGCATGGTGATTGATGCTCTCCAAATGGTGAAGGATAATTATCCCGAAGGCCTTCCTAATTCCAGCATCCGTGCCTTTAACGAGCCTCTTATGGGCGGGACGGAATAGAACATCGAACATTCAACAAGGAACATTCAACTTTGAACTGTTTTCTTTGTTCATCAACTCTTATCCTCATTCCAGACAATCCTGTCGCTGAGGCGGGAATCTGAACCTTGCCATTTAACACTTGTTAGGACTTTAGCTACCAATTAGATCTCGGACCTTCGCTGCGAGATGACCTAAGATTAAAGCCCTTTCCCTACCTGCGGAACTCAGCGTTCCATCTGCGTGCCTCTGCGTGAAATATTAGGTCGAATTCAATTGCTATTTCTCGCTGATTTTCGCTGATTTTATCGCAGTGTTTCGCAGATTTATGAACCTTTCAAAAAAATCTGTAAGGAATCCCTTTTTCATCGCTCTAACTAATAAAAAAACAAACAAAACTTAGTCGCGAGATGACCTAAGATTAAAGCCCTTTCCCTACCTGCGGAACTCAGCGTTCCATCTGCGTGCCTCTGCGTGAAATATTAGTCGAATTCAATTGATTTTTCCCACTGATTTTCGCTGATTTTTATCGCAGTGTTTCGCAGATATATGAAGCCTTTCAAAAAAATATGTAAGGAATCCCTTTTTCATCGCTCTAACTAAGAAAAAAACAAACAAAACTTAGTCGCGAGATGACCTAAGATTAAAGCCCTTTCCCTACCTGCGGAACTCAGCGTTCCATCTGCGTGCCTCTGCGTGAAATA
>JAVLBT010000204.1:0-3867 GCA_031580945.1 Gracilimonas sp.
AGGCAAAGTTAGTCCTAAAAGTATTATTCATTCTGATGGCTGGCGAGGCTATGATGGATTGGTAGATGTTGGATATGACAAACATTACCGGGTGCATCATGGCAACGATGAGTTCGCTAATGGAACTCGACACATTAATGGCATTGAGTCTTTTTGGAGCTATGCCAAGCGACGCCTTGCACAGTTCAATGGAATCTCTAAAAAGAAATTTATACTGTATTTGAAAGAAACTGAATTTAGATTTAATCATCGCAATCATAACTTATATCACATATTGCTTAAACGACTCAGAGACGATCCGCTTTGACTCGTTTGCTTCATAAGACCCTAAAAAATATTAATAAAAAACATCCCCAATAATAAAAAAGCCGGTATAAACCGGCTTTTTTAAGCTACTAAATTGATTATAGTCAAAAATTACTTAGTCTTCTAAGCCATAGAGTCGGCTCACCTGTTCATAGTTAGTATAGTCAATGCCTTTGCCTTGCACAATGGCGGATGGGGGAATTGCAACTACCCTCAATTGATCTCTGTGGAACAGATCGGCATTTGCTTCATTATTGCCGGGGACTTCTCCTTCCAAAACCAAACTGAAATTATCAATATCAAATAAGAAACGTAAGTTTACCAGGTCATTTTCAAAAGGAACAGAGAATGGGAGGGAATGCCAGGCTGTTGTTCCTTCAAAGCGGAGATAACCTAATACCAGCCCATAATCTACCATCTCTTCATCCAGATTGCTCCAACCGTATTCTGCTACTGAAGTAACATCATTCTCGGGAATAAAGTCAGCGGCGCTTATTGTGATGGTGCTTGTGTAAACTAAATCCGCTTCTCCATCAACGTCATTTTCATAGATGTTGCAGGAAGATAATATTAACAAACTGAGAAGAAGTAGTACAGATTTTAGAGTTCTCATGATGGCTCCGTTTAGAGTATTTTGGTTTCGAAAAAAAATATGAGAATAGCTGATACGAAAATATCGCATAAAGGGTTTAGGCAATTCATGCGATGTAGTGATAATAAAAAAGCTGAACTCAAATTGAGTTCAGCTTTAATATCGAACTGAAAAGCTTTTGAAAAAACTATTAGAACCAATTGGTATATGCGTACATCCCTAAAGCAATCACCATAAAATTGATGATACTCAGTGGGAGTAAACGTCCCCAGCCTAATTTCATAACTTGATTGTATTTGAAGCGCGGGATTGTCCAACGTACCCAAATGAATACAAAGCACCAGAATATCACTTTACCCATGAAGACAGACACGTCAAGAATTCCTTTTAACATAGGATTCAATTCAGGCAGCCAATATCCGGCAAAGGGGAGGTGATAACTTCCAAAAAAGAAGGTGGTAATCAATACACTTCCAATAAATACGTGCATGTATTCAGCCAGGAAAAACATTCCGAACTTCATACCGGAGTATTCCGTGTGGAATCCACCAACGAGTTCCTGTTCGGCTTCAACCAAATCAAATGGAGTTCGGTTGGCTTCCGCAAAAGCAGCAATGATAAAAATGATAGCTCCAATTGGGTTGATAAATGCATTCCATAAAAATTCTTGAGAAGCAGCAATTTCAACCAAACTTAATGAACCTGCTACCAAGACTACTGAAGCTACAGCCATACCCATTGGCAGTTCATAACTAATCATTTGTGCAGCTGCACGAAGTCCACCAAGCAGTGAATACTTGCTGTTTGATGCCCATCCTGCAAGGGTGACACCATACACACCAAGAGAGGCGATAGCAAGTATGTACAACACTCCTCCATTGATGTCAGTCACAACAAGACCATCTCCAAATGGAATCAGTGCTACCGTCATAAGAGCGGTAATCACAGGTATCATCGGGGCAATAGTGTGAATGGTTTTAAAGCCTTGGGTTGGGGTTACATCTTCTTTAAGAAGTAATTTTACCACATCAGCTACAGGTTGCAGTAATCCTGCAGGACCTACACGGTTTGGGCCAACACGATTTTGGATCAAGCCTGCAATTCTACGCTCTGCATACACCAAAAGAGCAGCAGAGTTGAGATACGTAAAAGCACCCAGTGCAAGAACGGCTACCCAGGTAGGAATAAAAAGTCCGAATAAATCAATTCCAGCTGTTTCCATTTATGCAGTAGCCTCTTGTTTGTTTGAAGGGTTAAGGTTGATGCCCATTTCGTTGTCCATGCGTTCGTAGGTAACATTTTCAAAAGCGGGGACTGTGTTGGCAATTTCTTCCATGATTTCCCGGCCTCTTTCAAAATTAACATCTAATCCTAAACGCTCAGCCAGTAGATTCATAATTTCCCAAGCAGGAACACAATCCACTTTATTTTCTTCGGTCACCCAATTATCAAAATTGGTACCATAGCGATCCAGGCGACCCTGATTCATTTCAAGATCCAGGCTTCGATCTTTGTATTTAGTTTCCTTAGCAGGGAAGGAGCGTTGGATACGTCCTTCTATATTCACATAACTTGCTGCGTGTTCTGCTATACAGGTTACTGGAATTACAAGATCAGCAGCTTTTGCAGTCTCGCACTCATTGGTCGAAAGAAGAATGCTGAATTTGTCAGTAAGATCCTCTTTTGAGAGAATCCCGCGATCGATAAGTTCATCAGAAAGCATAATCATAATTTTAGCATTGGATACTTCAGTAGCGAGATCATTGCTTTCTTCGTATCCGAGTAGCTTAACTCCGGTGGTGTTTGGAGCCTGATCATCGGTTAGCAAGAAATTATCACCGGCACCTTCTTCAATATGTGGAGCAAATTTAAAATTATTGACTCCCCAAAGATTGAAGACTTTCATTAAGGCATAATTTTCTTCTACTGATGCATGTGGACTTCCAATTACAATAACATCTTCCGGCTTGTGCGATTCTAAGGTCTCAGCAAAAGTTTCGATGGTATTATTCCAGGAAGTCTTGGACTGATTGTCGCCATCTAATTTAATAGCAGGCCTGGAAATGCGGTTTTCGTTGAACCGTTTATATGCTTCCCGGCCAACATCCGGCATCCAGTAATCATTAACTTCACCATTGTATCGTGGAGTGATCCTCATTATGAGGTTATCACGAGTCCAAAGGTCAATATTTGTTCCCTTGCCCCCGGTGATATCAATACTTGGAGTTTGATTCATTTCCCAAACGCGGGCCTTAAATCTAAAATCAGTAGAGGTAAGGGCTCCAACAGGACAAATATCCACTGTGTTGAGCGAATAAGGATCATCAAACTCAAGTCCGGGAGCAGCCATTGGATAATTCTTATCTCCACGCTGAACGATAGTAAGTTGGTGAGATTCGCTAATTTCATCGGTAAAACGAACGCACCGGGTACAGTTGATGCAGCGCTCAGCATCCAAAGTTACTCTTGGTCCAAGCTCAACACGTTTAGGTTTATGTTGTTTCTTAACCTCAAATCTACTTCCCTCAGGACCATATTTATAGGTCTGAATTTGAAGCGGACATTCACCGGCTTGATCGCAAATCGGGCAATCTAACGGGTGATTGATAAGGATGAGCTCCATGGTATCTTTCTGAGCACGGGCGACATCTTCATCAGATTCTTGGGTTTTAATGACCATTCCGTCTTGCATTCCCAAAGAACAAGAAGTCTGCATTTTGGGGAACCAGCGGATTTTGCGTTCTCCGTTTTCGTCAAGTTCGTATTCGCCGGTTTCTCTGTCTTTAACAGGTGTACCAGCTTTTACAAAACACTGTCGGCAGTTTGCCGGAGCGCTCATTTCCGGATGGTAGCAAAAGAAAGGAACTTCTTTGCCTTGATCCAAAATGAACTGAAGAACGCCACGGTCGTCGCCTTCCTCAAATTCGTATCGTTGTCCGTCTATAAATATTTCTGGCATATTGGATTGT
>JAVLBT010000205.1:0-3835 GCA_031580945.1 Gracilimonas sp.
TGACGAAAATATAATATCAGAGTTAGAACTTTCCTCTCCCGACAGCTTTGGTGCCCTTTCAATAGGTTACAACCTGAGACGTAAATCATCAGCAAAATGCATGACGGATTGTGAGCTTCTCGGCTTCTTTAAGCCGGATTTTGAAGTATTGCGTGACCGACATCCTCAAATTGCCGTCAAATTCTTGCAAATGCTATCCAATATCGCCCTCAAACAACTGGAGACAACTTCAAACAAATTAGCAGAAGTTGCCGGGGAGCAATTAGCACTCAATATTCAATTTCAAACCTACTATGAAGGTGGACCGGAGGATTCGGTTTAAACAATATGCTTAAAAAAGGTCATGAAGTAGAATTAGACATTATTGATGCAGCATTTAAGGGAAAAGGATTAGCTAAAGTAGATGGATTGGCCGTTTTTGTGCCCGGCACCACCCCCGGTGATAAGGTGAAAGCCCGCATCATCAAAAAAAAGAAGAAATACCGGGAAGCAAAGCTGCTTGAGATCTTAGAACCCAGTCCGCACAGAATTGAGCCTAAGTGTCAGCATGCTAAAGTTTGTGGCGGTTGCAGCTGGCAGCATATCCCTTATGCTAAACAACTGGAATTCAAATCCCAACAAGTTCGGGATCATATAGAGCGAATTGGCCATTTGGATGGCAATCTGGTGAAAGAAGGAATCGGCGCTGATGAAGAATTTTACTACCGTAATAAGATGGAGTATAGCATCAGTTCCCGGCGATGGCTCACGGAGGAAGAAATCAGAAGCGATGAATATGTGGATGACTCTGCATTTGCTGCCGGGCTCCACGCTCCGGGACGATTTGACAAGATCCTGAACCTCAAGGAATGTCACCTACAGGTTCCTGAGTCCTTTCAGATCCTGGATTTTGTGCGTTCCTGGTGCATTGAGCATAATGTAGAACCCTATGATACCTTCGAGAACACCGGATTTATGCGTCACCTTATGATCCGAAATTCTCACCACACCGATGACTTTATGGTGAACCTGGTCACCTTCGAGGACGATCAGGAGCTCATGAAGCAAATGAAAGAAGCATTACTGGAAGAATTTCCGTTTATCACGACCATCGTGAATAACGTGAACGACACTAAAAGTCCGACCGCTGAAGGCCGCTACCAAAAAGTGCTGCACGGCCCCGGTTTCATTGTAGATAAGATCGGTGATTTCAGTTTTAAGATACATCCCAACGCTTTTTTCCAGACAAATACGGGTCAGGCGGAAAAACTCTATGAGATTGCCCGCGATTATGCCGAGTTGGAAGAAGGCGATATTGTCTATGACCTCTACTGTGGAGTCGGAACGCTGAGCTTATTCATGAGCGAACCTGCTAAACACGTTTTGGGTATTGAGTTGGTTGATGTGGCTGTGGAAAACGCAAAATACAACGCTAAAGAAAACCAGGTCGAGAACGTCTCTTTTATCAAAGGTGATATGAAGGATGTATTTACCCAGGAAGTTGTGGATGAATACGGAGCTCCGAACGTCCTGATCACAGATCCTCCCCGAGCAGGCATGCACCCCGACGTGGTAGAACGACTGATAGAACTGAAAGTACCCCGAATTGTCTACGTAAGCTGCAACAGCTCCACGATGGCCCGCGACCTTAAAGAATTGAACGCGGTCTATGAGATCGAAGAAGTACAACCGGTCGATATGTTCCCGCAAACCTATCACATTGAAGCCGTAGCAAAATTACGCTTGCGGGATTGATGATATTTGGAAAAATGAATGTAGCTGCAGCCTTGAAAGGCTTAGCTGGTGTACGGGATAACAATTGAATCTGATTTTACAACTTTACCCAGCTTTTGCATTCTTCCTGTACGCAAGCATGGGATTTATCCCTGCTTTTGTATTCTACACGTACACATTTGTGGATTCTATCCCTGCGATGGGTGATAAAACCAAATTAATTTACAAGGCAATAGAAGCTATCAGCCATATAAACGGAATACTTTCTACCCAAAAAGCAGCGAAATAGTCGCCCTGCTCTTTTTTGGATGCCCAGAGAGCTACAGCGGTCAGGCCAAATATGGAAAGAGTGACCGGCAGATCAGAATCAGTCATATAATTTTGCAACATGGCCAGTGAGGTGGCTGCAAGTAAGAGAGCCGTTCCAAATAGTTTCGTCCCTTTGAGTCCCAGTTTTTGAGGAATGGTATGTAGATCCGGTTCGTCATATTTCAAATCCCGGATCTCAAAAGGTAGCGTTAAGGTAATAACAAATAGAAAGATCTCAGCAGCATGATAGAATGCTTTCGCGTTGAAGCCAATGTTATGGTACTCCATGGGCACCAATACACTCACGCCTACCCAGACCAAAGCGATGATAAATATTTTTGTTCCCTTCAGGCTTCTCAGATTTTTATTTTTGAACAGCGGGATGGCGTAAAGTACAGTCAGCCCTCCAAAAACTGCGGCTGTAAGCAATACCTCGGTGGGAAGAAGCCGGCCAAAATAGATCATCCCTCCCGCGCATAGCACCGTAAAAATGCGAAACAGCAAAAGATTCTTGGTGATCTTCAGGTGGTGCACATTGGAAACCCCGGTATACTTCACAAAGTTATATCCGACCACGGTTCCAAATAAAATGAACAGCAATAGTGACGGTTCAGGCACAAAACCATACTGAAAGACCGTAATAGCAGCAAGCGACATCACCGCAAAAGCGACATGGATACTGCTTTGGAGATAAAAATCAAAAATTGCGCGTATAAATTTCATGCGGGTAATCTATTCAGGTTTGGGGGAAGATGAAACTGCCAATAAAGAACATTCAACAAGGAACATTGAATGATGAAAATTGAACTTTTCTGTCTTTCGCGGTGGTATGGCTCGGCCTTGATTGAATCTACGTTGCATTTACGGGCTAAGATGTTATATTGCTGAGAGTTAATTCGGGATCTTATAAGGTAATTTTATACGACTCATTAAACGGATAAAATCTTAGTAACTGCGAATAGGTGGTTTTTGAGACCGGGTTTTGGATCAGATCCGATGCAGATAATGAATACTAGTTAGCTTGTTCTTATAATATTATTTTATTTTTCTTTAAAATCTGATATGAGAATCATTACAACTCTATTTTTTCTTCTTTTCTTTATTTCTATTTCTGCCTGTGATAATGATAAAGTAGCGCACGATTCAAAATCAGACGTTGATTCACTTGCAGTTCGATTAAGTAACTCTGCAATGGAGAGATTCCAAAATTATAATCTTGGCAAGTATGAAAGCATTGATTCGATAGAAGTTTCGTTAATGGAACTTGATAAAGCTATTGAATTAGTACCAACGCAAACTATATTTTATGCAAACAAGGCAAATATCCTCTTAAAAATCCAGAGAGAGCAACAGGCAATACAAGCTCTAAAACAAACAATATCCATAGATCCAGATTTTGCTGAAATACTTACAATGCTTGGGTTTATTTATGAGAGAAAGGGAGAAAAAGAAATTGCACAAGAATGGTATCATAAAGCTTTGAATGCCTATGATAAACGAATTGCTGAAAAAAGGTTTGTTATCAATTCAAAAGTCGGTAAGGCCTTCATTCTCTTTTTTACTCAAGATGAAGAGGCAGCAAGGAAAGCTTATGATAATTTAAAACAAGAATATCCAAATGACAGCGAAGTAGAGTTTATGGAACAGTTCCTTATAGGTTTTGATAAAGAACGGTTTTTGAATGAACTCTATAAATAGTAATCGCCTTATAACTACGCGTTTTAAATCCGTCCATCAATAAGATAATCGGGCCAGAAGTAAACGGTTGCGAAGGAACCTGTTACAAGGAATTAATCACTCTACCCCAACTAAA
>JAVLBT010000206.1:0-3774 GCA_031580945.1 Gracilimonas sp.
ATACAGCTTTTTTCCATCACGTCCTTGAGTGCATGATGAACCAGGCTCAGGTCGGCATACATACGTTACAGAGAGTCTCATCCCGCTATAGCGTTGCCAGTCGATAAAATTATTTTGACAGAGGGAAATGGATAACCTAACTATTTAAAGGTTTCACTCTCAAATTTTTACACCTTGGTAAGTTATATTTTCGAAAAAAATCAAGCGGTCAAAAGATATTCCCTTGTAACCAACTTGTAACCGAGTGAAAAACCAATCAAAATCTCTCAAAAATAAAAAAGCCTTGAGCCGCTGTAAAATAATGCGAGTCAAGGCTTTACTTGAGTGTGGGACCGGGCGGATTTGAACCGCCGACACACGGATTTTCAGTCCGTTGCTCTACCTACTGAGCTACAGTCCCTTTAATCAAGGACGGCAAAGATAAAGGGTTTATTATCTACATACAATATTGAATTCCACTTCTTTTGAAAAATAAGTCAGTCAATCTGAATATCTTTTAAACGTAGTTGAAGGGTACGACGGCCATTCCAGTTATTCTCCTCGATCACATAGGCCACATTAAATGGGGTGTTATTGCGTACAGCCGGGAGATATTCGTGCATATTGAATCCTATCGTATCAAAAACACCGGAACCATTTTGACGGACTCTCATCTTAAGATGCCCGTTTCCTACTATAGTGGGCTCTCCAACCACTTTTACGCCTTCACTTATAAATACAGGACGCAGGTTTCCAGGGCCAAAAGGTTCAAACTGACTCAGGAGTTTCCAAAACTTCATATCCACTTCATGGAGGTCGAGCTTGGCATCTACGGTTAGTTCAGGCTCAAATGAGTTTTCGGACAGATCCGTGTATGCGAGATCATTCATTCTGCGGCGAAACTCATTGAGCTTTCCATCACTGAGTGTCATGCCTGCGGCAAATTCATGGCCTCCAAACTGCTCCAGCAGGTCCTCACATTTCTTGATCGCATTATAGATGTTGAATCCCTTAATACTTCGAGCTGATCCCTTTATTTTTCCATCGACATTGCTGAGCATAATTGCTGGCCGGTGATAGAGATCTACCAGGCGAGAAGCCACAATTCCGATCACCCCTAAATGCCAGTTTTCCTGATAAAGCACGATGGTGGACGTTTCATCCATATCAAAGTTTTCTTCGATCTGTGCCATGGCTTGCTTCATGGTCTTGGAATCAGTATCCCGACGCTTGAGGTTGACGGACTCCAGTTCATATGCGTGTGCCTTGGCCTCGGCCATTGTTTCGGAGATCATAAGTTTTACGGCTGTGCTCGCATCACCCATCCTCCCTGCTGCATTAATTCGGGGTCCAATGGAAAAAACGATCTTGGAGGTATTTACATCATCTTTAGATACGTTGATGAGATCAAGCAGTGCCTTAAGGCCAACGCGGGGACTTCGTTGGATCATCTGAAGTCCGGCTTTCATAAGAACGCGGTTTTCATCGATGATGGGGACGATGTCGGAGGCAATGGAAATAGCAACCAGATCCAGAAATTTGTAAGAGACGGTTTGTGGTAATCCCAATTTTTGAATGGTTCCCTGAATAAGTTTAAATCCTACGCCTGCTCCAGATAATCCGTCAAAAGGATAATGACAATCAGGGCGTTTCGGATCGAGAACAGCAGTAGCTTCAGGGATGGAATCACCTACCGTATGATGATCACATATGATCAGGTCGATCCCTTTGCTTTTGGCTACTTTAGCTTCTTCAATAGCAGTGATGCCACAATCAACAGATACAATGAGCGATGCATTTACCTCTTCAGCATATTTAATGCCTTCAGGATTAATACCATAACCTTCTTTAAAACGATGCGGAATATAGTAATCCGTATCTACTCCAAATTCCTTTAAAAAAGTATAAACGCAGGAAGTTGCAGTAGTTCCGTCTACGTCGTAATCGCCGTAAACGAGAACTTTCTCACTTTTACGAATGGCCAAAGCAAGACGCTCTGCACCAAGTTCCATGTCCTTCATTAAAAAAGGATCGTGGAGGTTTTCTATCTTTGGCCGGAAAAAGTATTTAGCATCATCGTATGTTTTTATGCCGCGGATAGCCAATAAACGGGCTATTTTGTCCGGAACTCCAAGCGTATCTCCTAATTTTGAGACAGACTCTTCCTGTTCCGGCTGCGCGATTACCCAGCGGAATGACATGATTATTCTTTTCTTTATTTTTATTCATAAAGGCGATGCGGCGGTCAAACCGAAATGCCAACGCAAAAACGTTTTTTATTTAGACTATAAAATAGCATTAAAGTTGAGAAAATCAGCTTCTTTGTCTATTTAAAATTAAAGGCTTTCCAAATAGTTTCACCTCTGTACTTGTTTGAGGCCCATCTTACATTTTTTAGGACCCATAGTTCCCTTATAGTTGAGAACCGTCCAATAAATTGCGACCTTTGGAAGCGGTTCCATAAAGATATATTCTAAAACACTTGGGTCCAAAATTATGATCTATACTCCTGAAAAAGAATTAAACACATTGACTGAACAAAACAAACATTTTCCAATTTTTAATAGCCTCACCAGCAGTGAACACGAGCAAGTAGTGATCTGCTCTGATCCTCAAACCGGCTTAAAAGCAATTATTGCTATTCACGATACAACACTTGGTCCTGCTTTGGGCGGTACCCGTATGTGGAATTATACATCTGAGGAGGCTGCATTGCGCGATGTTTTACGTCTTTCCCGCGGTATGACCTATAAAGCTGCGATATCAGGTTTGAATATGGGGGGAGGAAAAGCGGTTATTATCGGAGATTCCCATACCGATAAAACAGAGGCGCTATTTCGTTCTTTTGGTCGATATATAGATGGACTTGGCGGAAGATATATCACGGCAGAGGATGTTGGAATGACTGAAAAGGAAATGGAATGGATCTACTCAGAGACCAAATATGTAACAGGAATTCCTAAGGCATTGGGTGGTAGCGGAAATCCATCTCCCGTTACGGGGTATGGTGTTTATATGGGGCTAAAAGCCTGCGCAAAAAGAGCTTATGGAAGCGACTCGTTGGAAGGAAAAAGAATTGCACTACAGGGCGCGGGAAACGTAGCTTCACATTTTGCACGTCATGCAGCTAAAGAAGGCGCCAAACTTTTTATCACCGATATTTACCCGGAAAAAGCTAAGGCACTGGCTGAAGAAGTTGGGGGTGAAGTGGTTGATCCTGATTCCATTTACGGACTGGATGTCGATATTTTTACGCCCTGTGCCTTGGGTGGTGTGATCAACGACGATACCCTGGATCATTTTACGTGTGATATTATTGCAGGGGGAGCAAATAACGTACTTGAAGAGGAAGATATACACGGAAAAAAATTATTAGAAAAGGGAATTATTTATGCTCCTGATTATGTGATCAATGCCGGTGGAATCATTAATATTGCGAGCGAACTGGAAGGCTATAATGAGGAACGGGCAATGCAAAATGCCGGAAATATCTATAATACCATCACCGAAATTTTGGACTATTCGGATGAACATGGCTTACCGGCTCATAAGGCCTCAAATATTCTGGCAGAAAAACGGATCGAGATGGTTGGAAATATTAAAAATAAGTATTCTTCTGACTCACAGATATCAGGGCGGTTGGGTGAAGTGTACCGCCGCTTCAAGGATTAGAAAATTGTTTTTAGATACCTTTATTCGGTGTTAAATAAATTAGAATATATTGCTCGAGTTTAAATGATTAGGGTGATGAATGGACTGAAGGCAAAGGAGTTTTTTTTAACCAATCAATTCTAC
>JAVLBT010000207.1:0-3741 GCA_031580945.1 Gracilimonas sp.
CCAAACGCATCGCTTCTTCGGTGACATACATCGGGTAGAAGGTATCGATCATGACCGCGTACTCGTCGGTTTCTTCGGCTCCAATACTGGCTTCGGCTTTGCCGGGTTGTGGTCCGTGGGGAATGCCACCGGGGTGCAGCGTGATATCCGCGTAGCCAATGCCTTTTCGGCTCATGAAATCCCCTTCTACATAATAGATCATCTCATCCGAATCTACGTTGGAGTGATTGTAGGGCGCCGGAATGGATTCGGGATGATAATCAAACTTACGCGGACAGAAACTGCACACCACATAATTATGTCCCCGGAAGGTTTGATGCACCGGCGGCGGCTGATGGATACGTCCGGTGATGGGCTCAAAATCCCTGATATTAAAGATCCACGGATACAAGTAGCCATCCCAGCCCACCACATCGCAGGGATGATGATCAAATGTATAGTGATGAAACCGTCCTCCTTTTTTTATTCGGACTTCAAATTCACCTTCCTCAGGGTGAAAAAGCTGCTCGGAAGGCAATCGGAAATCCCGCTCACAAAATGGCGAGTTCTCCATGAACTGCCCCATTTCAGAAAGATAGCGTTTTGGAAAATCGATCGGCCCGGTAGAATCTGCAAATAAATAGCGAGCTTCCTCCGAATCAAAATTCATTTGATAGGTCGTTCCGCGAGGTAGGAAAATATAATCACCCCAACCAAAATCGAGCCGACCAAAAACAGATTGAATATGGCCTTCCCCCTCATGGATAAACAACAACTCATCGTGCTCCCCATTTCGGTAAAAGTAGTCCATGCTATCGGTGGGTCGTGCTACACCGATCTGAATATCATTATTAAACATCAGCACTTTGCGTCCGGTGATAGGATCGCCGCCTGCCGGTAGATTTTTGGTTTTGATCAAGCGATGCCGCAACGTTGTCTCATTCGCTTTTTTGACATTCACCTTGGCACCTTCCTCGATCTTCATCACTCTCGTTGGCATGTGATGGTGATACAATAGTGAACTGTTTCCATGAAATCCCTCCGCTCCGAACAATTCTTCGGTATATAATTCACCGTCCTCTCTTCGAAAAACCGTATGTCGTTTATGCGGAATCTTTCCTAAAGCGTGGTAATACATAATGTTAAATTTTGAATTCTTAAATGTTAAATGACTCATTCCTCATTTAACATTTAAACATTGAGCATTTAAAATTTACAAATTGCCTCTGGCGTCTTGTTCGCGTTCGATGGCTTCAAAAAGTGCCTTGAAATTTCCTTTCCCAAACCCTCGGGCTCCTTTTCGCTGGATGATCTCATAAAACAAAGTTGGGCGATCCACCACCGGCTTGGTGAAGATCTGAAGTAAATATCCTTCATCATCCCGATCCACCAGAATTCCAAGTTCCGCCAGCTTGTCAATCGGTTCGTCGATCTTGCCAACGCGATCTTCCAGTTCTTCATAATAAGTGGTTGGTACCGATAGAAAATCTACTCCGCGATCCCGGAGTTTGGTGACCGTTTCGATGATATCTCCGGTAAGCATAGCCACATGCTGCACGCCAGGACCTTCAAAGAAATCCAGATATTCTTCGATCTGGGATTTTTTCTTTCCATCCGCCGGCTCATTTATGGGGAATTTGATCATCCCGCGTCCACCTGCCATTACACGACTCATCAAAGCGGAATACTCAGTTGAGATGTCTTTATCGTCAAAGCTTATGTATTGGGTGAAACCGAGTACATCACGGTAGAAATCTACCCAGTCGTTCATGCGACCGAGTTCCACATTTCCCACGCAGTGATCCACAAACTGAAGGCCGACATCCTCTGTTTTGATCAGACTTTCTTTGGCTTTAAATCCCGGCATGAACAACCCGTTATACCTGGAGCGATCTATAAACGAATGAATTACATCGCCATAGGTTTTGATTGCAGCTTTGCGGATGGTGCCGTTTTCATCTTTCAAATCATATGGTTCCAGTACGGGTTCAGCTCCTCTTTTCACAGATTCCTTGAACGCCCGATCCACATCTTTTACATGCATTGCAATGTCTTTAACACCATCACCATGTTTCTGAATAAATTTGGCAATAGGAGAACGGCTATTCAAAGGAGATGAAAGAACAAACCGAATATTTCCCTGCTCCAAATAATACGATGCGCGGTCACGAATTCCGGTTTCCAGGCCAGAATATCCTTTCAACTCGAACCCAAAAGCCGTGATATAAAAATGTGCTGCCTGCTTGGCGTTGTTTACATAATGCTCCACAAAATCCACATCCTGAAGTCCTAAGTGATCATCAAATTTCTCTTCTACAGGGCGTTCGAGGGTTTCTTGTTGATCAGCCATATCCACAATTATTTATTTTGAATTACTTCACTCTTGAAAATACAAAATAAAAAAGCGCTTCCATAGTGTAAACATCTGCATCCCAATTCGATAGTTGTATGAAATTGAATTCAATTTGCAGTTCGATCTATCGGTTAATCGAAGTTCAATTTAACCGGAATTGCGAAAGACCGAGATACCGAATTACAATGTACGAATATGCTTAATCCTGCCTCATCCCCTGGAACCATGATTTGCAGGAATTAGGGATGACCATGATTTATTTGTGGACGATCCTATCGGATCATTGAGTTTAGCCGTCAATTTCAGTCTGGGGAAAAAATAAATACTCAATATCCAACACAGAATATCCATTGGTGAAGAATTTTACTTGGAAATTGGGCTTTGGCTATTCATTATTGGATGTTCATTTACTCCCCCGCCCAGCGGGTGGCAATGGCTTTATTGGTTGCAGGAGCTTAGGCTAAGTTTTTTTCGTTTAGTTTGAGGCAGAGCCTTTATGGAGCAGATAGCCTGTGTGAAAAGTGGTGCTTCTAAAACTTGGAACTAATTTTATTAGGCAAAATTGTTGCTACAGTCTAAACCTCCAAGGATTTAGAATCCTTGAGGGTTTTTCTATTTAGCTATTTAGAGAACTTTTCAATGTATTTAAGTTTTCACACAGGTTGAGAGCACCGTTACGAGTACAAAAAGGATAAAATCCTAATTTCCATTTGAGATAGTTCAGTTAGTTCAAATATTCGGGCTTAAAAAAAGAGCGTTAAGAAACCGCGAGCATTCGTGGTACCGCATGGCACTTGAATTACAAGCAAGCCCACAATGGAGCGTTGATTTATTTTAGCGGAATGCGGTCAGATTTAGCTCTCTTTTCGCAGCCGACCCGACTATTCGAGGTTGGTTCTTTTGTCGGCACAAAAGAACATAAGTTCTGTCACTGAATAAACTTCCTTACCTCTACAAATCTGAGATTATCCTCGTAGGGCCTAAACTTGAATGATTTGTGAAGGTTCTTTGCTTTAAGACAGAATGACTTTGAAAAAAACCTTTCGTGATTCAGTGTTTTTGTGGGAACCAAAAAAGTTAGTAAAGAGATTCTCCCTTTGAAGGGAGTACGGCTTTAGCCGGGAGGGATGTTTGGTGCCAAGGACTTTTTGCTTAATTCACACATAACAGGAACCAAGAGCTCCTTACCTTGTGTAAAGTTAATCCCTGAATCTGCCAAGGTGAATTGAAAAAAGTAAACCCGAATAACTTTTTGCTTTACTGAAAGTTCCTATTCCGGTAATACCAACAGCCATAAATTTAAAAATACGGTATTGAAAGCTTGCTTGTATAGGTACGGCAAATGCTAATGAAGATGAAGAATCCAAAGATTTACAATCAAAAATGCAGGTGTTGCTTCCACTTGTAGT
>JAVLBT010000208.1:0-3715 GCA_031580945.1 Gracilimonas sp.
TCAAAAAATGAAAAAGAAATTCAAAAAATCAGCCTAATCCACTTGACTTAGTCATAGTATTCGGGATGACAACTTTTTGAAGCCTATAATCAAGCTCAGGATTTCTGGGTCTAAAAAAATTCAATCCAGCTCTGCTTTTTCTAATCGTTTTGAATTGAAGACTACATTGATGGAACTAAACGCCATCGCAGCTTCCGCAAGTAACGGATGCAGCAATCCAATAACCGCCAACGGAATCATGATAAGATTGTAGAAAAAAGCCCAAAACAAGTTTTGCTTGATCTTAGTGAAAGTGGCGTTGCTTAACTTGATAGCTCTTAATACTCCAGGAAGATCGCCTTTCACCAACACGATATCGCCTGATTCTATGGCTACATCCGTTCCGGTTCCAATGGCGATTCCAACATCCGCCAGCGTTAACGCCGGTGCATCGTTGATGCCATCCCCTACCATAGCAACCACAAATCCTCGTTCCTGTAATTTCCTGATCTCATCCGATTTTTGATCGGGGAGCACTTCAGCGATTACTTCATCAATGCCTACTTTTTTGGCAATAGCTTGTCCGGTTTTCTCATTATCTCCGGTGAGCATGATGGTTTTCAAACCCAATTTTTTGAATTCTTTGATAGCTTGCTTGCTGTCAGGTTTTACTTCATCTGCAATACCCAGCATTCCGATCAATTTTCCAGCCTTACTTACGAAAACAGCTGTTTTTGCTTGCTCCTCAAGTTCTTGTTTTTGAGCTAATTGTTCAGAAGAAACTTCCGCACCCAGCTCTTCCATCAAACTGACTGTTCCTACTCCTACCGCTCCGTCACCAATAATGGCCTTCACGCCCTTTCCGGTAATTGACTCAAACCCAGTCACTTTTATGACATCAGTTTCCATGTCATGAGCCGCATTCACCACGGCTCTTGCCAGCGGGTGCTCAGAATTATTCTCTACTGAAGCTGCTAATTTTAACAACTCCGTTTCACTTACATCTCCAAATGAAATGAGGTCCGTCACTTCCGGTTTACCCTTAGTGATGGTGCCGGTTTTATCCAGCACGATCGCATCCACATCTTTCATCCGCTGAATGGCTTCTCCTTTTCGAATAAGGATGCCGTTCTCAGCGCCCAAACCTGAACCGACCATCAGTGCTGTAGGCGTAGCTAAACCAAGCGCACAAGGACAGGCGATCACCAACACGGCAATCATCGCGTAAAAAGCCAGCGATACCGAACTCATTTCCGGATTTACCCACGGAATGAAACCCGAAGCCCACTCAACCAATCCTCCAAAAAAACCGGGAAAAATAAGCCAGGAGATCAGTGTCAATGCAGATAATAAAAGCACAATGGGCACAAAAACTTTGGTCACCCGATCGGCAAAATCCTGAATGGGAATTTTTGAACCCTGCGCTTCTTCCACCATCTTGATGACCTGATTCAGGAATGTCTCATTCCCAACTTTGGTCGCCTTCACTTTTAGCACGCCGTTGGTGTTCAGTGTGGCGCCGATCACATCATCACCCTCTGATTTTTCCACCGGCATGGATTCTCCGGTTGCAATGGATTCATCTACGCTGCTTTCCCCCTCGATCACTTCACCATCGGTGGGAATTTTTTCTCCGGGCCGAACCAGCATGATATCGCCTACTTTCAACTCATTCACAGGAATCTTTACTTCATTGTCATCCCGCAAAACAGAAGCTTCTTTCGCTCCCAATGTCAACAATTTTCGGATGGCTTGAGAAGCACTGCCTTTGGCTTTTGTTTCGATATAGCGACCAGTAAGATGGAAGGCCATGATCATCCCTCCGATCATCGCAAAACTGTGAAATTCAGGTCCATAGCCAAGATGATACGCCAGCACTACAAATCCTGTAGAAAGGGAAGCTAATGCGCCCATGGCGATTAGCACATCCATATTCGGGCTTAGGTTCTTTGTCGATTTCCAGGCGCTTTTCAGCGTATCCCAGCCCGGTACAAAAATGGCAAACCCAGACAGCAGGATCATTCCCGCTTCCATTCCAACTTGACCTAAAAACATGTAATTGACGATCCACATTGGGAGCATCCACAATAACATTACAATGGTTGGAATCCAGCTCCATACCATATTTCGGCGGGCCGTTTCCAGTTTTTTCTGCTCGCGCTCTTCCACCTGATCAGCTTTTGTCTTGGTCTCTGATTCATCCTCAATAAGTGAATATCCGGCTTTGGAAATGACTTCTGAAAATTCATCCATCGAGATCTCGCCCTCATGTTCCACTATTGCAGATTCGGTGGCAAGATTTACTTGCACAGACTTAACTCTATCCAGCGATTCCAGCTGTTTATCTACTGCGTTTACGCAACCAGCACAGTGCATGCCATCAATTTGAAGAGTTACTTTTTTCATTGGATTGTATCTATTATTGAAGATTTTTATAAGAGCACAATTTTGTCACAAGGCTGACAATTTTATATGTAATTTGAAAATAGGAGTCATGCTGAGGTTACTACCGAAGCTTCTTCACGGGTTTGACTCAGCTTTGTAGTTCTGTTTGATGGCAAAAAGTCGTTTGTATTCCAAAAGACTTAAGCCTGAACTCCAGTCATTTGATAACCGGCTTCTTCCACGGCTTTTTTGAAATCGGATTCGTTTACTTTTGCCTCATCGTAGTTTATTTCTGCGATACCTTTTTCGAGGTTGGCAATTGCGGTTTTTACTCCGGGAATAGCAGCCAACGCATTTTCCACGGCATTCACGCAGCCGCTGCATCCCATTCCTTCGATATTTAAAACAGTTGATTTCATTTTTTGAGTATTTGTTTTTACGAGTTGAACAAAGATATCGATTCTGTGGCTCTGCTAAATGCCGAATCATGATGATGGTTTACACAATTTTGTTTGATGAATTTTTGGATGAAATCATACGCTCCCACGCAGAGCGTCAGGAGCGCGGGAAATGTAGTTTGGGCAACTCGTCCGACAGCTCCTGCGAGCGTTGCGGAAATAAAATTGGGATATTCAAAACCGAACGCTGATAGGTCTTGGGGACGCTCGCAGGTTCACCATGCCTGTTACTTTTCGTTTTCCCTGTGAGATAGAACGAAACAGACGGGAAATTCCCTTTTGAATGCGATGCTTTCACTCCCTATCATTCCCAAAAATTAATTCAATTCCTACTATGCCATTTACCAACGATGAAATTGCTTCCACGCTCCGAGAGGTTTCTAAACTGATGCAGCTTGCCGGTGAAAATCGGTTCAAAGTGATCGCTTTTGACAGGGCAGCTCAAACCATTGAAGGACTTCAGGAAGACATCAATGAATATATTCAGCAAAAAAACCTGACGGATATCAAAGGCGTTGGTAAATCCATTGCTGAAGATATTTATGCCCTGGAGGAAACCGGGCAAATGCCGGTGCTTGAAGATTTCAAACAAAAGGTTCCGGAAGGTTTGGTGCAGTGGTTAAATATTTCGGGTTTAGGACCAACAAATGCTTATAAAATTCACAAAGAACTGGGCATCAGTACCATTGAGGAGTTGAAGGAAAAAATTAAAGACGGCTCTGTTGCTTCGCTATCCGGGTTGGGACAAAAATCGGCGGAGAAGATCAAGAAATCCATCGAATGGATGGAGAAGTTCGACGAGCGCTGTCGACTGGATGAAGCCGAAGCTATTGCCATACCGATCTTCAACAGCCTGAAGGATCTTGACGGTGTTCAGCAAATTGAGATCGCCG
>JAVLBT010000209.1:0-3667 GCA_031580945.1 Gracilimonas sp.
CGTGCATCTTCCAGATTCGTGATTCCACAAATTTTAATTTTAGTCCTTTCTTTATTCTCAGTCATAAAACTTTAATTCTCGTTTCGAAGCCCTTGCCTCGTAATGCCTTCCCGGAAGCTCCAGCTTCCAGTCAATGCCAATAGTAACTTCGTTGCTCAACCTCCAACAAACATTTAATCCTTATAATCTATCCGGCGGAGGTTTTTTTTCCACTTTTTTACCCCGGGTTGAAACCCGGAGATATTCATGTTTCATTCCTTCTGGATTAATTTTTTCTACATTTCAGATCTACGATCATCCGCAAAATCCATGTCATCTGCATCCAATGATCAACTATACAAAAGCCACAAATAACCATTATACCAATCAACTATTAACCATTCATCAAAATTTAAAAGTCCCCATTGCGTCGTTAGTTGCATCTACAAAATTATTTAGCAATTCTCTGGATCTTCCGGATTCTACCGCATCAATTGCAAGTTCTTTGCCCTCTTCTAAAGTTTCCACCTTTCCGGATGCCTGTATCGCAAATGCTGCATTTAATAAAGCGATATTCTGCTGAGCATCCGTTGCTTTACCTGCCATTATATTGGTCAGGATCTCTGCGTTAATTTCTTTTCCGCCCCCCATTAGCTCATCCATCGTAACTTTCTGAAAGCCAATGGTTTTCGGATCAAACATAATTGAGGTTGAAACTAATTTATCTTTAAGCTCAAAAATCTCAGACTGAGAAGTTAAGCTGATCTCATCAAGGCCATCGTGTGCATTGAAGGTATAGGCAAAATCAGTTCCCAGATTGGCCAATATATGAACCATTTTCTCCGCTACCTCTTTGCTGAAAGCTCCGATCACATATCGTTGTACACCGGCTGGATTGACCATCGGCCCTAAAATATTGAAGAAAGTTCTAAAACCGATCTCGCGACGAGACGGCATGACGTATTTCATAGCCGGATGGAACATTGGAGCAAACATAAAGGCCATGCCCACCTCATCAAAAACCTGCTCCACTTGTTCTTTTCCAAGTTCGATTGCTGCACCCAGGTGTTCCAAAACATCAGCACTACCACATTTACTTGAGGCACTTCGATTTCCATGCTTGATAACCGGGACACCAGCGGCTGCCGTTATAAATGATGCCGCTGTTGAAATATTAAAGGTGCCAGATTTATCTCCGCCTGTACCCACCAAATCAATTGCTCCTGTCACATCTACATCTACCTTCACAGCCTTTGAACGCATTACTTTAACAAAGGAAGTCAGTTCTTCCACTGTTTCCCCTTTCAGTCGCATGGCGGTCAGAAAGGCAGCGATCTTAGGCTCAGATACTTCCCCTGACATGATCAGGTTCATAGCCGTTTCAGCTTCAACTTCGGTTAGATCTTCAGAAAAAGAGAGTTTATTCAGAATACTTTTGAAATTCATTATTGTCGTAACCAGTTTTGAATGATTTTGGGTCCTTCGGTAGTCAAAATGCTTTCGGGATGAAATTGGATCCCTTGAATGGGAAATTCTTTGTGACGAACTCCTTGTATCACACCGTCGTCAGAATGGGCCGTTATTTGAAGTACTTCGGGAATGGTTTCGGGATCCAGCACTAAGGAATGATATCGTGTTGCAGTAAAATCTTTTTCTATTCCTTTAAATATAAAATGATCATCATGTGAAACTTGTGAAACCTTGCCATGCATGAGTTTAGGTGCATACACCACTTTGGCACCAAATACTTCACCAATGGCTTGATGTCCTAAACAAACACCTAATACAGGAGTTGTTTTTCCAAGTTCTCGAATGATCTCTTCCGTGATCCCGGCTTCATGAGGTCGCCCGGGTCCCGGTGAAATAAGAATCTTAGTTGGGTTCAATTCACGAATTTCCTCCAGGGTCATCGCATCGTTGCGGATCACTTTGTAATCGTCCGTTTCTGCAGCCACCAGATGCACGAGGTTGTAAGTGAAAGAGTCGTAGTTGTCAATTATCAGTATCAATTTGTTATTGGTGTAATGGTTATTGGTATTATGGTATTTTGGAAATAAGTATTGGCATCGAATCACAAATAACGATTAACCAATAACAGATAACCAACCTAAAAATGCCTCACTATGCCAGCTACTTCCCGGATCGGTTCCATGACTTCTTCCGCTCTTTCGCGGGCTTTTTCACTGCCTTCACGAAGAACATCATGCACGTAATCCAGATCTTTAGCTAATTCTTGTCTTCGCTCACGGGCTTCACCAAAGTAATCTTCTATCATGCCTAAGAGTTCCTTTTTGGCATGGCCGTAACCATATCCGCCAGCCTGGTATTTCTCAGCGATCTCACTCTGCTTGTCTTTGTCGGCAAATAGCTTGATGAGGGCGAACACATTATCTGTTTCAGGATCTTTTGGGTCTTCAAGCGCAGTAGAATCCGTTTGAATGGACATAACGCGCTTCTTGAGGGCTTTTCCTTCGGCAAAAATGTTTATGGTGTTATCGTAACTCTTACTCATTTTACGGCCATCGATTCCCGGAACTACTGCGACAGATTTCACAATATGTTCCTCGGGGATTTTCAAATATTCACCTTCATAGGCATAATTGAATTTCCCGGCAAGATCACGGGTGATCTCAATATTCTGTTTTTGATCTTCACCAACCGGAACAATATCTGAGTGGTAGATCAGAATATCAGCCGCTTGCAGTATTGGATAAGTAAACAAACCAATATTTGGGTTTAATCCCGCAGCGATCTTGTCTTTGTAAGAAACGCCCTTTTCCATTAGTGAAACGGGAGTCAATGTGCCTAATATCCAGGCAAGTTCTGTCACTTGAGGGACATCAGATTGGGCGAAGAATGTTGCTTTATCAGGATCCAATCCAAGAGCCAAATAATCTAAAGTGACATCGATCGTATTATGTCGAAGCTGCTCGCCGTCATTCAATGAGGTCAGGGAATGATAATTGGCAATAAAATAAAATGCTTCTCCCTCCTCCTGCATCGCAATATGTTGACGAATGGCACCAAAATAATTTCCAATGTGCAATTTTCCGGACGGCTGAATGCCTGAAAGTATGGTTTTAGTTTTATTCATTAATCTGTTTTATCGAGTCTTTTGTTAATTCAATTTCTAAGTAACCTAAATTCGATTTAAAGTGTCATTTAAGATATCCATCTGACGGATAACCCGTCTGATGGATGAGCCTGAGTATAACGGTCAGACGGACTTGAAGCCGTCAGACCGTAAACCAGATGCTTAAAATGATACATTTTTCTAAAACTCATGTTGTTTGAGCAACCTCGCAGGTTCTCCAATTTTCCTAAACTCAGTGTCCTCCGTCGTTAAATTTCATTGTATATCCAACGCTACGCTAAGCGCCTGAATGAGAGCGCCTGCTTTGTTTTGAGTTTCTTCAAATTCTTTGGTTGGATCGCTATCCGCCACGATTCCAGCACCCGCCTGAATATACGCTTTGTTTCCAGTCACAACCATCGTTCGTATGGCAATACAAGTATCCATATTGCCGGAAAAATCAAAGTACCCAACTGCACCAGCGTAAATCCCGCGCTTCGTGGCCTCGAGTTCATCAATGATCTCCATAGCGCGAATTTTAGGCGCACCACTTACAGTACCTGCTGGAAAACACTGCATGAGGGCATCTACCGAAGTTTGATCTTCCTGCAATTC
>JAVLBT010000020.1:0-28257 GCA_031580945.1 Gracilimonas sp.
CTATCCGATTATCTTGATATATGCAAAGGGAGAAATGATTGAGCCCTCGCCGGAAATATTAGATGAACTGGTCATTTTTGATGATCTAAATATCACTCGAATCAAAGCTCAAGAGTCAAAACGTTTCCAAGAAGTTAGATTTGCGAAACCTCCAGGGGATTCCATTCAACTAAGAGCTTACATGATCTATGATATGGAAAGTCAGGATTCGCTCTACAAAGACCTACATTCGATCACTGATGAAATAGTAATTAGCAGGTAAAAGCATAAAACCCACAGGAATATACACGAATTTTCCTGCGAGTTTAAATCGAATTTAGATCTGCGCAATCCCTAAATTACTTTGATAAGCGATTCACAACTTAGTAGGATTCGGAGCATCACCATACACTTCTTTGGGATCAAAGACTTTCTCATCTTCTTCAAAATTCAGTTCACCTTCTTTTTTCTCAAATTCCTCTTCTGTTGGAACGCTTCTGTAGAAGCAAGACCGATAGCCTACATGGCAGCTGGCACCATTTCCCTGTACTTCAACCCGAAGCCATACGCAGTCCTGATCGTCGTCAATACGCATTTCTTTCACGGTTTGAACCAATCCACTGGTGGCACCTTTGTGCCATAAAGTTTCGCGACTTCGACTATAATACACTGCTTCGCCGATCTCTATGGTTTTCTTCAGTGCCTCTTCATTCATGTAGCCATGCATGAGCAATTCACCGGATTCATAATCGGTGGTTACAACCGGAATCAAACCATCATCCTGAAATTTTGGAGCCAGCTCGGTTCCTTCTTCTACTTGTTCTACAGTTAGTCTTTGCTTGAATTTGATATCGCTCATTAATCTAAGTTAGTAGGTCAATAATTTTGTGGTATGTATTTGGTTCCGACGCGGAGCGTGCGGAACCAGGTATTTGATTTAATAATTACGTTGACTCGCACCTGACGCTCTGCGACGGAGCGGAAAAAGGATGTTGAATTCAATAATTTGTTAAACGGACTTGGAGCCATCAGATGAATCATTATTCCGTTCTGAATTCAATGTTGAGTGTTCATTATTCAATGTTCTCCTGGGTACCGGATCATATCCTTCACCACCCCAGGGGTGGCAGCTTCCAATGCGCTTGATGCCCAGCCAAAAGCCTTTCAATGGTCCCCATTCTTCCACGGCTTCGATCATGTAGCGGGAACAGGTAGGTTGGTATCGGCAACTTTTTCCCAGCCAAGGCGAAATAGCCAGCTGATAAAATTTCACCAATGATACGATCAAAAAGCTGAATATGTCACTCAGCAACTTCATTACTCGATCTCGAAGGAAGTGCCTTCTTTTCCATCCATAAGTTGAACACCCAGTTCATTTAGATCATCCCGGATCTTATCCGAGAGATCAAAGTTTTTATTGCTTCGGGCGTCCTTCCGGATCTCGATCAACAACTCGATTAAGCCTTTGGTCAATTCCTCATTACCACCACCTTCCTGTGGCCATATTCCTAAGACGCTATCCACAAAATCATGAAGAAATATTTTTATGTCGTCCAGGTTTGAAGGGGAATTTTTGTCGGTAATTAGTTTACGGATCTCCTTCAATTCCTCAAATAAAGTGGCAATGGCTTGAGCCGAATTGAAATCATCGTTCATGGCGTCTTCCACTGATGCTTTTAATCCATTCAGTTCATATTCTTTACCAGAACCAGATTCAGCATTAACGATCGTGTTGATCATGGAATGCAGATTCTTGAGTCCGGTCTCGGCTCCACTCAACGCTTTTTCTGAAAAATCAGTAGTGCTCCTATAATGAGATTGCAGTAAGAAAAATCGAATGACTTCCGGTGGCCATGCTCTGGTGAGCAATTTATGATCTCCGGTAAAAAACTCGTGAAGATTGATCGCATTTCCGAGCGATTTCCCCATCTTCTGTCCTTCCAGTGTCACCATGTTATTGTGCAACCAGTATTTCACGAACTGTTTGTCATGAGCACACTCTGCCTGGGCAATTTCACATTCATGATGAGGAAATTGGTTTTCTAAACCACCACCGTGAATATCAAAACTTTCCCCTAAATACTTGGTACTCATTGTAGAACACTCGATATGCCAACCGGGATATCCAACACCCCAGGGCGAATCCCACTTCATGATGTGTTTGTCATCGGCTTTTTTCCAGAGGGCAAAATCCTCCGGACTGCGTTTGTCGGAAGCTGTATCAACCCGAGTTCCTGATTCTGCATCTTCTGTTTTACGTCCACTCAGTTTTCCATATTCAGGATCTGATGACACATCAAAATATACATTGCCGTTTGCTTCATACGCATGGCCATTTTCTATCAATTTCTTCACCATGGCGATCTGTTCAGGAATATGGCCTGTGGCACGAGGTGCAATATCAGGACGGAGCGCATTTAAAGCATCCATATCCCGGAAATAGGTATAGGTGTATTTCTCGGCGATCTCCATAGGCTGCACTTTTTCGATGCGGGCCTGCTTACTGAGTTTATCTTCGCCTTCCTCGGCGTCATCCACCAAATGACCTACATCGGTGATGTTTTGCACATACCGGACTTTATAATCCAAATAACGCAGGTAGCGCAGGATTACATCAAAGGAAACATAGCTTTTGGCGTGACCAAGATGCGCATCACCATACACAGTTGGTCCACAAACATACATGCCCACATGCGGTGGATTCAGCGGCTCAAACAGTTCTTTTTTACGGGAAAGGGTGTTGTAAACGTGAAGTTTTTGTGATTTTTCAGCCACAGCTATCAGTCGATCTGAGTGTTGGTTTTAATGTAATCAATGAATCTTTGCTGAGTTTCTTCATTTTGAAATGCACCACGATATTCAGCTGTAATAGTTGTACTGCTATGATCTTTAATTCCACGTGTTGATACGCAAAGATGTTTACTATCAATAAATACAGCAACGTCATCGGTTTCCAAGGCAGCCTGCAATTCATCCGCGATTTGTAACGTCAGTCGCTCCTGAACTTGAGGCCTTCGTGAGTAATAATCAACTATTCGATTAATTTTTGATAACCCGATAACTTTTTTACCAGAGGGTATATAGGCTACGTGTGCTTTTCCTACAAAGGGAAGAAAATGATGCTCACAAAAAGAAGTAACCTGTATATTTTTTTCAATAAGCATGCCATTATAATCATAACTATTGCTGAACTGACGGGCAACAGGCTTATTTTCAGGATTCAATCCCTCAAAAATTTCTTTCACGTACATTTTTGCCACGCGATAAGGCGTACCTTTTAGGCTATCATCCTCAAGATCAAGGCCCAGCGTTTTCATGATCTCTCCAAAATGTTCTTGAATGATCTCTATTTTTTCTGCATCTGTTTTTTCAAAAGCATCATCTCTTAGAGGTGTTTGAGTTGAGGTGGCTACGTGGTCTTCACCGATCTCTTCGGCAGTGATTTTATCTAAATCCAATGTTTTCAATATTTCTAATTGTATTTTTTCAGGAAATGCAGTTTAACACCTGCGCCTCCAAAACAGAACCTTAAAGTTAAGGGTTCCAAGCATTAATTGACAGCAGGAGAACATCGAACATCCAACAAAGCACATCGAAAGTTTAATTGTGTTTGATTGGGATTTTCGATGAGTTCGGGGGATATTTAGTGGGCAGTGAACAGGGTTTCTAACTCAATCAAAAATCGTCAATCCAAAAATCAACAATCAGAAAATGATCAAGCACGTAGTTATGTGGAAATTGAAGGAAGTGGCAGAGGGTAAGACCAAAGCCGAAAATGCTGAAACTATGAAAAATCTGTTGGAAGATCTTCCATCCAAAATAGAGGAATTGTATTCAGCTGAAGTTGGAATTAATGTGCTGGAAGGAGAGGGTGAGGCTATTTGTGATGTGGTACTGACGGTGAGCTGTGACTCTGAAGAAGATCTGAAAGTATATTCGGAGCATCCGGATCATCAGAAAGTCGTTTCCTTTATTAAGAAAGTGGTGAGTGAGCGGCGGGTAGTGGATTATATTCAATAAGAAGTAAGCAGGAAATATTATGTCTGAGCCGGACCCGATTGAAGTACCAATTGATGGAGTGTTAGATCTGCATCTATTCAACCCAAAAGAATTGGGTGATTTAATTCCGGATTATATTGAGGCGTGTTTGGAGAAAGAGATCTACTCTATTCGGATCATTCATGGAAAAGGGAAGGGCGTATTACGGAGAAGCGTGCAAAGTTTGTTAGACCGAAATCCAAATGTTGAATCATACTCGCTGGCGAGTGAACGGAGTGGTTGGGGAGCTACGGTGGTGGAGTTGAAGAATTAGGAATTGATTTCTTCTGGAAGATTAAGGTTCAAGCTTCTTCGAGAATGATGAACTGTTAAAATATCTATTCGATTTTCATCAACTATATGATGAATTATTCGGTAGTTCCCTAATATTAATTCTCGAATAGCAGGACTATCATATTCGGGTACTTTTCTCCCTGATGTTGGGAATTCTTTTAATTGAAGTGTTTTGTCTCTTATTCTTTTGACTTGAATCTTAGCATATTTTATTGAATCCAAAGCTATATACTCAGCTATAGATATCAAGTCATTATTTGCTTGATTTGTCCAGTTTAGCTTAGCCATCCTGGAAGATGTTTATCAAGCTCTTCGTCTGGTATTACTTCGTTCTTTTTTGATTGCTCCAGACCAACTTCAATTTTTTGAAGCAACATTATTCTATCCAGGACCTCGTCAAGGGTGAACTTATCCGGGAGGCTATCAATTGCTTTATTTAATTCTTTTTTTGTAATCATAGTGCAAAGGTTATTTAGTTAAAAATGATCAAAGTTGACTTTATCTACAACTTTTTAACACTGGCATCTTTCAGCTCATACTTTTCTTTCGACTCCGGACACTCCGCAATTCCTTCTTCCCCGAAATCCAAACGATGGCCATACTCACTCACCCACCCAATTTGCTTGGCAGGATTTCCAACCATTAGCGCATAAGGTTTTACCGGTTTGGTGATGACCGCTCCGGCACCGATCAGGCAATATTTCCCTAATTCATTACCGCAGATGATGGTAGCATTAGCCCCAATGGAAGCTCCTTTTCGCACAAAGGTATCCACATATTCATCTCGTCGAACAACCGCACTTCTTGGGTTGATAATATTGGTAAACACCATGGAAGGCCCCAGAAAAACATCATCTTCACAGATCACCCCGGTGTAGATTGAGACATTATTCTGCACTTTCACATTTCGGCCTAATTTCACTTTAGGTGAAATGACTACATTCTGCCCAAGATTGCATTTTTCTCCAATTTCAGAATCGGGCATTACATGGGTAAAGTGCCAGATCTTGGTATCTTTCCCGATTTTTGCTCCGTCATCAATAACGGCCGTTTCATGTGCAAAATAATCCATAAAATCATTTGTTTTAATTTTCAGGATATTACCGAAACATCTGCAGACTGTAAACAGTGTTCAAAAAGGATAAAACGTTTGATGATAAAATTAAAAGCTGAATATGATTCTCTTTCAAATTGTAGGTTTCTAATAGTATGCTAACTGTTACCTGTCAACTGAACACTTAAATGCCTATTCTTGCATTCTGAATTTTCCACAACAAATTTTCATGAATTCATCAAAACAGACATTAAAAGAGCAATTTAAGGATCAGGTAGAACGGTTGAGTGATATGGTCGGAAAGCTGGATAAAGTGAGCACACAGTTTTCCTATATTCGCGGCGGTTATTTTTTAGTTTCTATTTTAGCCTTGTACTTGATCGCTCAGACCGGTAGTGACGGTATCTTTTTCACATCACTTTTGGCGCTGACCGGAGGCTTTATTTATTTGATTGCCCGACACAAGCGTATTACAGATCACAAAGAGCGACTTTCATTTCTCAAACAACTTAAAGAGCAACACGTTGCCCGCATGGAGTTGGATTGGGATTATCTTCCAGAGTATCATTTTACCAAAGAAATGAAGGCTCACCCTTTTGCCGATGACCTTCATATAGTGGGCGATTACTCGCTGCACCATCTCATGGATACAAGCATTTATCCTAAAAGCTCAGAACGCCTCGCCGGTTGGCTGTTGAACAAGTCGTCAAAGAAGAAGGAAATTAAAAAGCGTCAACATTTGATAGCTGATCTTATTCAACTTTCAGGTTTCAGAGATCGTATTCAGGTGCAAGCCTATATGACCCAGAAAGAAATATCAGACAAAGACTGGAGCATGGACAAACTTCTGAATTGGATGAAAAATCCGAAAGAAGCGAATTTCCTCCTACCTCTGATGATCCTTTCTGTTCTTTCTGTTGCGAACGTCATTTTGTTGATCACCGCAATTGCGGGAATTACAGGTCCGTGGGTGCTGATCACTTTTTTGACCTACCTGGGTTACTATAATTTCAACAGCGGTAAAATCGCAGAATTGTTTGAAGCGGGGTACCAGATCGACAAACAGATGAGTCGGTTTGGGAAGATCTTGATATATATCGAGCAGTTTTCATTTCCGGCAGACTCTTCTCTGAAGGATTTCTTTACCTCATTGAAGGATCAGAAAGAGTCGCCTTCTGCTTATTTGAAAAGAGCTTCAAGATTGGCAGGTGCCGCATCACTTCAGGCCAATCAAGTGCTTTGGCCAATAATAAATATGGTGATTCCATGGGATATGTTTTTCTCCATGAAAATGGAAAAGCTGAAAAAAGAACTCGCTCCAAAACTCGAGGAATGGCTGGATGATTATTATGAGTTGGAAGCCCTGAATTCTATCGCCAACTTTGCGTACCTAAATCCTGATTGCAGCTTTCCGGAGATCACAAATGGAGACGAAACCTTGTTTGAAGCCGTCAATCTTGGGCATCCACTGATCAAGGATGAAGAGCGGATTTCCAATGATTTTATCATCAAAGAAGACAAGGATCTGTTCCTAATCACCGGTTCAAATATGGCTGGGAAAAGTACGTTTCTGCGAACTGTTGGGATCAATTTAGCGATGGCGTTTTCGGGAGCACCGGTTCAGGCTAAATCATTAAACACCAAGTTATTTCGTTTGTTCACCAGTATCAACGTGAAAGACTCGCTGGAAGGTGGATTGTCTCACTTTTACGCGGAAGTGCGAAGATTACATCGCTTGCTGAATGAACTCGAATCCAACCATAAACTCCCGCTTTTCTTTTTTGTGGATGAGATTTACAAAGGGACCAACAATAGAGAGCGATTTCAGGGAAGTACTGCTTTTCTCAAACACGTAGCTGGAAAAAATGGAGTTGGCATGGTATCCACACACGATCTGGAACTGGCTTCGCTTGAAAAGGAGATTCCTCAACTCAGCAATTGGCATTTTTCTGAGACTATTGAAGGAGGTAAAATGAGCTTTTCTTATAAGATAAAATCTGGCCCTTGTCCTACGACCAACGCCCTGAAGATCATGGAAATGGAAGGGTTGCCGGTGGAGTAATTGGTTGGCGTTAAAGGTCATTTCACGGGGCACCTGTCCCGACATATTTGTCGGGGATGCCTGAAATCTAATTGTTTTAAAGGAATCAATAGCTGATTGTATGCCTCTATTTGGATTCATGACTTCAAGGGAATGAAACTTCAGGTAGATCTGAGCTTTAAATCAAACTCAATGGTAGAACCTGCGAGCGTCTTCAAGGCCTAGCAGCGTTCAGGCCACGAAGACAGAAAAGCACAAGGATTCACAAAGAATACTTAAAGCTAAGAATAAACCTTAGTGCTTCATCGTGTCTTCGAGTCTTTGAAGCATTTTTTTGATACTTATCTCTTTTCAAAAAACTCTGTAACCTTTTCCGTACTCATCAGTGTATAAGGTTGAAAAACACAACCGCGGGAATTTTTACGGTGAATTCAACCTCAGATAAAGCATTGATGATGAAAGTGAAGAACGGAGATCTGGATAAACTGGGTCTTTTGTTTGAGCGCTATAACCGTCCGCTGTTTCGATTTTTTTATCGTATGTGTAAGGATAATCAGGTTAGTGAAGACCTGGTTCAATCCGTTTTTGAGCGTATCTTGAGGTATAGGGAATCCTATTCCGGTAGTGGGAAATTCAGCACATGGTTGTTCAGTGTTGCACGAAATGCACACATTGACCATTACAGAAAGGAGCAGCGAAATGTTGATTCCATTGAAATTGATGAAGAGCGGTTGGAAGTGGAGTCCGAGGATCCAGTAACGGTTCATAATAAAGAATCAAAAAAACATTTACTGGAAAGGGCACTCGATCGGCTGGATGAAGATAAAAGAGAGATCGTGATACTGAGTCGTTATGAAGGACTCAAATACAAGGAAATTGCTGAGATCCTGGATTCAACGGAAGGCGCGATCAAAGTTAAAATGTTTAGGGCAATGAAAGAGTTAAGAGATTTGGTGAACCATTTAAAAGACGAATACAGCTATGAATGAAAAATACGAACAATTGATTATAGATTACTTGACCGGCGAGCTGGACGATGCTGGTAAATCCCGCCTCGAGGATTTGATAGCCAATGGTGAAATAGATTTTATGGAGTTCAGGGAAGTGGAGAAACTTTATGAAGAACTTGGAACAGTTCAAACACCAGATCCTTCAGAAAAATTAAGTTCGAGATTTTATACAATGCTCGAGAGCGAGAAGAAAAAAGGTTATAAGAGTAGGTGGAACAAAGTAATTGAAAAAATATCACATGAGATTTCAAATCTTACGATTTCCAAGATTGCCTATGCTACCGTACTATTGGTCGTTGGTGGATTTATCGGCTCCCAACTAAACAGTAGTCAAAATGAAATTGAGCAGCTCAGTCATGAAATGCAGTCCATGAAAGAATTGATGCTGGTGAATATGCTGGAGAGCAGTTCAGCGGCTGATCGTTTAAGGGCAGTAAATATTAGTACGGAGTTGCCAAAAGCGGACCTGGATGCCATTCATGCGTTGTTGTTTACCTTGAATAATGATCCCAGTGTGAATGTTCGAATTCAAGCTATTGAAGCTTTAAAGCGTTGGGGAAATGATGAGCGGGTCCGTCGAGGATTAGTAAGATCGATCAGTACGCAGGAATCTCCTATTGTGATTACCGAACTGGCAGACGCGATGATTGAGTTGGAGTTGAAAGCATCGGCTCCGGAGTTTCAAAAACTATTGGATGAGCAAAACTTAGACTACTCAGTTCAGCAAAAACTGGAAAACAGTATTGCCGTACTGATGTAAAATTTGAGCTTTGGTCAAGCAATGATTTTTAAAAATATAACAGTAGAAGTAGCAAAAGTAACAACGTTCAATAGCGTCCTCAAGGCCTAAGAGCGTTGTGGTCCGAAGGCTGTCCTGAATGCTCGGAAGACGCTCGCAGGTACTACAAACAAATAGAACTGAATTATGAATAAATCAATGAGAAAAACTCTAAAAATCAGCTTAATAGGTTTGATTGCTTTAGTAGCTTCAATCCAGGTTGTAGCCCAAAAACCGGTTTATACACAAAGGATGAACGAGGAAGTGGAGATGGTGATTCCTGCCTCAGAACTGAATGAGGGTACGGTTTTTCATATGAAGAACATCAATGGAGACCTGAATGTGGAAGGTTATGATGGCGATGAAATCATCATTACCGGAAATAAGATCGTGAAGGGAGCAATTGGCAGTTCTGATGATTTTAATCCAGAAGAAATTTACCTGGATCGGCTTAGCGGAACGAATAGCATTTTTGTGTTTATACAGCATCCGCATGCGGATGCAGAAGTGGTGGGCAATGAGTTGAATTATAACTTTAGCAGTAAGAACGAAGAACGCAAAAGGAGCAGAAATCTTCACGATGAAATGGAATTCGAGTTTAATCTGCAGATCAAAATTCCAGACCAATTAGAAGCCAAAGTCTCGACCATTAACGGTGGAGAAGTAATAGTTTCGGGAATGAGTAATCGGCTGAAGGCGTCCAATATCAACGGCAGTGTGATCGTGCTGGATAATGGCGGACCTATTGTTGCCCAAACGGTCAATGGCAATATCAAAGTGGAATTAAACCGTACCCCTGTAGGAGATCTGGATCTGAATACCGTGAATGGAAATATTGAGCTGATTGCCCCGGAAAATCTGGGTGCCATTGTAACTTTTAAAAGTTTACACGGTGACTTATATACCGACTTTGAGCGAGTTCATTACCTCAGTAACCGGAAAAAAGAGGCAAAGGACGGGATGTTCAGGTTCAGTGTAGGTTCTAAATCAAAAATTCAGTTTGGTGACGGCGGACCTGAAATCCGTTTTCAACTTTTAAATGGAAACGGCTACATCAAAAAGAAATCATCTTAAAGGAAAAAGACTATGAAAAAAACGATCATATACACAATTATTCCACTACTGCTTTTAATATGTACATTGCCCGGGATGGCACAAAATAATATTGAAATACCGCTTTCAAATCCGGGCGAAACAGGAAAATTGGTTATAAATGCCAACTTTTCTGATGAAGTGAAAATATTGGTTCACGATCGGGAAAACGTGGTGATAAATCATGACGGAAGTGAAAGGGTTGACGATGAGGAGGCGATGAAAAATGGAATGCGCCGAATTTCAAGCGGTGGGAGTGGTGTTGAAGTGGTGGAGGATAACAATGAAGTTACCATAAAAACGGGTCCGCTTCCCAATAATGATATGGAACTTGTTGTATATGTTCCTAGAAATTTTTCTTTGAAACTGAATACGGTACAAGGGGATGTAGAAGTATCTGGGTTGGCAGGTGAGATTGAGATCAGCGCTGTGAATGGAGATATTGAACTACAAGATATATCAGGAACTGTATTGGTAAATAGCGTAAATGGAGATATTGAAATAGACTTTGACGATGTTGTACCTAATGCCCCCATGTCGTTTACCGGAGTCAATGGAGATATAGAATTAGCTTTTCCACCGAGTGCTAAATTCACAGCTAAGATGAAAACAGAATGGGGTGATGTATACACAAATTTTGACATGGATGTTGAACAAAATAAAACACGTTCTGAATCAGAAGAAGAGGATGGTACTTACCGGGTATCTGTAAGTAAATGGATTGTTGGAACGGTAAATGGAGGAGGGCCTGAATATCTTATAAAAACACTTCACGGAGATATTTCAATTCGTAAAAAGTAGACAACCGTGAAACCAATTTTGAGAAACTTCGTGTAAGTTTTAAATCATAAATTGGAGATGTAAACAATTGCTATTCAATTGTTTACATGGATAGGACTCCGCTAAATAAATAATAAATCCAATGAGAAAAGTATTCTTAACCATGGCATTAGTGTGTTTTTGTTATAATGCTTTTGCACAAAGGTCCTATCAAAGACAAGCGGATTCTATGAACATAACTAAAATGGATATTAGATCCGGGAAAGCTGAACAGCCCGTAATGCAGGCCGTCCGAATAAATCAAGGATCAATCATTAATTTAGATGGTTTAGTAACTGAGAAAAGTTGGCGAAATGCACCTGTTGCAACTGATTTTACCCAGCGAACCCCAAATGACGGGAGTTCTGCTTCTGAGCAAACTGAAGTTCGAATTTTGTATACCGACTCTCATGTTTATGTGGGAATTATTGCTTTTGATACAGCTCCGGATTCCATTATAGCTCCATTATTTCGGCGCGATGGGAATGAATCCAGTGACTGGGTTTATGTTGCATTTGATAGTTACAATGACAAAAGAACGGGTTTTGCTTTTGGTGTAAATCCAAGGGGTGTTCAAAAAGATATTTTATTATATGATGATACCAATGAAGACCTACTTTGGGATGCCGTTTGGGAAGTAGAAACAAAAATGGATGATTGGGGTTGGTCTGCTGAAATGAAGATCCCACTTTCCCAACTTCGATTTAGTTCCAGGGAAGAAGTTCAATCTTGGGGAGTAAACTTTCAACGGGATTTAGCACGGAATGGTGAATCATCGTTTTGGTCACCAACCTCACAGAATGAAACAGGAATGGTGTCGAAGTTTGGAAGATTGCATGGCGTTAGAAATCTAAAAGAGCCCCGGAGATTAGAAATAGCGCCATATGCTTCAGCTGACCTGGTCCGATCGCCTTCTTCAACCACGGAAAACCCATATTTTAGTAGGAATGATTTTGGAGCTAATTTTGGGGGAAATTTAAAATATGGTATAACTACCGACCTAACATTAACAGCTACAATAAATCCCGATTTTGGACAGGTAGAAGCAGATCCAGCTGTAATTAATCTAACAGCGAATGAAAACTTTTTCTCAGAAAGGCGCCCTTTTTTCCTTGAAGGTAGTGATATATTCCAATTCGGGAATACTCAGACCTTTAGTCGGTTCGGAAACCCTGTGACGTTTTATTCTCGTCGTATCGGCCGGTCACCACAAGGAAATGAAGATCGTGCAGGACTAAATTCTGAATATGTAGATCAACCGGATTTTACTACTATTGCCGCCGCTGCTAAAGTGAGTGGTAAGACACAAAATGGTTGGTCCATAGGTTTCCTTGATGCCTACACACTTGATGAAAAGGCGTACTATACCCAACCTTCTGGAGAAGAAAAATCATTTAGGGTGGAACCTGCTACCAACTATTTGGTTGCGCGTTCCAAAAAAGATCTCAATGAAGGAAATACTTATTTTGGAGGGTTCGCAAGCGCTGTTAACAGAAATATTGATGGGAGTTACTTTGAGGATTTCTTACGGTCATCCGCATATTTGGGAGGTTTGGATTTTGAACATAATTTCAATGACAAAAACTGGGTGAGCAGCGGTACAATTTCTTACAGCGTGATCAACGGAAGTAAAGAGGCAATACAGAGAGCGCAAACATCTTCGGTTCGTCATTACGATCGAGTTGATTCCGACAAGCTTTCTGTGGATCCTGACAAAACGAGTTTATCAGGTTTCGCTACCGAAATGAGCATCCAAAAGAGGGGAGGAGATGATAAATGGCTAACATCTTTGACCTATTCAGAGGTCAGTCCTGGTTACGAAATAAATGATATAGGGTTCCAAAATCGCTCCGACTATCGTTCTCTAAATGGTGGTATTGTATACCGTGAAACCGATCCAAGATGGCTACAATATTATGAGCAGTGGTTGTTCAAGGGGACTGCCTGGAATTATGATGGTGACTTGATCAATAACTGGTATGGCACAGGAGGGTTTTATAGGTTCAAAAGTCAATGGAGTTTCAGCTATAATGCAAATTTAGGAGGTAAGATGTATATGGATCGGGTAACCCGGGGTGGGCCGGTTATGGAGCGGCCAAAAGATTGGAATTTTAATATCGACATAAACTCTAACCCTAACCGTGATATATCTTTTAATGTTGGAACGTACCAAAGACAAGACGTTGCAGGAGAATTTGATAATGATATATGGATGGGAGTCAATATCAATCCAGCTCCATTTCTTCAAATAAGTGTTTCCCCAGAGTTTATTTATCAACATGATATTGATCAATATGTAACGCAGGTCTCAGATGCCAATGCAGGTCAGACCTATGGAAGCAGATATGTTTTTGCCGATATCAGGCAGCGTACGTTTGTAACTAGCGTTCGATTGAATTGGACGTTCTCGACAACTATGAGTCTTCAGACCTATGTACGGCCATTTATATCCAGTGGAGAGTATTCTAACTTCAAAGAATTTGCAGAGCCCAGTACATATAATTTCAGAACTTATGGTTCTGATGTTGGCACAATTACCCGAAATGGAGATGAATATACTGTAGACCCTGATGGAAATGGGAACTCACCATCGTTCAGTTTTTCGGATCCTGATTTTAATTTTCGCTCCGTACAGGGCAATGCCGTTTTTAGGTGGGAATACACACCTGGTTCAACGCTATTTTTAGTTTGGCAGCAACAAAGAAATGATTTTATCGCAGTGGGTGATTTTGATTTAAACCGAGACTTCAATGGATTAATCAATGCAAAACCAACCAATGTTTTTTTAGTAAAACTTAGCTACTGGTTTGGATCATAAAGGGTTTAATGAGTACTAAAGCACACTAAATATTTAGTGTGCTTTTTTTACTCATAAAATTTAACCAAAGAATTATTCAACGGATGTTTTGCAGCTACTAAGTCCAAACGGAGCATATAGTGGACAAAAACTTACCAAACTGGTCAACACAAAAACGCCTGCTAAAACCAATAGTACGATTCCCCAGGTTCCTGTGACCGTACCTGTAAAATATAATGCCACAAAGATGGCGGCTAAAATAAATCGGATAATTTTATCTGCAGAGCCCATATTCTTTTTCATAACTTTCTCATTTTTAATTATTAAAATTGCCATTCAATTAGAAATACCAAACCTGCTACCAAGAGTATACAAAGTACACAAACGGCTATGAATTTTAGTATTTTCTGCATGCAATAAACTCTTTTGTATTTTGTTTTAACATGTTGTTATAACAAGTATAATTTAATATTCAATCATTAAGAAATAATGAAGACACAACAATTAACCGCAGAACAGGTAAAGTCTATTCAGGTAAGCTTTATCAATAAGGTGTACGGATGGATGGCACTTGCTCTTGCAATAACAGGATTCGTAGCCCTCAGGACCGCGAGTTCTTCACTCATTGATATCATCGCTGGCAATCAAATTTTATTTTTTGGAATTATTCTGGCTGAATTAGGACTGGTTTTTTGGCTTTCAAGTTCTATTGACCGTATGAATGCGACTAAAGCTATTAGTTTGTTCTTGCTCTACTCCGCACTGAATGGTCTCACATTTTCGGTGCTTTTTTTAGTATACACTGCGGGCTCTATTGCTTCTACCTTTTTTATTACAGCGGGAACGTTTGGTATAATGAGCGCTTATGGCTATTTCACTAAAACAGATCTTACAAGTGTAGGAAACATTGCATTTATGGGACTGATTGGGATTATTTTGGCAAGCATTGTGAATATTTTCTGGCATAATGAGACTCTTTATTGGGGAATCACGATCATAGGTGTTTTGGTTTTTGTGGGTTTAACGGCCTACGATACACAAAAGATCAAGAAAATGAGTCTCGAAGTAGATGTGGAATCGGAGGAAGGAAGTAAAGGGGCTATTATGGGAGCCTTGGCACTTTATCTGGATTTTATCAATATGTTTATCTTCTTACTGAGAATATTTGGCCAGCGAAAATAAATTATGTCATATTCTGTGGATTGAATCAGGCCTTATAATTGTAGTACCATAAAAAAGAAAAATATGGCAAAATTTGATCAGCTATCAGAAGCAGATAAAAGCAGAATTATTGAAATGGCATGGGAGGACCGAACTCCATTTGGTGCTATCGAATACCAATTCGGATTAAATGAAGAAGACACTATTGAATTGATGCGTTCAGAAATGAAGCGTTCAAGTTTTAAAATGTGGAGGAAAAGAGTGTCTGGGCGAGATACGAAACATCGAAAAAAAAGAAAAGAAGAGGTCAAACGGTTTGTAAGTCCAGATCAGTGGTAATCATAACCTGGATATTCTTTGCTTTTTCTTACATTTCTTGAGTGCGACTTAAGAATAGCGAAGATAATCACTCCTGCGCAGTTGACAATCTAAATATAGCCAAACAACCAGTTAACGGGTTTCATCGACAGAATATTTAGAGGAAGGTGCGCTATGTATTGATGTCCATTCAACGCAAAAAGACATTGACCATTACATCGAATGGAAGTTAAATATGGTGTTTATGAATTTAAAAGATCTACAACTTTCTTGGCACAACCCCAACTAAGGGTAACACCTGCACCTCCGTGGCCATAATTATGAATAATTTTTTTCCCATGTAATTCTTCATGGTCAATACGTAATCCGTCCTGTTCATTTCTTATAAATCTATACCCTAATTTCGCTTTTCTATTTAAATATTTACGGGTATCAATCCCAAAAGTATGGGCTATGATCTCTGAATTGAGATCTAATATCTGGCTGGGGATTTGAATACCATCTATCTCAACAAAAGAGTTTGAGATGGAATCTCCGACCCACTGATTCTGATTTTGCACAAATCCTTTTATGCGACTTCCGCCAAAGACCCATTCATTATTTCTTGAATAGCAGTATATATCTTGTGTTTCATTTTTTGTAGTAGAGTAATATTTGGCACCCGGTGAAAAATTATATGATATAGTTTGTCCATTTTCTGATTCAAGTGGAGGTGCACCCTTAACAGTTACCAAATGTCCTTTGTAGATCATGGTCTCCGAATCGTCAAAAAGATTGGCTGCTGATAACCCTCCACAATTGATCAGAATATCATGTGGAAGTGTTTGAAGATCTTTATTGGATAAGGTCATAATCTTTAATTCTGTTTTATCTTGATGAGCAAATACAGAATGATAAAGAGCAGAAAAATAAACTGGCCAGTCCGCGAAAAAACATTCAAAGCACCACCCGGATTCTACTTTTATTTTGGGATGTCTGGGATGAAATTCCGAATTCAATTCATTGAAAGCAGTAAAATTGGGCATGAATTCTTTATACCAGGGATCTCTTTGTTCGTACCCAAAAAGTTCAAAGTGCTTATTCTTTGAAAGTCCCGGGAAGTCTTGTAGATATAACTGTTCGAAATAAGATTGACTGTATTTAAAGAGAGAACCGACGGTATGACCGAATACAGAATGGGGTATGATCGAAGCAGCAGGATACTGACTCGCAAATGTTGGGTCATTAGCATTTATAAGAGGTGAGTGTTTTGAATATAATGTTACTGAATAGCCATTCTGAATCAATAGATTGGCAACAGTTAAACCACTAACCCCACAGCCAATTATGCCAATATTTTTGTGTTCTTTCATGAGTAAAAGTTGGAATAAATTAACCGGTCAAAACGTCTAAATTCTTGTTAAATGAGGTCAGTTTTTCTAACTTGTTGGTATCATCAGACCGGCTAAGAATAGTGGATAAATTAAGATTATACAGTTTAATTGGCATTCTTTCCATTGCAATAATTGGTTGTAATTTACTGACTGCCGAAAATCCAACCCTGGATTATCCAACTACCTATCCTGTTATCTCACTACCAGAGCTTGAAGCGATGAATTCGGAATATCAGTCGGCTAATGATAATCGTATTTGTTCAACCCTGAATGAATACGGTTTCACGGGTTTTAGCGAGATTCTATTCTTGGATGGTACCAATCCTTGTGACCGTGCAAATCGTGATGTGGTACGAGTAGAAATGAATGAACCAGATACCCTTTTAAAAGCAGCTCAAAAAGCATTACTTAAAAACAGCGAGTATACCGGAGTGACTGATTCATCGGCATTATTTCTCAAGGATATCTCGCCACAACCTGGTTGTGTAAATTGTGGTAGACCTGACGAATACAGTGCTAATATTGAATGGAGACTTACTTTCGGCCGTCAATTAATTGATTCAACAGAAGTACCGGGAACTGAGATCATTGTATTTTTTGATGCTCTTGGAGTGAACCGGATCTGGGGAAATTGGTATCCAAATGTCACTATCCCAAATTTTGTTAACTACGGATATGCTGAAGTACAGGCTGGAATGGTAGGTTGGCAAATAGATATGCGTCCTTATACTGGAGAGTCCAAAATCTATACTATAAAAGCCGAAGATCTTACAGAACGGCCTACTAAAGTGTTAGTACCTTATGAAAATGTAGCACAAGAACGGTTAGAAATTAGATACTGCTGGGCGGTTCAAATAGATCATCCCAATGAAGAATTTGATGGTTGGACGGCCTACATTGATATTGAAGAGGGTATATTGGTTAAGTTAACCAGTAGATAGAATCATTTCATTAGCTAATATTATATCAACAAATTGTAGATAACGGAGTATATTTGTAACAATGTATTGTTAGCATACTCTTTTACATGTAATTTCTAAAAAGAACAGACCAAATATTTTGAATACATCTTCTAAAAAAATTCTGATCGTAGAAGACGATATGATCATATCGTTGGTAGTAGAGAATATGATCAAAAAACTTGGACATACATTAGTTGGTAAATCAGCTTCTGGAGAAGAAGCTATTGATCTGGCTTTAGAACATAAACCGGATGTTGTATTGATGGACATTCGTTTAAAAGGAAATATTGATGGCATCGAAGCAGTTATCCGAATCAAGGAACATATTGATACGGAGGTCATTTATCTAACTGGTAATTCAGATAAAGTAAACTATGATCGGGCTAAGGCAACAGAATGTATCGATTTGATATCAAAACCTTTTACAATTGGTGAGCTTACACGTTCATTAGAGCAGATTAAATAAAAGTTTACTGAATCTTTAGTTGTAGATCTGCGTACTTTTCTGCTCAAGACAAAGGGCTAAATATTATGAGTACAAAATTTAAAAATCTAAAGAACGATTTAGAAGACCTCGAAGATGACGGCAAATTCAGAGATGATCAAATGGCTACGGGTAAGAGCTCATCTGGTTCTAAATTAGCCAATTATATATTATTAATAGCGTTTATTGCAACGCTACTATTTTATACGGGGTCAAAAATAAATTTTTCTGAAGTTCAATGGAATCCAGTTGAAAATATTGTACAGGAGTTCAATCAACCAAATGAAGACCTGTTAAATCGAATGGGTGCGTGGATGACAGAAATGGGATATGGGGAACTCACACATGAAGAATTGACGGCCTTAAGAGCAGAGGGGGTAACAGCAACATACACGTCTCAGATCAGAGAAGCCGGGTATGAAGATGTAACACTGGAACAGCTTGTAGAACTTCAAAATGCTGATGTAAGTGCTACTTTTTCTCGAATGATGAAAGAACTGGGTTATGAGTTAACCTTGCAAGATTTGATAGATCTAAGAAGAAATGATGTGACAGCTTTTTTTACGAGTAATATGATGGATCTTGGATATACACAGGATGAGCTTTCAAAGGAAAATTTAATGCGAATGCGAAGTGTAGGTGTTACTCACCAACTTGCTGAACAGTTAATCAATGAAAATGGCACGAAGCCAGATATTGATGAGCTAATACGCTATCGCATTAGTAATCAATGATCCATCTAACATGAAACTTTGATGGTTATTTACTCTAACAAGGAGTGAATTGATTAATCAAAATACTGCAGTTTTTTCTTTGGTGCGGCCAATCCAAACATCGATAGAAAACGACTTATCAATAATACAATAGGTGTTGGAACAAAAGCTGGATACTATAAAACTCTGCGCAAAAGGGATATAATTTAGGGGAGAGTATTCATTGGAATATTTTAGAGAGCAAAACTCTACAATCACCAAAGGAATATCTATCGTAAGATGGGTAGCACTGATCGGTTTGTTATTGCATTTTACTCCCACAAATAAAAATATAAGTCTGTCATTACTGGTCCGTTTAGGCACTTAGTTAGTTAACATTTTATGAATAGCATCGTCTATTTTCTAATCTCGTGGACGAAACAGAACGTAGATTTGGGAAATCATCTTGGTTTGGCGCGGCTCTTTCTTTTTAACGATTAAGCCACTTTAATGGGACTCACCATCATTTTTTGTGATAATGACGAACGTCAGAATAGAGAGTTTAGTGGAAATGTACTATCAGTTCGACATACATTTTATTTCTAAGTAAAAAATATCCTATTTTAAACGTCCCGTGCCAAAACAGTACAGGATTTTTTTTGTTTAAATCACTCAAAAACATCACTCACTCTCACTCAAATTCAGATCAAATGCCTGAAATAGTACTACCTGAAGTTGAACTAAATATTTATTCACCTAAAGATCCTACGGAGATTACAGTTGTAGAAAATTACATCTGTACTAAGGAAAGCAGTCCGAATTTTGTTCGGCACATGACTTTCGATGTAGCAGGAACTGAATTGGAAGGCCGAGTCCGTATTGGCCAGTCAATTGGAATTTTACCTCCCGGAGAAGATGAAAGAGGGCGTCCACACAAACTTCGCCTTTATTCCGTTTCTTCCCCAACGAAAGGTGAGGACGGGAAATCAAATTTGATCTCCACAACCGTAAAGCGCACCATTGAAGAACTGGAAGATGGTTCGCTTTATACCGGTGTCTGCTCAAATTATCTTGCAGATCTTAAACCAGGTGATAAGGTTAAAGCTACCGGTCCAAGTGGAAAACGATTTTTGTTACCCGAAAATCCCAAAGATTTCAATTATATCTTTTTTGCAACAGGAACAGGTATTGCCCCATTTCGAGGGATGATCATGGAGCTGATGGAAGCGGATTACAAGGGTCACGTAGCCCTCGTTTTTGGAGCGGCATACAGAACAGATCTCATCTATCCGGAATTTCTGATGGAAGTGGAAAAGGACAACGAAAACTTCCACTATATCCCAAAGATATCCAGGGAAGAACGTCGACCAGATGGCTCCAAACATTACGTCCAAACAGCTATTGATGACAATAAAGAACAGCTTCATCCCATATTGAAGCAAGACAACACACTTTTATACATCTGTGGGTTGAAAGGAATGGAGAAAGGGATTTATCAAAATCTTGCCAAAAATGGATTCTCAGAATACCTGGTGTTAAAGGGAGATTTTGAAGACATAGACCCTGAAAAATGGGACTGGGAAGATATGGCCCGAAATGTAAAAGCTGGCGATCGCACATTTGAAGAAGTTTACTAATCCAATATAGAGTCATTAAGCTTGTAGATAGATAAGAAGACGAGATACGTTCGTTCCCACGAGTGTGGGATTCCCATTAATGCTATAGATTCATTTGCTGAAATAAGCAAATGAGTATTTCAGCAAACTTAATTTTAAAAGCAGGAACTCTTTCAAATTTGAGTCGCTTTTTTATGAATTAATTTTAGTGACTCCTCCAGAAACTACAAAACGCATAAAATCTGTGGGATCGGCTTTAACGGGTGTAACTCTATCCCGGGGAACGATATATAGATTTCCCGAAAAATTGTAAGAGTGTGGACAGTAGACTGCTACCTCATCCTCTAGGCCAAAATGTGTCAGCGATTTTTCAGTGATGAATCCAAAACGTTTCATGCCTGCCGGTTCACTGAACTCTACATATACGGGTTTGTTAAATTTCTTTTTTTCACCAACAAATGCTTCTGTGAGGTCTTTGAGCGAATTGTATACAATATTTACCAAGGGAGTTTTACTCATCAGTTTTTCAAACAGATAAACTACAGGGCGGGCAAAAGTTCGAGACATCAAATATCCGAAAATTGTGATCAGTGTAAAACCTGTGATAATCCCCAGACCTGGAATTTCATACGCAAACCAACTGAAAAGCAGGTTATTAAACAGATCATTCATCCAAATTAAAATGGAGTAGAGAAGGTAGGTGGTAGCTACGACAGGCAAAATAATCAGCATTCCACGAAAGAAATAATTAAGGATCGTTTTCATGATTCGCAAGTGAAATTCAAATTCGTCCCAATCTATAACTAAATTGGGATAGTTGTGAACGTAACCTGAAATACTCAGTCAGAATTCATATTAAAACCCAGTTGTGGGATCAATATGATGTAACGTAAGTTTAAATATATCAAGTGTTTGCCGTCGGTGTGGTGAATAATTACTTATGTCCTTCAATCACAAGCACCAACCGTGGACCTGCAATCTGATTTCTAAAATTAAGGTTGCCATGAAATTGTATACCAACTCCAATTTCTTTAACAGGGGTAAAGAGCAGTTGAGCATCACCAATTAAACCCGCAGTAATTAACTGAAGATCATTTTCGTTTGTCCGGTCTTCATGTATAGAAATGAATGCCGGCCCTGCCGCTATGGAAATTCTAAAGAACCGGCTCATACCAGAAAAACCCCGAGCAGCATGTAGAGTTAGCATGTCGCCGCCGAATAATATAGTAGAGTTCAGGTTGAGTCCTGCTTGCCAGAAATGAGTCCGTCCCCAGTTAGCAGTAAAGGCAAGCGCCAGCCGTTGGTTAATTTCATTATCAGAACTGTAATCATTGCCAATAGCCAGAGTAAACCAACCCTTATCAAATTGGGATGAGGCTGGACTTTTTTGTGGTTTATCTTGGGCGCTGCAAATATTGAAATTCAGGAAACACCCAAAAAAGACGAGTGTAATTATTTTTTGTATTAAGGTATAGGAAGCACTCATACTGATATCTTAAACTTTAAAAGTAAACCCTGCTGATTTATTCTAAAACCACATATGAGATGAAAAATTTCATGCATATCCATAACATAATAGAAACAAGTTCAAATAAAAAAGCCACAGACCAAAGGGCCTGTGGCTTAGATTCAGTGATGAAAATTGATCACTCTAAAAAGTTTTCTCCTTTTTCAGGAATGACAACTTCGGTATCTGTAATAGCTTCCAAAATTTCTTTGAACTCTTCAGGGTCGCTGTCAATTGGAGGCCAGGTTCCATAATGGATGGGAACAGCAATTTCGCACCCTATCAATTCAACAGCATAAGCTGCCTCCTCAGGCCCCATTGTGAAGTGATCGCCGGTTGGAGCTAATACTATGTGGGGGCGATAGAGCTCTCCGTAAAGTTCCAGATCCGCAAATATATTAGTATCCCCCATATGATACACGCAGATGTCATCTTCAAAAGAGATCACAAGTCCACCGGGATCTCCTGCATATTTCCCTTTGTAAGAAGAACTGTGATTTGCAGATACTAAAGTGACGGAAAAGTCATCAAAATGAACGGTACCGCCTTTGTTAAAGCCAACAGCCTGATCTTCCGGAAGTCCTTCTTCTTTCAACAGTCCAATCAATTCTAAAATTCCTACCACTGTAGCCCCGGTATGTTTTGCAATTTCAACCGTGTCTCCAACATGGTCTTCATGGCCATGCGTTAGCAATATATAGTCAGCCTTATCTACTTCTTTAAATTCATCAGGGGTAGATGGATTATCTTTTAAGAAAGGATCCACATAAATAATTTTATCGCTTTGACTTTCAAGCTTAAAGGCAGAATGTCCCAGCCAGTGTGCTTTAACTTGTGTTTTCATTATAACTCCTTGTTTTGGTTAAGTCTTTTATGTTATGTGCTTAAATAATGGATTTTGATAATAAATGATTCAATAATTGCAATTCTTTATTTGGTAAAAATTTTACTTTAGAATCACATTCAATCTTAGACCTAAGTTTAAATAATATTTATAGCATGTATTTGACCGCATTAAAGAGGCTTTTTGATGTTTAAATTTATTTATTAATATGAACTAATGATTGTAAATTATTACAAGTTAAGCGAATAGTAAATTTTGGCTGACCGACCTCAAAATGATTAGGTAGTATACAGATGGAAGAGCATTTTGCACGCAATAAGAAATTCTATCAACCACTAACGATGGAATATGTACTTGGTAAATTTGGAACCGGAAGCTCAAAATTTATCGGGTTGATGGGAGTTTGGGTTGTATTTATTGCAGTCAGTATTTCATCTGTGTTTTTAATGGAAAATATCTTCGGGTTTACAGATATACTGGATCAGGATAAGATCGGGCAGGTTTTTTTGATTCAGGTTCCCATGCTCATTGGCATGTTATTGGTTTTTTGGGTTGGATTTGAGTGGGGGTTTATTCCTGTTTTTGTTTCAACATTTGTACTGGCTTTTACGGCTGCAATGACCTGGTATTGGTCTTTGTTGTATGCTTTGTCTTTTACATTGGGATTAGCAATCTATTCTCTTGCTTATTACTGTGTGAATTTTGATGTAGGGTTGAGATCGGTTAGAAGTTTTAGTTTTTATGTGGTGATCTCACTTTTTTCAGCTTTAGCTTGTTCTTTAGGTGCTTTTATATGGAGCATGTTTTATAATCTTCCGCTTTTTGAAACTCTTGTAATTTGGAAAAGCTGGTGGGTCAGTTTATTTCTTCAAGCAATATTGATAGCAGCTCCTTTACTTTATTTTTTCACTTCAGGCATCTACAAATTCCGGGATGAAGTGTTTGATATCCCACCAAAGGAGACTGTATCCTTAAAATGGATCTATTCTACTATATCCGTGTTAGCAGTGGTATTGGGAATATTTTTGATATCTGCTAAAATGCTTGGTTCTCAATCTATAGAGAATGAATTATCAGGATCCGGAATGTCTTATCAGCTCTTTCAAAACATGATGAGTGTAAATGAGTCGTTTGAAATTGTAACATGGATTTCGATTTCTCTTGTTTTATTTATTGGTGTGGGGAGTATCTATTTAGTCGGAAGCTGGAATAAATCGCTGCAGGAAAAGGTAAATACACAAACTTCAGAGTTACGGAAAAAGGAATTAGCATTGAATAGCGCACTGGAGGAAAGAAATTTACTGCTGAATGATATCCATGACCGAGTCAGAACCAATCTAACCATGGTGTTAGCTATTCTTGAATTACAGCTTAAAAGTGACACTGAAAAGACCAACGAGCAGATATTATTGGATTCACATTCCTTAATTCGTTCTCTTACTATTGTGCATGAATCAATGGCACAAACAAAAAAAGCACATATTGTCGATCTTAAAAATTACGCTATTAAGTTGAGCAACAGAGTTGAGCAGGCTCTTCGAAAGGAACAAAAAAACATACAGATCATTGTAAATGCTGAGGATGGAATAAGTTTAGATATGGAGCGGGCTATTCCATTTACTTTGATCATCAATGAGTTGGTAATGAATGCCTGTAAGCATGGATTTAAGGAGAATGAAGATGGATTAGTTGTAATTGATCTTTCTGAAACGCCCGAGTATTTGTCAGTTAGGGTAACGGATAATGGGGTCGGATTACCCAGAGATTTTGATACCAAATCAAAACATGGTATCGGAATGAGAATAGTCCGGGCATTTAGTAAACAATTGAATGCCGAATTAGAGATTTCAGCTACCGGTACAACCTCTTTTAGAATTTTAGTCCCAACTGCAACTCAATGAAATCTTTTTTGATATGGGTCATATCAGTTTTGGCTGGCGCTTGTACGGGCTATATCCTAAGCTTAGTACTTGAGGTTAATATTTTTCTGTTGATTGGAATAGGCGTTATCATGGGCAGCTCAGCTGGTATAACCTGCAATATCCACCGAGAAAGGGTAGATCATGAAAGTGAAGCATTAGCAGAGGATGCAAAGGCATAGAAAGATCTGAACTATGCTTTTTACAGGATTAGCTGAACAGTGATCTAATATTCTTTTTAAAATTGGGCTCAATGATACCTTTTTCAGTAATGAACCCAGTAATATAGTTGTGAGGTGTTACATCAAAAGCAGGATTATAAGCCTCAGTCTTTTTGGGTGTAATTTGTGTTTTAGCCAGATATGTAACTTCCTCGGAATCCCGTTCTTCGATCTCAATCTCATCACCTGATTCTGTGGCAAGGTCAAAAGTGGAAAGCGGTAAAGCTACATAAAATGGGATATTATTTTCTTTCGCAAGTACGGCCAAAGTATAAGTCCCGATCTTATTAGCGGTATCGCCATTGGCGGCTACGCGATCTGCCCCAACAATGACCATATCTACCTTGCCAGATTTCATGAGATGACCCGCCGATGAATCAACGATCAGGTGAAATTGGATCTCAGCTTGTTTCAGTTCCCAGGTGGTTAGTCGAGCTCCTTGCAGTAGTGGCCGAGTTTCGGTTGCCCATACGTGGATCTGTTTTCCTGCATTATGTGCATGAAGTATCACGGAATAGCCCGTGCCATAAGCCCCCGTCGCAAGTCCACCGGTATTACAATGCGTGAGAATATTCCATTCTTTCTGAACCAGCTCAGATCCATGCTCCCCGATCTGTTTGCATCTTCTTTTATCTTCGTCATGGATAGTTTTGGCGGTTTCAAGGATCACTTTTTTAATCTCATCGAGATCTTCTTCTTTGTTGGCATAAACGGTTTGACTAATGCGGTCCAAAGCCCAGCTAAGGTTAACAGCGGTAGGTCTCGCGGATTTTAGATACTCTATCCAACGATTTAATTCAACATTAAAGCTGGTGAAGTTTTTTGTATCCAGATCTCTGACACCCAAATACAGTCCATAAGATGCTGCAATACCAATGGCAGGTGCTCCCCGAATTTTAAGTTTTTTGATGGCTTCCCATACTTGTCCAATGGTATGAATTTCGGAATAGATCTCTCTTAATGGAAGTTGCGTTTGATCTATTACAATAAGGTGGTCTTCTTTCCATGAAATAGATTCGTAGGATGGTTTCATTAATTTGTATTGAATTCAAAAGACTTCATAAATAATGGTTCTGATCCGCATCAGATCTGAATTTTTGACCATGAAGTACAAGTTTTTAAGTTCTACTTTGAATAAAGGAAACTTGGCAGCAAATTACTAATTTGTTAATTATTCAAAACCTCGTGAACCAGTTAGAATAATAATTAAAAGCCAGCAGCGTAACCATCACCTCGCGGATCAACACCAGCGCTCATTGAGCCATCGGCTTCAATAAAGATGTTATGCATTCGCCCAATTCCTGGGAATGGGAAAATACGATGGCCTTTTTCTTTAAGTAATCGCTGCGTATCTGGACTGAGCCCAAAATCGTCATATAGAAGTACTTCAGGCAGCCATTGGTGATGAAATCGAGGTACTGATGTGGCTTGTTGGGCTCGCATATCAAAGATCGCACGGTTTAAAAATCCTTGTAAGGTTGCAGTAATGATTCTTGGTCCACCAGCGGCCCCTAAGATCATATCAACTTTTCCATCTTTTGTAACAATGGTGGGAGACATGCTGCTCAGCATCCGCTTTCCAGGCTCAATAGCATTTGCCTCTGCACCGATCAATCCATAGGCATTGGGTTCTCCGGGTTGAGCCGAAAAGTCATCCATCTCATTATTCAGTAAAAACCCGGCTCCACCTACTGAAACATGACTACCAAAAGAACCATTTAAGGTCGTGGTGACCGCAACTGCATTTCCATCTTCATCTATAACTGAGAAATGGGTGGTCTCAGAGGATTCAGTAGTAGCGGAAATATTTCCATAAGACAAGGATGATGAGGTTGTGGCGGAATCCATTGAAAAATCACCCATACGCACATCATTATAATATTCACTGGTGAGTTCTTCCATAGGTACATCCACAAAATCCGGATCACCGAGATAATAGGAACGATCAGCAAAGGCACGTTTCATAGCTTCTGAGATCACGTGAACATAATCAGCAGAATTGTGCCCCATTGATTTCAGATCGTAATCGTTGATCATCTTAAGGATCTGTGCAATAGCAACACTGCCACTACTTGGTGGCGACATTATGTGGAGCGTGTAATCTTGATAATCAACACGAACCGGTTCTCGCCAAACACTTTCATAATTCCGAAGATCACGGTACCCGATCAATCCACCTGATTTCTCCATTTCATTGACGATGGCATCGGCGGTAGGGCCTGCGTAAAACCCTTCTCTTCCGAAACGGGCTATACGCTCAAGCGTGGTGGCCAGATCTGTTTGGGTAAAAGTATCACCCTCCTCAAACAGGGAGGAGTCAGGCTTTGTGAAATAACTTGTTGAAGCCTCATATTTAAAAAAAGTGTCCTGATTATTGTTAAGATCTTCAGCTTGTGAATAGGATAGCGAATAGCCATTTCTTGCTAATTTAATGGCAGGCTGCAAAACAAGATCCAAGGGCATTCTTCCGTATCGCTCCAAAGCTTTGATCATTCCATCCACTGTTCCCGGTACACCAACTGCCAATATTCCTTCCCAGCTTAAGTCTCCGTCAAATTCTCCATTTCGAACATACATGTCTCGGGATGCTTTTTGAGGCGCTTTTTCACGGAAATCAAGCGCGGCTGTTTCTCCATCTGCTAATCGAATAACCATAAAGCCTCCACCACCTATATTACCCGCTCTGGGGAGGGTCACCGCGAGTGCAAACTGAACAGCCACGGCTGCATCCACGGCATTTCCTCCTTGTTGAAGAATTTCTTTACCTATTTCCGAGGCATACTTATCAGCGGTTACGACCAGCCCATTGTTATACGATTTCGAATTTAGAACTTGAGCTGATAAAGAATGAGACGTGAATACAAAGGTCAGCAATAAGAAAATAATACGCATTTTAGATAGAATCTGGTTTTGTGAGATTTGACTAAAATAACAGTTTGAAGCCTGAATGCTGAACGAAAGATGTAAAGAAAAATTTCTGAAGAAAATAAACTCATAAAAAACCTCCAGGGATTCCAAATCTTAAGAGGTTTGAGCAATAAAAAAGTTTGAAGTGAAAATTATTTCATAAGTGTCATCTTATCCACGATTTCGTACCCAGCGGCCTGTAATTGAAGTATTCGAAAAACCTGCAAGATCTAAGGAGAGGCGTCATGCTTTTATGAGGCTGAGCCTCAGTGTAGCATGACGCAGCAGAGCTACGTCACGAGAAGAAGTTTCTGGGAAACTGACACATCAAGCCCGTGGATGAAATTCCTT
>JAVLBT010000210.1:0-3655 GCA_031580945.1 Gracilimonas sp.
AAATGATGTTGCAGATAAGATCATTATTGATGCTTCGAACTCGGTACGAATGAGTCCTGACGGTTTTGAAACCGGAGCAGCAGCTTTAAAACAGCTTACTAAATGCGAACATGTTGTAAAAGGATTTAACACTACTGGGTATGAAAACATGAGAAACCCACAGTATGGTGCAGTCGGTATCGATATGTTTACTGCTGGTGATAGTAAAAAGGGAAAAGAGATCGTCAAAAAATTAGCCTATGATTTAGGCTTTGAAAACTGCTACGACTTTGGAGGAGATGATAAGTTCAAGTTGATAGAAGATTTTGCAAAATCGTGGATCAATCTCGCTATCATGCAAGGTGAAGGCAGAAATATTGCATTCAAGGTTTTGAGAAGGGAATAATCTCCGGTTGGGTATACTATTATTCGCCTTGAAGTGTGACCACTAATTTTCGTTTGCCACCTCGGTTACGATGTTCACACAAATAAACGCCCTGCCATGTTCCAAGATTAAATCGTCCATCTGAAATTGGAATGGTAACGGAAGAACCCAGCAACGAACTTTTGATATGCGAGGTCATGTCATCGGTTCCCTCTAACGTATGTTCATAGAGAGAAGTATCCTCCGGAACTGCGCGATTAAAGTGGGTCTCAAAGTCCCGGCGCACAGAGGGATCAGCATTTTCGTTAATGGTGAGAGCTGCACTGGTATGCTGAATAAAAATATGTGCTAAGCCGGTTGAGATGTTTTCAATCTCCGGAATTTCATCCAAAATTTCGTTGGTAATGATGTGATATCCTCGTGATTTAGGGGAAAGCCGAATCTCTTTTTGAAACCACATATTTTACCTGATTATTTAACAGCTTCTTCTTCCAATTTATTTTCATAAGGAGCAATAACAGCATCAACCTCTTGCGTACCATCAAAGTATTCAAGGATCTGAAGCAGCACTTCATCAACCAGAATATCGGGACAGGAAGCACCTGATGTTAATGCAATCTTAACTGGCTTTTGATCGGTTGGCAGCCAGTTTTCAGTTGTCACCATTTTTTTATCCCACTGATCAAAGTGATGTATTTTTTCAGGTGAAAGCTCTGACTTATCCCGGATGTGAAAGGTGGGGAAATGATGTTCAAGAATCTCTACAAGATGCATAGTGTTGGAGGAGTTGTAACCGCCAACCACAATGGCGATATCAGCATCTGTTTCAGCTAAAGCCAACGTAGCTGATTGATTTTCATTGGTGGCATAGCAAAGCGTATCGGAAGTATCGGCAAAATGGTCGAGGATGTTAGCTTCTCCAAAACGTGAAATAGCTGCTTCTCTCAAAATTTCCATAACACGCTGAGTCTCCGTAGCCAGCATCGTGGTTTGGTTGATAACTCCAAATCGCTCCATATCTTCCAGCGGGTTGAATCCCTCCGTAGATTTGTGCCCAAAATATTTTTCGAAATCAGAAAGTGGGCGATCTTCCGTCATTATATCAGCTAAGACCTGGGCCTCTTCGGGGTTTAAGACCACAACTACGTCAGAGTGATCAGCACTGTGTGAAAAAGTAGCCCGGGTTTCTTCATGTTGGTGTTTTCCATGAACCACCAGGCTATAATCTTTTTTCCCCAATTGCTTACCTCTTTTCCAAACTTTCTCAACAAAAGGACAGGTAGTATTGTATTGATAGGGATCGATACCAACCTCTTTCAGTTGTTCTTGAATTTCCAGTGTAGTACCAAAAGCAGGTACAATCACAATATCATCTGAACTTAATGAAGAAATGGGAATTCGCTCCGTTCCGTCCGTATCAAATAAAAATTTTACCCCGCGATCGAGCAGGTCCTCATTCACCGTAGGATTGTGGATCATTTCGCTGAGTAAATAAATATTTTTATCCGGATTTTCAGCTACGGTTCGGTAAGCAATATCAATGGCATTTTCGACTCCATAACAAAACCCAAAAAACCGGGGTATGTAGAATTGTATAGGCCCAAAATCGAGCAAAGAAGGCTCAAGATCCTTTTTCATAGGGTCAATGATCTTAGTAGCCTCTTTCACCTTGCGGATAATGGGAGACTGATACATTTTTGGTATGTCAAATTTTTTGCGAGCCAAAAGTCTATTTTATTTGGTAATTGATGTAATTAAAAAAACGGCTTTAAAATACTCACATTTTGATCGAAAAAAGAGATTTCAAAGCCGATATAATGGTGATAAAAGCAGTAAAGGAATTTAATCCTGGGCAATACCGATCACACCACAAGCCACACGACTTCCAGCTGCTCCGGTTGGTTGTGATGTCAGGTCATCTTCTCCGGCATGAATGATGATGCCACGTCCTAAAATTTGCTCAAGGCTAATCGTATCGTCAATATAATCAACGGTAGCCATGCCTTGGTCATTGGCTTCAATATTTCCAAGGTCTCCCATATGGCGTACTTCGTCGGTTGGTGCTCCGTGATCATTTCCAGCTGGATTGAAATGCCCGCCAGCGCTTGTTCCGTCTTCGGCGCGGCAGTCACCATATTGGTGGATGTGAAATCCGTGATTTCCAGGTTCAAGTCCTGAAAAACTTCCCTGAACAGCTACTCCGTTATCATCTTCCGAAAAAATTACGGAACCAGAAACGCCACTGTCGCCAACTTGCATAACTGTGGCAACTAATTCATCATGTTCAAATTCTGTTTCTTCAACTTCTTTTTCTACGGTTTGAGTACATCCTGCAAATACAAAAAGAAAAGTAAATAAGGTGATAATAGATTTCATAAAAGTGCTTTGATTTAAATTCAAAAACTAAACACTAAGCAGTTGTGCTTCATTCATTTAAAATTTTATCACGTAGCTTTTGAAATGAATCTAATATGTCTATGACGGTATTGAAATCTTCAGGGTGAAACCGTTGAAACTCTTCCACCTCATCTTTGGCAAATAATTCTTTTCCTCGAATAAATAAAGGGGCAGTAAGAATACTTAGTCCTGCATATCCTAAAATCCAGGTACCACTCACTCCTGAAAAGTAAAGTATCAGGCTTACAATCGTATAAAAAAGTGGTAATAAGATCATACCTGCTAAAAGTTTAATCGAAGCGTCAAAAGCGTGATCTTTGATAACATTTTTGATCAAATATTTTATGGGTTGATAGGGAATAAGATTGTTGAAATAGGAAAACATATAGAACGGAAAGAGCGGAAATTCCTTAAAAGTCAATCCTTTTGAAACGGCAAAATCACGGAGAGAAAGATCATATTTTGATGCTATTTTCTTCGCTTTTTTTGCTTCTTCAATCAACTCTTCTGTGATGTATTCTTCAGATCTCTCAATTCGCGGATTTACGACTTTTGGATTTGTGAGTACTCTCTCATCGGTCTCAAGGTCATGCCAAAGGATTTCCTGAAAAGGGTAGTGATCAAGGTTTTCCACATGAAAGACGAGTTTTTTCATTTCAGCGGAAACTTCATCTTTCATTTGTTGTGTGGCTGCATTCTCATCTTCTTCAAAGGCCGCCTTGTACTTATGAACAGGAATTGGGTCTCCATAAAAAACCTGCACGGTATTCTGAGCTTTCCGGTGCTCCGTATAATTTACCCCAACAGGGATGATCTGAATATCGAGTTCCCAATTAGAAGCCTCTTCGCCCCCAAATGCAATCCGCGTAAAACCTTTACTAAGCGGCCGAATTC
>JAVLBT010000211.1:0-3602 GCA_031580945.1 Gracilimonas sp.
CATCCATTTAACAATATCACCAAAGCCAGGAAGTTTCGCGCGAGAAAAATGTTCAGCAGACAGCTCCCAGAACTCAAGCTGATCTTCAGTACCAAATGCTTCCATTGAAAAAGCCTTGCTCAGTCGATGGACTACAGTAGTTATATAACCTTTTACGTCATTAATCATAGTTTGCTCCTAAAATGCAGAGTAATAAAAGTAATCCAGATGTTTAAAAAATCTTTTTGCCAATAGCCCAGTTGCAACTGCAAATACCAAGGACCCAGCAATTAAGCCAATGACAGCATATTCCAATCCAAAGATTCGGCTGCATAAAAATCCAACCACAAAATTCACAAATAATGATGCTATCATAGCATACATAACCAATTCGGGTCTATTTAGCGTAAAGAAAAACAGGCTGTTTAACAGGCCATAAATTAGAAATAAATATCCTACACTAGCTAACCAAAAGACTTTGAATGTCATTGGGTTAGCAAAAAAATCAGCGATTTCCGGCACTTGATCTTCAAATGCTCGAAGGCTTAAAACTCCGTAATAGGTAATCAAAATTGAAATTCCACTTACAAATAGTAATAACAGCAGTTGTTTTACATAAAACCTTCTGAAAAACTTATTAAATAATTTGATCTTTGTGACATAGGCCGCTTTTTGGGCTGGAATCAAATTCCTTGAAAAAGCTTGAATGCTGTATTCCAGCATCGCGATGGTTATCACAAGGGTTATAAGCGCCCAGTCCATGCCAAGTTCATAGGGAGTGTTAAACCAGATCAAATATTCTGGTGGCGGAGGGCCTGCAGACCATGCGAGAAGGCGGTCCATAAACAGAAATGTGAAATAACAAAACCCATATATAAAGTACCGATAAACGTTATAATAGTTGACTTCAGCTTCTGGCAGAGATTGCTTAAATAATTCTTGGCGCAATGACCGTATTTTTAAACGGTAGTAAACGTAGGCATATAGTGCCATAATAATTGTGACGGTTGTTATTCCAAGCCACTGAGATGTATATATACCAAAATCGGCGAAATCCATTCCAAAGATCACAACTACCGTACCAGCAAGAATTCCCAATAGAATCATGGTACGTTGCTCGGTAGCAAACAATACAGCCGCAGCTAATAATAAAAATGAAATCAAGATCATATAGATCATTGCCAAAATAAGCAGCCGCTGAGGATAAAAGGGAAGAATCAAATTCAGCGCAAATATGGCTAATGCAGATACTAAAACAAAAGGAACAGCTAATTTCATCACCGAAATGGATGCTTTGGCAGCTAAATAAAAATTCCCCTCACCCTTATATTTTGACACTAAACGACCCAATGTTTGAATAAAACCACCGGTAAGAATAAAGGCTAATATGGTACCAAGAGCCACAACCGTTGCCTGAGCTTCATTGAAATCAAACCAGGCCCATAAAGCATATTCAAAGACGAGTATAGCTACGATCTGTGAGATCATAGGAAGGGAAAAGATCATCCCCTGGGAGTAGTACCTCAAAAACATCTTAAGCGTACGTGAAAAGCCACCAAATTTAAAATCTATGTCATCATCAACTTTCTGATTTTCCTCTACATAGGTTTTTATGCGTGTGTACACAAGCTCTGCAAGATCAAATACCGTTTCAAATCCAAAATCAGATTTTGCATCCACATCCCGTACACCAAGAGACTCAATTGTGGCCGCAACGGCCCATTTACTTATAGGGTTTCCTACCAATTCATACACTTGCTCAGTAATTTGGTCTACTGCTTCCTCTTGTGTAAGCTTGTCTGTTCGAAGATCGATAGTTTCAGGCATATTCGAACTCCTCAGCTTCTAAATGAGTAAGTAATCTTTTTACTGACTCTACCTCAATCTTATTCTTCAGCGGAACACGTTTTCTGTTTTTTAAATCCACATAGGAGTCGTAATAGGCATCAACAGAAATTTCAGTTTTAAACGTTAGCAGCACTCTCTCCCGGGCTTTATTTCCATATTCTAAACGTAGTGCATCATCCTGCAATAGTTTTATAACTCCTTTGGCTATATCATTGGGAGATCGAGGCTTACATAATATACCGCAGCCTTCAAGGGCATCCCTGATTCCGCCGACATCCGTTGCTACCACCGGGCGACCACAACTCATAGACTCGATGACAGTATATGGAAATCCCTCCGATATAGACGTCAGGATAGAAATATCACCTTCATTAAATATCATACTGGGTTGATCATGAAAACCTCCGAATTCAAACGTCTCTTCCAAATTCAGTTCTTCAACCAATTCACGACATTTTTGAACATAGGGTTTATCGACCTCTAAACTACCATACACTTTAAATTGTACCTCAGGAATTTCCTTTCTCACGATATCAGCCGTTCTGATCATAGTCTCAATATCCTTTAGTGGAAATACCTGTGCAACGGCTATGACAGTTGGAGTTCCAGCGGTTTGTTTTGGTTTAGGAGTTGGTTTAAAAAGGTCTGTATTAACCCCATTGTAGATCGGTTTAATATTTTTCTCATTGGCTTCAAATCGTTTTTCCCATTCGGTATTGGCAGATGTGACTGGAGAAATTTGATCTGCGGTATGATAAACCGCACGACTCACCAGGGTTGAAAGATCAACAAGTAAACGTTTAGAGAAAAAAGGCATATCAGCCTGCCCAACGTTTATCAATCGCTCGCGCATATATACTCCGTGGTCAGTAACAAGACTTGGAGTACCATATTCATATTTTGCAGCTATGGAGCTCAATGCAGGAAAGCCCGCAAGCGTAGCATGGCACACATCGATCTCTTTTGGCACGTTCACAGCGATTGGCATCATAAAATGATAGAGCCAACGCATTCCAAAAGTTATGTCAAATACTTTGGGTTGGTCACTTTTGCTCATTCCCGATTCCTTAAAATATGTCAATACTGCTTGTTTAAACTCAACCCAAAGCAGGGCATCCTTTAAGGTTTGTTTGTAGTCGTAATATTGGAAGTATTTCCATAGTCCATATAGAATGTCACTAATACGATCAACATTGGAATAAGGATTTAACAAGCAATAGATGAAATCTTCAAAAAGCGGTTTAAAGTAAGTTTGAGTGGCTTTTTTAGTAGCTCTTGATTTTCTCTGTATTTGGAAAGAAAAAGGACGATCATTGTCATAATAATCGGAGGGTTCATCGACACCCCATAGAGGTACGTGAATTATTTTTTTAATATTCTCAGGCAAGCGGTAACGACTTTCAACATAGGGATTCCCTGTAATTGCCAGGATTTGGAAATCAACTTTTTCTTTTAGTTCTGTGCATAAAATATGTGACCAGGTAGATACACCTCCTCCACTGTAAGGATAAGATCCCTCTGTCTCAAAGAATATTAAAGGTTTATCTTTACTCAAACTAATAAGCCATTTCTGTTTTCAATAACCCATGAATATGAGTTCGGTATTGATGAAAGATCTTTTGCCAGGTATGCTCAGCCTTTACTTTTTGAAATAATTGCTCTGCCTTCTTTTCAAATTCACCGGCATCTTTCCATAACTTTGTCATGTATTCTACTTGCTCCGCAACGGGAACTTCCGGGGAGAATGTAATTCCATAGTGGTTGTCCAAATCTCC